>DASSZG010000024.1:0-10743 GCA_035702905.1 Saccharimonadales bacterium (SeqCode)
AGGTAAAGACCCGGAGCTGAAAGACAACCCCATTAATCCCGACTTTACCCCCGGCCACGGCTCCGACTACCACTCTTTAGTCCATGAAAATGATCAACATTGGCCCCAGCAGTACAACTATTTAAATGAGATGGCGAGCGTATTAAAAGAGAAGCGATTTGCTCACAAACATCGCTTTATGATCACCGAAGGTTATACCAGAGGCATAGATCAAATTGGCGAATATATGAATTACTATCAAGGCGTTGATCCAAGCGTTGCAGCACCCTTTATTTTCGAAGGTATCCATCTGCCATGGGAAGCTGAAGCCTGGCGTAAGTTTCTTCAGGAGTTTCATGACGCCCTGGATAATGTTCACCCATTGGCAATTGCCAGCTATGCCTTTGGGAACCATGATAAACCCCGCTTAGTATCACGTCTAGGAGAACCTAAAGCTAGAGCGGCGGCGCTCATGAAGCTAACTTTACCGGGCATGATTTTTGTCTATTATGGTGAAGACATTGGTATGCATGACGTCAATATTCCCAAAGATAAGGTAATGGACCCCAGTGCTGTCGGTCAGCTCGAAGAAGGACGCGACCCTGAACGAACGCCAATGCAGTGGTCAAGCGGTTTTCAGGCAGGGTTTTCTACCAATCAGGAAACATGGCTACCAGTCGCAAGCGACTACAAGACTAACAATGTAGCCTCGCAAATTACCGATCCAACTTCCTTTCTTAATTTGTACAAAACACTTATAGATATTAGACGCTCATCTAAAGCGCTTACTCATGGTGACATAAAGATCATCTCCGAACCTGATTCACCGGTACTTTGTTATAGCCGGCAGAAGGATCACGAATCTTTTATGGTAGTTATTAATTTTACTAAGAATAAGCGCAAATATCAGCTTAACAACAAAGGCCAAATTTTAATAAGTAGTCTTGTTGGCATACCTTTCGAAATAGAGTCAACCGACAACCTCGAGCTTAAAGCCTACGAAGCCGTACTAATCAAATACTCACATTGACCGATCATGCATAATATGGTATTATTTCTGTATGAATGAACAGGTTCTTGAACAGTCTCCTACAGACTTAGAGCAAGCGAAAGTAGATGAGCAGGCAAATCCCATAACTCTAGGAATGCTAACTTTTGCTGGTGGAGCGGCCGGTTTAACAGCCTATCGATCTATTCCTGGAACTGCTCGGCATGAAAACTCCCTTCAACATACCGTAGAAGGTGGCGGATTCCTCTTCGGTGGCATGACTGTTGGTATCTTACTGACAGTGGCGGCCCATAAAGGCTTAAGAGGTCTTAAGCGCCGGCTTTCGGAATATAGGCATGACGACCGTCAACAGGAACCTATGCTCAATCAGCCGATTATAGAGTCAAGTGAAGATTAGAAAATATAATATTTAATTAAGCGATTTTAAAAACTTTAAGAAACTAGGTGCCCCAAATAATAGCTGTGTTGCAATGGTAAAAATATGCCCAATACTGGGAACAATAACGTTTTTAGCACCAGGTATATGACTATCCGATCTTCTAACATAATTATCGATGAATGCATAACGGGATAAAATCAGTCTCTTCTTGTTAGCATCCAGACCCGCTAAGGAAGTGGCGGTTTGGGCTACCGATGCAGGCAAGGCGGCATTATTTCTCCGTAAGCCTGCGCCTATACTGCCAGGACGATTCACTTTACCAGCTATAAGCACAATCCCGATTACTTTATCCTGACGAGCCGAAAAAGCATTAACCACAACCGAAGCTCCAGCACTGGCACCAACTAATCCTATAGCATATCCAGCCTCATAAAGATCATCTATATGCTTTAATAATCGGTTAAATTTTGTCTCATAGGGCTCAGTAACCGTCCACTTCATAAGAAACGTTTCGGGAATAACACCATATCTCTTCCACGAACGGACAATAGCGATTTGGGAGCGAGGATCAGGTACGTCACCCAGACCAGGTATATATATGATATATAAGGGCTTACTCATGTTACCCATCTATACTACCCTAAAGTATAAAACCGTGAGTTAGTATTTTGCATTATGAAAACAGACGTAATATGTTATAATTACAGATAAGAAAGCTGGCGCTTTATGAATATAAGCGCCTTTTTTATTGAATGAAACCCGATCAAGACCCCGCCAAGATTAGAAATATTGCCATCATTGCTCACGTTGACCATGGAAAAACTACCCTCGTTGACGGGCTACTTAAACAATCTGAAACTTTCAGAGCTAACCAGGCAGAAATGAATATGCAGTTAATAATGGATTCGGGCGATCAGGAAAAAGAACGCGGGATTACCATAACCGCTAAAGTAACCGCCGTCCAGCATGGGGACCTGCGTATCAACATTATCGATACCCCAGGACATGCTGACTTCAGCGGAGAAGTAGAGAGAACTCTCAATATGGCGGATGGATGTTTGCTGATTGTTGATGCTCAAGAAGGTCCGATGCCTCAAACCAAGTTTGTCTTATCAAAAGCCTTAGCGGCTGAAATTAAGCCAGTTGTGGTTATCAACAAGATCGATAAGCCTGGCGCCAGAATTGCTGAAGTTGAAGACGAGCTAGCCGACCTTTTCTTAGAGCTAGCCGTTCACGAAGACCAACTGCATTATCCTGTCTATTATGCAATCGGTCGTGAAGGCAAGGCCTGGGCAAGCATTCCCTCTGAAATATCCGCTGAGGCCTCCCTTGATCCACTGTTTGATGCCATTGAAAAGCACATACCAGCCCCGAAAGTAGCTATAGATGAACCTTTCCAGATGCTGGTAACCGCTCTAACCTATGATAGCTTCAAGGGCAAATATGCCATTGGCCGAATTACTAAAGGCAGTGTTACCGCCGGTCAAACAGTAGCTCTTTGTAGCAAAGACGGGTCCATTAAACCAGCCAAAGTTGATAGCGCTTTTATGAGCCATGGCCTAAACCGCTTTGAAGTTCCTATTGGGATAGCCGGTGATATAGTGCAGGTAACAGGTGTGGCCGACGCGCAAATTGGCGACACACTGGCTGATGCCGAAAATCCGGAAGCTTTGCCAACAATCGAAGTTGAAGCACCAACCTTAAGAATCTATATGGGGCCAAACACTAGTCCTTTTAAGGGCCAAGAGGGTGAATTCAATACATCTAGACAAATAGCCGACCGCCTCAAAAAAGAACTCGAGACCAATGTTGGCTTACAGGTTCAGGAAAGCGGAATTGGCTTTACAGTCGCCGGTCGTGGAGAACTGCATCTTGGCGTACTAATAGAAACTATGAGACGGGAAGGCTATGAATTCGAAGTGGGAAGGCCGGAAGTTGTCACTCATGAGGAAGACGGCAAACTGGTTGAGCCGATTGAAGAAGTAATAATTGAAGTTCCGGCAGAGCATGTCGGCACAGTTCAAATGGAATTTGGACAAAGAAGAGCCAACCTCACCGAACAATTTGCTTCACCTAAGGGTGTCACTAAATTAGTCTACGAAATTCCCACCAGGGCCCTTCTGGGAATCAGGAATATTCTGATGACCAGCACGAAGGGTACAATTGTCATGAACAGCCTGGTTATTGGCTTCCAGCCTATCGGGCCAGCCCTGCAACAGCTTAGGAACGGTGTACTAATAGCGTTTGAAACGGGTGTTACAACTCCTTACTCGCTACAGAATGCCGAAGCTAGAGGAACTCTTTATGTTGGACCGGCTGAGAAGGTTTATGCCGGTCAAATAATCGGTCTTGGTACTCGTCCAGAGGATATGGAGATTAATGTCTGTAAAGCTAAGCATCTGACCAACATGCGCTCTTCATCTTCCGATGGCGTAGTCCAACTAACCCCGCCTACAATCTTTAGCCTGGAGCAATGTTTGGACTTCATTGAGAACGATGAGTTATTGGAAGTAACGCCTCAGAATTTACGATTGCGTAAAAAAGAGCTTGATCCCAACAAACGCAAAAGACAAAAACAGTAGACTGCCTTTTGTATGCTTATTTTTATATAATGATATTAGTTCTTGCTAATAACATATTGTGCTCCTTAGGGGATTAAGATGAGCAAAGATAAAAACCAAGCAATTATATTCGACTTCGACGGCGTTTTAGCCGACAGCTTTGAGATATTTGTTACTACTTTAAGCGAGCTCTTAGGTAAGCCTCCTCTAGGACATGACGTGACTCAGCAACTTCGGGGAAGCTCCACCCGTGAGATTCTGAAGAGGCTCGATATAAAAAAATGGCAAATCCCAAAGCTTATTAGACAAGGTCGTCGTCGAATGTTTGAAAAAATGCCATCAGTTGAAGTGTTCAAAGGTACCGAAGAGATGCTTAAATCAACTTCTAAGAATTATAGGTTGTATATACTTAGCACAAACGATCAACAAGCTATAGCATATCTGTTAGGCAAGTACGGGCTGACAAGCCATATAACCAAAATATATTCAGGAACAAGTATTTTCGGAAAGTCTAAACGATTAGCCAGTTTGCTTAAAAAAGAAAAGCTATTAGTACGTAATTGCATTTATATTGGCGACGAAACCAGAGATATTGAAGCCGCACATGCCATACACATGAAATGCATCGCGGTAGGCTGGGGCTATTGCACACCTGCAATCTTAAAAACTTATAATCCTGATGCTTTTATAGCTAAACCAAATCAAATAGAAAAAACCGTCAAACAGCTCCTTCAGAAATAACTGATTTTTAATTTTGGTATACTCATTCTATGTCGCACCAGATTAGTCAAGGAATTAGTCAAACGGAATTGAAGTCTTGGCTAGAGAATGCACTTAAACACTTCGGCCTATACAAAAACCAAGGTATTAACTATACAGACGCAGATATTGCACCAATAGTTATGTGCACTATTAAGGTCGGTGACCAAATTTTAATTGTTAAACGAGCTAATAATTTAGCCGACGCCAATGCCTACTGGTCAACCGTGAATGGCTTCATAGATCAAATCAAAGATGTCAGAGAAATTGCTAGCAATGAATTAGATGAAGAGCTTGGACTAAAAGTAGCTGTAACTAATATTAACGTAGCTTCTTCCTATACCTTAAAAAATACCGACGAAAAGCGTCAATATATTGTCTTTCCGTGTTTAATTGAGTTACAAACTAAGCCGCCTATAGTCTTAAATGGCGAGAATACCGAATATAGATGGATAAAACCCGAAGAAATTACAGCGTTTAATATACTTTCCGACTTACCTTACGCCGTAGAACGGGCGCTACAGCTTAGCAAATAAGACATTCGTCAAGCCTACAAGCTAGTAGCATTACAGGGTTTTTGATAAAATATAGTAGTTAATATAAAAACAAAAATGCCATTAGAAAAAAATTAAAAAAGTTATTTAAATCATCTCATCATAGGCTAGTAGAATATTCACTCCTGGCCGTAACTTTTTCTAGCTTAATTATAGCCGGCGTTAACCATAAGCCTGCAGTGACGCACATTGAGTCAACCTCTAAGAAATCGAGTTCGAATCAAGTCAAGGTAACCCCTAAGAAGCCTACTGTGGTTACTCCTCCAGCGCCGCAGCCAACGCCTACAGCCCCAGCACCGATTGCCGTTGCACCGACTAAGCCGCCCGTTACTACTAAGCCTCTAGCCGTTAGGACCTCCAATAAAGTCGAGCCAGTTGTTGCTCCAGCGCCGACAAGTAGCGTTAGCGGGCTGACGCCTACAGCCCCAGCGCCTACCTCTAGTTCTAGCCCAAGCCCTAGTCCGACATCCAGTTCAGGTGGTTCTGGATCAAGCTCAAGCTCTCCTCCGCAAGTCACATCCGGTTATACATCAACCAACTGGTCAGGTTATCTGGCTTCTGGAGGTTCATATACCGCCGTCTCTGCATCATGGAAGGCAACTAGCCCTACTGGAAACGGATCTAGTACTTCGGCCGACTCTACATGGATTGGCATAGGTGGAGTCACATCTGCCGATCTAATTCAGATTGGTACTGAAAATACCGTATCGGCAAGCGGGCAAGTAAGCACAGCTGCATTCTATGAGTTATTGCCGAACAGCGCTATCTTCATACCAAGCCTTAGCGTCACACCGGGAGACGGCATCAGCGCTGATATAAATGAAGTAGCTAATAATCAATGGACAATGACTATTACTGACACAACAAGCAACCAGTCTTTCACAACTACCGTAAGCTACCAGTCAACAAATTCGACAGCAGAGTGGATAGAAGAAGATCCTAGCTACAGTAGTGGTTCACAGATACCCATGGATAATTTTGGGAGTGTCGATATAACCAGTGCTTCGACAGTAAGTAACGGAAGTACTCTAAACTTAAATACTTCCAGTGCACAACCTATAACTATGGTTACTCAATCTGGGCAACCTGTAGCTACGCCTTCGTACATTGGTCCTGATGGGGCCAGCTTCGATGTGACTGAGGATTAAACATCAGATTTATATATAAAAAATGTCGCTTACACTACTAATCCAACTTGTTAAACTTGAAGGTACTATTTAACTAGGAGGATCTATGGCAGATGATAAAGTAAGCATGAACCCGCTAGACAATGCGGAAGAGCGAGCTAAAGAAGAAGCTGATAAAAAAATTGCAGAACAGAAACAGAAACTTGAAGAACAGAAGCAGTAAAGTATAAAAATATCAGCTATAATCAAGGGATGGACGCAGTAAAAATAACGGCCACCCCTTTTTTACTTTTTGACGGTAACTGCCAAGAGGCAATGACATTTTATCACCATTGTCTAGGCGGCGAACTAACACTTACAAAACTTGGGGATACACCTATGAAAGAAGCGTTTCCTGAAGAAAAGCATAGTCTTATAATCAACGCTCGCATAGAAGGCGGACTCATCGATATAACTGCTACTGACTGGATGGCGTCACCGGAATTTGAAAGGCAAGAAGGTAACAATTTTGCTATTTATGTCAGTTCGACAAAAGCTGAAGACATAATACGTTTATTCAATAAATTAAAGGATGGAGCTAAAGCCGATCGTTTTCAGGAACTTCATGAAATGCCGTTCGGTATATACGGCCAATTCTATGATAAATACGGTTACCAATGGATTTTCAGAAGCGATAAGTAGTCTGATGTACTACTAAACATATTTGAGCGAAGGTATTGTATAGTAGGGTTAGGTGCACTTATGTCAGAAGTAACAGATAAAATCCATCGAACACTTAGTCAGTATCCCAAGCGTCAGTATCCAAAAGGCCAGATACTGGTTTTTGCCGATGAAAGTCCAAGATATATATACTACATAACTAAAGGAAAGATTATTCAATATGATGTCTCCTACAGAGGTGATGAAATTATAGTGAATGTCTATAAACCACCGGCCTTCTTTCCGATGTCCTGGGCTATAAACGAAACCCATAACTCCTACTTTTACAAGACTGAGGGTATGACAGAAGTTCATGTGGTACCAGCTAACAAAGCTTTAGAATTCTTAAAAAACAATCCAGATGTCATGTATGACCTAATAAGCCGGCTATACAAGGGGATAGATGGCTTACTGGCACGAATGGTTCAGCTTATGTCCGGTACAGCCAAGTCACGGCTACTTTATGAAATAGCCATAGAAGCACGCCGCTTTGGCGAGCAACAGTCTGACGGCAGCTACCGAATCAACATAAATGAATCAGAGTTAGCTGCGAGAGCAGGGTTATCTAGAGAAACCGTTAATTGGGAATTGAGCAAGGTCAAAAAGGCCAATCTTGTAAAGATAGACAAAAATGTAATTACATTACCCGATCTGCAAGCTATTGAACTGACAATAGGCCAAACCGAATAGTAAATTATGCTTATTAACAATAAAGGCACAAAATCAATTAGGAACTGGAGTCTGTACGTTATCAAGTTTCAAAGTGGCGACTATTATGTCGGTATAACTTCGCGGCGCGATTTTATGATTCGCATCAATCAACACGGTAGCGATGAAGGTGCCAGAATTAACCTTGGCAAGCAAATCGATTCAATTGTTGAGATCCAGCACTTGGGTAAAATGACTATGATGGAAGCCCAAAATATTGAAAATGACATGACCCTTGAATATCGCAAAAAATACGGTTGGGGCAAAGTTAAGGGGGGATACGATATATCCTTTAACTCATCCATTTTCCCGACTTTTACGCCTGGCAGTCAGCAAGCCACGATATTCATATTAAGCTGTCTTTTTCTGGCAGTGGGCTTTTTAGCTATATTACTAATAACCAAAACTTAGACTTCTTCTATTTTTTGTAAACGAGCGGCACCCAATGCAATAAAAATAAAGCCGATGGATAAGACTGCGAGGAGGGAATAGATAATGGCCAGAACAGCGTAAATTGATAGGGTATTTAGCCGGGACCCTAATACCGTAGCTACATACTGGAAAAACATTGAGCCGATTATTAACCAGCCGCAACCAATCGCTAGCATACTCCAACTCCGCTTATATAAGACACCGCTTACCAGCCGCTGGTAATTATATATCTCGTAAGCGGCGGTCGCCCCAGTCACCCACATATACATGTAAGGCACAACAATCGTCAGTAATATTACCCAAATAGAAAGATTATATACAAGACCAATATCCTTGGTAGTAGCCACTAAATGGGCATAGGTCACCCCGGCGAATACGACAACTAAATATAAAAAGTTAGTCAGAAAAAAGTTATGTTTGGCCTTTATAAGCCCACTCAACCCTCGAGCACCAACTCCAAGCAAAATGAAACCCGCAAGCGGTAGGAGTAAATATATATAATTATCTATTATTGTTGCGGCAGGCATAAAACCGGCATGATGCGTTCCGATAAACCTCAGTATCACAGAGATAACTTCAGATACGGGTAGCCACATAACTATCAAAAAAATCCCGTTGGTGATAATCCTAACGGGTTTGCCGTCCTTTTGCTTACCAATCGTACGCGAATAGGCTCGAAGCTTGGCAAAGCCATAAAAGCCGGCTCCCCAGATTAAAGCCAATATAATAATAATTGTTAGGTATATTAAGCGAACGCCTAAAACACTTAGGTGATAACGTTCTAGGGTTAATGCTGGCGGCTTAGGAATCAAGGAAAAGCAAGCATATGTAATAAGAAAAACGAAATAAACTGCGAAAAGATCTATATTCTTTTGTATTACTTGGGGTATCAAGTCAAATTTTTCCTTGGCGTATATCTTAGACGTAAGTAACTGTTGCACTAGCATTACCTTTCTAACGTTAAACCATAATAACGACGATTAATTTTTCTGGGTGTTAAATAATTAACGGACAGTGTGTGATACACTCGACTTAACAGCAAATATTCAGACGCGAAGAATGTCTTTTAAAACAGTAGCTAGCGGTAAAAAATTTTAACTGTTAGCCCCGCTAGTGCTACCCCTACGGGCAAGCCGACTAATTATGCCGAGCAATACTATAAAGCCAAGTAGTATCCAAAATGTACGAAAGGCTCCGTATTTTAGATCACTGCCAGAATACAGGGCGTGCAGAAAAACTAATATGGCAACTACATAGCTTAGGTAGTGAAGCTTACGCCAAGCTCTTTTCTTGGTGTCCATCCATTTAAGCGAGCTAAGTACAATCAATACAATTCCATAGCTTGCCAAGATACCCATTGATACAGCAATTGTATTCAGTGGTAAGCCAAGTAACTTAGTACCGTTACTGTAATGCGAGACAAATGGAAGAACTACGGCCGGTAAGGAAAACTTTACAAACTGGTCAATCAGAAGAAATGATCCGTGTATGGCAATACTAACACACATAGCAATTGCTAGGGTTTTATGAATTGCCCAAGCCTTGATAGGTTCAACAAAGCGATAAGTTAAACCAGTAACTTGACCAATTCCAGACAGCATTAAAAGAATTAACAATCCGGCAGCTGTAAAACCTGATGCCCTTATTACATACCATGGCCAAGAAGCAGAAGCCCTCTGGATGACAACGTGAACAGTCGAGACAGACATTAGAGTTAAAATCATAGTGCTCTTATCCGACCTCCTAAACGCAGTACTTTGCCAGCCGTTGTTTGGGCGTAAGCGCTTTTGATTGAATGCTCTTGGACGAAACGGTTAGCAGACTTGCTACCAATTATGACCAAACATTTGGCTAGCACATCAGCCGTGCAAGCATTTTGGTATACAACAGTTACATTTAAAAAGTCAGTGTCTGCTGACTCCCCGGTTCGTGGGTCAATTATGTGATGCCAGTTTTTACCTTTACGTTTGGTGACACCGGAAGTGGCTATAGCTAACTTTTTACCTTCATTACTAATATTACCGACTAGTTCGTCTGGCTGGGTAGCATGTTGAATTTTTATTAACCATGGTTGATCATCGATATCCAGGCCGTTACATATTATATCGCCACCTAAAGACAGCCAGTACCGGCCAAACTTATGCCTTTCTAAATAATCAGACAGCTGGTCAAGCAAGTAGCCTTTACCTATGCCTCCAAAATCAATCGCACTATTAATCGGTATGCGTGCTTGGTTACCATTGATCTTTAGCTTGGATATATCTGGCAATGCTTGACGGTCCCGATAGTCAACCGAGTCCTGATAATTTGCCGGCGTAGGCCAAGATCCTAAGTAGCCTTGTCGTTGGAGATTTGGCAATATAAATGGATTAAACAAACCGTCTGTTTCCATATAAAGCCTGGCACAAGCCTCTAATAACTCTCTAAACTCACGACTGACACTGACATAGCTTCCGGCTCTCTGGTTGAATTTCGATGTTTCACTATTTGCATCAAAGCGACTAAAACGATTCTCAAATTCTTCAACTACTCCCCA
>DASSZG010000052.1:0-5410 GCA_035702905.1 Saccharimonadales bacterium (SeqCode)
CTCGTTAGCTGTCCCGCCAAATCCGACTTCACGGATCCGGCATTGCCGGTGCTGATCTTATTTTCCGCATTCGTAATATCGTTCTGGTTGACTACCTGAACAATATTATCGGTCCCGCCTGAAGCCGAACCGGTGGCCGAATACTGATTACTGTTCGAACCGGCGATAGTAAAGGTAACGCCGCTAACATTATATGAACTACCGCCGCTTTGTGCAGTTATTGGTATATCCGATCCGTTGTTAGGATTGGTGGCGTCACTACCCTGCACCGTACAGCTTTGAAAGCCCGGTTTTATAATATTCGTAAAAGTAATGTCATCTTCAATAATATAAGTTTGGCCATTGGCACTGGCTCCGGTACCGGCTGGAATATCGCTAGGCTGCGTACACGGACTCTCAGTTATGCTTACCGTAATTGTGCCGGTCGCTTTATTACCTTCGTTCTTTTGTCCAGTGGTTGCCACCTGCTCACTGAATGTCTTTTGGCTTTGGACGTATTGAGCGGGAATAGTACTACTTGAAGGGTCCACTGTATCAGCAGTTGTAGATAAATTAAGATCCAGGCTTACCGGAACATTACTGGCATTGGTCGAAATATTAATGGTTGCTTTACCAAGGGCAGAACTAAGGATTATAAAGCCGATTAACAGTAAAATAAGTAGTAGCGCCAGAATGCCGAGGATAAGCCTAAACCTATTAAAATTTGGTACTTTCAATGATTTATTTTTCTTTGGCCTGGTTGAACTCGCGGCCGCTACAGCTACGGGCTCAGCAAGATCGGTGGAATCAGGTTCCGTGTTATCTAGACTTACGGTTTCCAGATCTTTGCCGGCTATTGCCGCACCAGCTACTGATGTTCCGGCTAAAGCACCGACTGGTTTAGTTGCATCAAGAGGCTCTTCATCCGGCAGAGTAGATATTGGTTCGTCTTCATCAACAGCCTCATCTCCATCGATGATGGCACTGGGGCCGAGCGGTATAACCGGCTTACTTGTTAAGGTCTTGGCAACATGAATGCCGGCTGAACCGGCTAAAGGCAATAAACCGGCTTCCGAGGTAATCAGGACGATATTTTTCTTGTTAGCATCGGCTGCCCGCTTTAGTAGCTTCATGTTGACAATACTCTGAAAAACGCTGGCTCTCTTAGGTAAGACTAAGGCAATAAGCTTAGCTGGGGAATTCTGGACTTTATCAATTACACCGGTGATTTCATCGTCGATGTCAACATAAATTGTATCTTTTTGAGGGTTTGCCATTTGTTTATTCTTATACGCTTAACATTTTATCAATTTTATCGCGGATTGACTCATTATCATCAGATAATTGCTGGGTATCCATACCAACTCTAAGTAGGCCCATAGCTGTAATGAAGGTATGATCCTTGACGTCACCCGTAGAATCCTTAATTCCCATGACTTGATCAGGCCTAATATGGTGGACACTAGGCTTTCGGGTAAAGGGCAGGCTCTTGTACCATTCGGTTTGCTCTAGTTTATCCATTAATATGCCGAGAGAGCTTCCGCCGCCACACAGGAACATCCGGTGTGGTAAATGATCGAGCTTATCAAACTCCGATAGTGCCAGCTCAATACCCCCGACCCATACCTCCGCAGTCTTCTCTAGCGCTTTTTCAACCGGCGCTCGCCGATTAGCGGGTATTTGGTTAGTGCTTAGTCCTACCTTGAGCTCTTCAGCCTGTGTAAATTCTACGCCAAGGTCTCGCTCAACTGAGTGAGTATAGGCTCGACCGCCGATACCAAACATCTTGGTGCCTTGCACTCCGCCTTCATTTATGACTGCTATATCGGTTGTTCCGCCACCAACATCCATCAGTATGGCGCTCAAATTTTGATTAACATTATTTCCAATAACAGCCCTGGCTACGGCGAATGGTTCGGCTGCGACAGCAAGCAGATCAAGATCTAACTCCTGAGCGGTTTTCTCAAGAGCCCCGATATGAATCATCGGTGCGAAAGCCGTGTAAAGCTGGACTACTACATCTTTGCCCTGAAAACCGATCGGGTTAGTAACGGGGTAACCATCGATTTCGATGCTAACTAGGGCGCTGTTAACTAATCTGACCTCCACTTCCTTGCCACCTAGCTCCCAAGCCAGCTGTTGCTTGGCTTTTTCCTGGGCTTTATCTTGAACAAGATTAATAATCTTCTCCATCTCAGCTATATCAAGCGGCTTTGTCGCATCCTTACGGGCAACTCGAACAGTTGTGGTAGTACCCTTTACTAATTCGCCGGCGATACCAATAATGCAAGTTCTAACACTAACTCCGGCTTGTGTTTCGGCTTGAGTTAGGGCTTTATCGCAGTTTTCAACAACTGCGGCAATATCGGCTATGGCACCAGCCTGCATATCTGAAAGACCCTGGTGAGCCCGGCCTACACCAATAATCTCTACGTTGCCGTTATCTGAAACGCGCCCGATTAGTGCCTTTACGAATTCAGTTCCTATATCTAGAGCAACCAAATATTTCTCATCTTTTTTGCCCGTTCGACTAGTAGCAACATTATTTACAGATGCACTAGCACGTTGAAACAGGTCATTACTAAGCGTTTTTAGCTTATCAAGCATATGCACTATTTTAGCATAATACTTAAGGGTAGCCGTCCTATTAATCGGTAGAACTAGGCATTCTTTTTATGGTAAGCTAAACTCTACATGATTAGAGCCGTATTTTTTGATTTCTATAGCGTATGGACACCGGACAAAATTGCTTACTATGTTGCAAGAGCCGAGCTTCAAGGGCCTGCTCTCTACAAAGAGCTATATGACGCTAGTGAACAATATTACCAGGGTAACATGAGCCTGGACGACTTTACAGGCACATTACGCTATAAGCTAGGAGCAACCGATATTGAGCAAAACACTTTCAAGGTCGGCTCATCGAGCATATCTCCCGAAATTACAAAATTTATGCAAGGCTTACATGGTCATTTTGTTAAAGTAGGTATCCTTGGAAATTTAGGGCCTTTAGAGTATGAGGTTCTTAAGGACTTTAACGACAAGAACATGATTATAGAGGTTATAGCGTCACCGTATAGCCTTGGACTAAAAATGCCTTTACTGTCCAAAGAGATCTTTGATAAGACTCTTGAAGCTATAGGCGAAACTGCCGATTCGTGTCTTTATGTTAGTGGTAACCCCTATAATTTATCTTTTGCAAGGGTATTAGGATTAGCAACAAAGCAATTTGTCGGCTTGGAAGAACTAATAACGGAACTTGATAGTTTATTTAATCAAAATAGCCAGAATTAAAACGGTCTTCTAAAAATATTAAACCTGCGCGCTTTGTAGGCTTCCCCGAGATACTGATTTTCTGGGCTTTTGACAGCCTCTCCTAGGGTGGAGTCAGTTAAAGCCCCTCCTCCCATTGTTGGTTCAACCCCACTGTTTGCACTGCCGAAGGTGGGAGCATTGGGATTAGTTACTGGAGGCATTACTGTCGCCGCTTGTGAATTGGTTGGTTGTGTAAGATCCGCATTGGCTACTGATCCAGTGACTGTAGAAGGACTGGTACCGGTAGTTGCACTGCCGAAGGTGGGAGCATTGGGATTAGTTACTGGAGGCATTACTGTCGCCGCTTGTGAATTGGTTGGTTGTGTAGCATTTGCCGTACTTGCGCCAGTTGATTCTTGTGTTGCTTGAGCTTGCTCGGAGTTATACATACCTTGAAGTGTAGTGACTGCACTTGTAAACTTCTGAACGTCTACTGTAGCGGCATTTTCTTTAGCATTATCGAGGCTGAGTGCGGCCTTATCTGTATAAAGCTTATCTTCCTGTGATTGTAGCTCAGTAGCGATGCCGCTTGTAGGATGAGTCCTCATCTTGTTATCTAGGTCTGTAATGGCTGTTTTATCTGCGTCAATATTTGATTGATCAATCATAGCCGCCTTAGTGTCATCTGACTGAGCTGCTTCATAATGACTAAGTTGATTATTCGCCATTTGTATTCCTTGCGCACTCGCAAACTCCGTATATTCATGACCGGCTGCTGTTGTAACAGTAATAGACTGCGTATTTGCAACAAGGTCTTGTGGCGCGTGATCAGTAAACTGTACTGCAACGGGCTGAGGTGAACTCGACTCAACAGGGGTTATATCTGGAACATGACCGATGCTACCGGTATCTCCTAGGTTTTGCCGGCCTATGCCCCCTTGAGGCCCGGTTTCAGGCTGCTGATTAGTATAGTCATGGGGAATAGATAGAGTGGCTGAGGTAGGAGTACTTGAATCATGCGTTGGAGTTAATGTGCCGGCTGGCGATTGTTCATGTATATGAGTAGACTCAGGCGGTTTTGTGCCATCAGAGACAGGCAAATGAGAGCCCGAATTGGGCATACCCGAATCTCCTAAGTTTTGATGTCCTAGGCCTGTAGGATGGCTTGGAGCGCTTGTTCCAGATGGTGACTTGTCATGTGCATGAGTATGCTCAGCCGGTTTTGTGCCATCAGAGACAGGCGGAGGCGTATCAAAAGTCGCTATACTTGAACCATTATTATTGACTTTACCTACTAAACCCCTGATATCCCATCGGTCACCGAAACCGTTAAGATGTCCTGCAAAAATCTTTTGTCCGTCAACTAACTTGCCTCCCGAGACTTGAATCCATTTGCCGTTAACTTTGTTTACTATCTCGTAACCAGTAGGATCGATCTTCTTATCTACTTGTATTAAATAGCTATCGTTAGGCCCAAGTGTAACAGATGCCACAGGTTTAGTCGGATCGGGGTGTGTGGTTCCGGTCGGAGGATTTCCACCAATTGCCGTGTCAGATGAATTTACTCCGCCGATCGTCTTCTGATCCTTGAAGTCGTTATGTACTACCTTGGCACTGAATACTTGACGACCCGGAGTTAGTGGCCGATTATCGCCTGAACCATATAGTTTTCCGTCTTTGCTATAGACCTCTTCCGGCCCAGTATTCGGATTTACGACAAACTCTACAGTTTGACCGTTTTGGTTAGAATTAGCTTGTTTTTGGTTGTAATTGACACGTGTTACTGTCGGATCATTGTGCGTATGTTTGTCTGCCATTTTTTCTCTTTATTTTTTTGCTTATGTACTTAATGTAACAACAATACCCGTAGTGATGTCAAGAACATATTGCAGGCCTGGCTAAAAGAACTTGAATTTACTGAATATAGAGTTCTTAGGTTTTTGTCCTATAGCGGTTTGTTGAGCGGATGACTCTTCTGGCGGTCTACTCTGCTCGCTAAATGCACTATTGCCACCCATAGGCTTCTTGAAATTCGCTAACTCAGCGCTGGAACCATTATGCAGATCATAAACAACTGGCTGAGACCCGCCGTCTACAACAACTCCGCCAGGGCCTCCTAATGGCCGAGTAGGATATGGTATATGAATTGCCTTACCGGGATAAATTGTATTTGGATTTG
>DASSZG010000063.1:0-10172 GCA_035702905.1 Saccharimonadales bacterium (SeqCode)
TTAGCCACTGCGATAGGACTAATGAGTGAAGAGTCGACCTCGCCCATAACAGGAAGGTTAGCCGGCGGTTCGGCCGTCTGAGATGACGCCCACAGGATAAAGGGTGTTTCAACAGTGGTGTGCGGTAGATGGTAAAGGGTAGCTACTTCTTCAATATTAAGTAGTAGCGGCGTCCGACCCAACTTCCTCTGTCTGTAGCTATCTAGGTGCTCAGGGGACGTAAAGACCTTTGTTTGAGTAAACCCGTTCAGATAGGTCGTATTGAACTGCTTATAGCTGGCTATGATGGATTGAAGCCTTAAATTAGCTTCTTGAACAGCATTATTCCCTCTATAAACTATCCTCAGGGTTGTCTCGAAAGCTAGTTTATGACTCTTCTCTTCTGCACCAGAGGCCCTGGCTTGCTCATACTCTGTTAGGCTGGCCTTATTTGAAGCATTATCCTCGGGAGCCTTCCACGCGGCTCCGAGAAGACTCAAGGGACTAGCTGGCCCCCCGGTACGAAGAGAATTGACATATTTTTCACTTTTTTTGTGCCAGTTTTCAGGTGCCGGTTTAATAATTAGTTGAATCCAGGCTTCTTCATCTTCGCTGAATTTAGCCAGCGTAGCTGTTATAGCAGCTAAAGGGTCAACCTCAAAGCTTTGGAAAGTCTTAATAGGTAAGGCCTGATTGGCAGATAATGCCAGCTCTGTTATAAGGGTGTTATGGTGAAGGGTGTCAGTTGGAATAGCATAATCTTCGACCTCTGTTATTTGCACCATCGGGTATTGGGCGTATATCTGTTCTTCGACAAACCCTTTAAGATACTGTGGAACAGATACATAAAAGCCGATCCGTCGCTTAAGTACGGCAATCTCGAAGCTGATTCTTACTCTTCGGCTAGCGCCAAAAACCTTCTCTGGAGCAAACAATAAGAGTCCATGAAGGCTGGCAAACATCTGTTCAGCAGCTAGCTCTTTTTTATCGTTAGTGCGCGGGACTTGAAGTAACAGCACCACCGTATCATCATCAGGATTGTTTTCTATTTGTTTATGACGTTTCATCTGCTTATCTTATTCTACCTCAGATGTTAAACATGAGCGGCTTTATATCCTAATTATATCAGGATTACAGGTATAGTCAATATTAATCAATGTTTTTATTTTATTGTCAATTAATTTGAGCTCTCCGCCGATTCCAGACAAACCCCGAGCATAATATCTTTAACTATTAGCTCAATTGCTTTATCATTCATGCCTATTTTAAGGTAATCAAGAACATTCATACCGCTATACTCATCCTCATACCTGGGTAGGCTGAGATGAATACGGCTATACTTGCTGTAAGCACCATATAAATTCTGATCAAGCATATCTAGAAGTTCTGCTGCTACCGTGGGTGTTTTACCCAAGCCTACGGCCATTGCTGATCTCGACACATAGCGGCCCAACAGGTCCTCTGGTGTCGGCAAGACAGCATCCAGAGCAACTTCTGTTATTTCCGGGTGAGTTTCACCTAAAGGCCAATCGCCGACACTCGGCAACGAATGACTAAACTCTAAATCTGACATAATGCAGAGATTATGTCAGTCTGTGTCTAATTGGGCAAGTGTCGCTTTAGAAACATCCGGTAAGCAAAAAAGCTCACTAAAGACACTGAACTGAATAACGCCAGCACATCTCCAGGGCCGGTGTTAACTAGATTGCTTGAGCTAGCCGTTGTTGATGCAACTGGAGGTGTGGAAGCAGTAACTATAGTTGGAGTTGGGGCAGGCGCATTTGATGTAAATTGAGCTTGACAAGAAGAAGACGCAATTGACGAACTGGCGGAATAGTTTTCTGTAGCCGTTATTGTATAGCTACCGTACCCTTGATATGTATGATTGACTGACGATTGATCAGTTGTGGTAGCCGGTGAACCGTCGCCGAAATCAAGTGAGCTGGAAGATACTGTCGCTCCGTTACTTAAATTATTATTGGGGGTCACGCTAATTTCTAAAGGGCTAGTACTGATTACGTCAATAGTGAGGCCTGTGCACTGCCCGCTGGGCGCTGGAGGACTATTGGTCTGCTCCACAATGGTGGTATTTTGGCTACAATTACCTCCTTGTGTTGCTACAGCCCCATTATCTATATTGTCGATGTTACCGCTACAAACACTGGTTGCTTGCATAGTAGTATTAGTAGTTGTAGTGGCTGTGGTAGTAGGTTTAGCAGGTACCGGTTTTGGTTTCTCAACCGGAACGATTGCTGTAGCCATAATAGGGTTGCCACAGCTGGAGAGTATAGCAAAGACAAATTTACCGTTATCCATAACAACATAAGCTGGCAGGCTATTTTCGGCAAACGAAACTGAGGGTGGCCTAGTATAAAAGGTTGTTCCGTCCACACTCCTTTGCGTACTTCCGGCAATATTCTGCCTTCCGGCAGTCATAGCCCCTCTGGCTACAAGCTTATTATTGGAGTCATACACATCACCGTTTTTATCTACCTTCCCAACTACTACCTTTTCTTCTGCAGTAGTGCTATTCATATTCCTTATATCACTACCCGATATATTGAAGTAGCTATAGATATGCTGAATGCTCGCCGCAGAATTGACACCGTCACCGTTAGTATATTTATCTATTAGAGAACTAATGCTCTTAGCACCACAGTAAAGGACGGCATTACTATCACAGTTTGTGCGGCCTGTAATTGATAGATTATCCGCATGACTGACAGCCAAATTAAGACTTAGGCCCGCTAGTACTAGAGCGGTTAGTATTACAAAAGTCGAAGTTTTATAGACTAATTGCTGAATCAGGTTGCGTATCATCGGACTCCCCTACTTCTGATATATGAACCCTTATTATGTCTCAGGTGTAGTGGGTGGGTCTGTCAATTTTATTACTGTTTAGGAAAGATGAAGCCGAAAGTACTGCCCCGCCCTTCTTTACTATCGAATATAATGGCACCTTTCATGGCTATAACCATCTTTTTAGCCATGAAAAGCCCTAGTCCTGTCCCATCCGGACGGGCTTTACGGGCATTACTGGCTCTATAGAATTTTGTAAATAAATGATGTTGTTCGCTCCTGGGTACTCCTATACCGTTATCTTTAACCCGGAGCTCAACAGAGGCTGGCTTATTCTCTAATATAACTTCTATCTGGCCGCCGGGTGGCGTGTAATAAAGTGCGTTATCGATAAAGTTCATAATTACTTGCCTGATCTTCGTTTCGTCCAGATTCAGATTCGGTATGTCAGGTGAAGAGCTGTAATTAATTGTTACTTGCTTAGATTTTGCTATCTCTTTTAGTTGGCCGATTTCATCTCTAATTACGGTATCTAGATTGACCGGCAAGAGCTCTACTACGAATTTGCCGGTATTAAGACGCGATACGTTAAGGAGGTCTGAAATTATATAGACCATCCGCTGACAACTAGCGAAAGCCTGAGTCAACATCGCTTTCTGCTCCTCATTAATATCTCCGGCATCTAGTTCGAGGATCATGGAGATGTACCCCTTTATGCTGGTAAGAGGAGTCCTTAACTGATGAGAGGCCATGCTAATGAAGTCGTCCTTAGCTATATCGAGAGCCGACAACTTATTGCTATATTCTTTCAGTCGCTTTATATTTTGATGGTTTTCTTGCTCGCTAATTAGGCTGCCGAGCAGTGTTGCAATAATACCCTTAGCTGACTCGATCGTGGTTATAGTGGGATGATCTAGGCCAACAGTTTTGTTTAAACCGACCGCTAGCAAGCCCACGTTATGACCTCTGGCTTTTAGTTTAACAATGTAAAGTGATTGTAGTCCCAATAACTGATCATTGTGATGAACTTGAGAAACCGACCAGTTTAAGTATTTTGCAACGGCCTGAACTTCAACATCACCACTTAGAATTAGATGAGTATTCTTTGAATTGTTTAACCAATCGTTGCTAAGTGATAGATGTAGTGGGCGTGTAATATGCAGGGGCTTTACAGAGCTATAACCAGCCAGCATTAATTGGTCTAAGTCTTTAGGTTTTATGAGGACGGCCGCCAGGACTACTTGTGGCTGTTCTTGAATGGCCCCTGCAATACTTTTTGCTAGAGACTGAACAGAGCTTTCGGGGCGTTCGGCAATGTCATTTAGGTCACGTAGCAAGTCGTGATTTGAGCTCAATACGGCATTTTTTGCCTGAACTGACATGTCCCTCCCCCTGGATTTCGTCATTAATACATTTTATACTGCTTATATTATTAAAGCACACGAGGAATACTATCTATGCCTAAAATAGCCATTATTGAAGATGACCAGGCTATATCGCAAATGTACCGCTTCAAGTTCGAAACCGAAGGCTATGATGTACAGACTGCAGATAATGGCAAATTAGGATTAGAGCTGATCGAAAAAATGAAGCCAGACATTATTTTGCTGGACCTTATGATGCCTGAAATGACTGGCGATCAAGTACTCAAAAAACTGAGAAGCACAAGCTGGGGCAAAGACATAAAAGTAATAGTATTAACTAACATGGGTGAGCAGGAAATTCCGCCAAATCTTAAGCAACTCAGTGTTAGTGGCGTGATTCTCAAAGCCGATATGACCCCTCGCCAAGTCGCTGAACTAGTGAAGAAAACCGTAGGAGCATAAAACAGGTATGAAGATAGCCGTTGCCGGTTTTGGCCTGGAGGGCCGGTCTTCTTATGATTACTACCGTAAGCTCGGGCATGAAGTCACCATTCTTGATCAGGACCCTTACATCGAACTACCAGAGGACACCCATGCTATTCATGGACCCTCTGCTTTTAAGGATTTAGATCGATTTGATTTAATTATTAGAAGCTCGGGAATAAACCCAAACAAACTAATAGATGATAATCCAGGCATTGAAAGTAAGGTTACCAGTCAGCTAAATGAATTTTTAAAAGTCTGCCCCTCAAAAAAGATTATTGGAGTTACCGGCACGAAGGGTAAAGGCACTACCGCTAGCCTAATCACCAAAATACTAAAAGCCGACGGGAAAAACGTATGCCTAGGGGGAAATATCGGTATACCGATGCTCGATTTGCTAGATAAGATCAATGAAGATAGCTACGTAGTGCTGGAATTATCCAGTTTCCAGCTATGCGACCTTGCTCAACCCTCCCCTTCGATTGCCGTTTGTTTAATGCTCGCCCCGGAACATCTAGATTGGCATGGTAGCCTTGAGAATTATATTGCTGCTAAATCAAATCTTTTCACGCACCAATCGGAGTCCGATACGGCCATCTTTATGTCAGGCAATGAGTTATCTGAACTTATTGCATCTAAGAGTCCCGGCAGGAAGTTACCCTACTTTAAGCCACCGGGGGCCTTTGTGGAAAATGAGGAAGTTATGATAGGCGGTCAGATAATCTGTAAAACGACTGACCTCAAACTACTCGGCTCTCATAACTGGCAGAATGTCTGTGCCGCAGTAACTGCTTGCTGGCAGTTTACACATAACATTGAAGCAATGCGTTCTGCCATAACCAGCTTCAGCGGACTCCCGCACAGGCTAGAATTCATTAAACAGGTTAACGATGTTAGGTACTATAACGACTCATTTGCCTCACAGCCCAAAGCCACCGAGGCAGCTATAGCCGCTATACCAGGACCTCAGGTAGTTATAGTTGGCGGCTTTGATAGAATGCTCGACCTACATGAATTCAGCGAATTTGTAAAAATCCATCAGTATAACATTCGCACTGTTTTAGTAATTGGCGCCTGTAGTAGCAGACTTATCGGTGTCTTTAAAGAAGTAGATTTCAACAATTACGTGGATGGCAGCAGTCTCACAGATATGAAGCAAATCGTAAGTAAGGCTACGGACTTAAGCCAGCCAGGCGATGCGGTAGTATTATCGCCAGGCTTTGCCAGTTTTGATATGTTTAAGAACTTTGAAGATAGGGGAAACCAGTTCAAAGAGGCCGTTGAAAGCTTATGATTAAGTACAAAAACTTTATCTTCAAAGATTATACATTTGACGAGACTAGTGGACACTTGGATCTAAACTATGGCTACGATGATCAGTTAGATTTCCACGAAACCTATATTTTCGATTTCCCATTCAAAGATTACGATAGATCCGCTTTGGATAAAGCTATCCAATTACTGTTTTTTATCGCCGGTACTTCATATTACAAGATGTATTTAGCCCCGAATATTGTTATCCAAAAGGGTCAAATAGACAGCCGGCTGTCGACCTTTCTAAATAAAACTTATCAAAAGGGCTTAGGCGAGTTCTTTTATGTAAACGGCTTAGACCCAAGGACTAAGATTAATTTCCCAGTTAATAGCGAGCTCTTAGAATCAGTTGTCTCCTCAACCTCAAGCGGTCAACTGATCGGATTAGGAGGAGGTAAAGACAGTCTGTTGTCTGTAGAATTGCTAAGAGAGCAAGCTAAAGTGGCAACCTGGAGTTTAAACCACCGCTCACAATTATCTCCGTTGGTAGATCGGGTAGGGCTAAAACACCTCTGGGTAGAGCGACAGTGGGACCCGCAAATAGCTCAACTAAACAACCAAGATGCCATGAATGGTCATGTCCCGATTTCAGCGATCTTTAGCACGGTCGGGGCGGTCATTGCCATGCTCAGTGGCTACCAGGATATAGTGGTGTCTAATGAAAGTTCGGCAAGTGAACCAACCCTCAGCTATCAAGGGATGGATATTAACCATCAATACTCCAAGTCCTTGGAATACGAGAAGGACTTTCAGGCAATTTTACTTCATTCATTCGGCGATTCGATTCGGTACTATTCTCTACTCAGGCCTTTCAGTGAGCTTAGAATAGCTGAATTTTTTTCAATCTATTTTGATAAGTACGCAGACGTTTTCAGTAGTTGCAACCGAGCCTTTACTATTGCTGAAAGTCATATGTTTTGGTGCGGGCAATGTGCTAAATGCGCATTTGTATTTCTGATTCTTACGCCCTTTATAGACAGAGAGAAACTTGAAAGATTATGGCATTCCCGAAACTTGTTTAGAGATCCAAAGATGGAAGGTATGTATAGACGCTTGCTGGGTATAGAAGGAAATAAGCCCCTAGACTGCGTCGGAGAAGTTAAAGAAGCTAGAACTGCAATGCGTCTCGCCAGCAGAATTTACCCGGAATTAAGCAAATACGAATTCGAAATTCCAGGCGACTATGATTACAAGTCGTGGGCTGAAGCATCGTTGCCGGATTCAATCTTTTCTCTAGTAGAAGAAAAACTGGCTTAATTAGTTTTTAGTGAGGTTTTGGCAGGCTTGAATAAGATTTTCAAATAACGCGCAAACCGTAAGAGGACCAACTCCGCCCCTAATTGGTGTAATTGTCAGGTCATCCCTTTCATCATAAACTTCCCTTGCTACGTCGCCCCTGGTATTTGATTCTTCGCTGGTAACACCGGCATCGATTACAATCGCGCCGGGTTTTATCATGTCCGACTTTATTAGACCCGCTACCCCGGTAGCCGTTATAACTACATCGGCATTAAGCGTAGCTTCTTTAAGATCTTTCGTAGACCGATCAGCAACAGACACTTCTATTTCTGAATCGTTAAGAATACGCTTTAGCGGGGCACCCACTAACTTTCCTTGGCCAACGAGTAGAACTGACTTTCCGAGCAGGTCAATATTATACCCGCTAAGAAGCCAGAGTATTGCCATCGGCGTTGCCGGATCAAAATCTGAAACCGGATTTAGGCCGTCAACGTCTTTACTGGGGTCTATTAACTTAACCAGCTCGTCTGTTTTAGATTTATCTTCTAGCGGCAGCTGCAATATTATGCCTTGAACGGTTTCATCGTCATTCAACTGGCCAATCAACGACGGGATTTCTGCTTGGCTTACCCTGTGAATATCTACATTGATTAGTATATCTGAGCCGTATCTTTTTTTAACTTTCATATATATTTCAGCAGCAGGGTTTTCGCCAGTAACAACAATTGCTAGTTTAGGCTCTATATTAAAAGCCTGCCGTAGTCTTCTAACTTGCTGAGCTTGCCGTTCTTTTATATATCCGGCGAGCTCAGAACCATTTAATAGTTTCATTAACAAAATTATATCCTACCTATAAGTGCTTGCCAAAACAGAGGTAATTTGTTAATGTTTTTTGGTAGTTTAGATCAACGGGCCAGTAGCTCAGCTGGTTAGAGCACCTGCCTCTTAAGCAGGGTGTCGAGGGTTCGAGTCCCTCCTGGCCCTCCATTATGGTTGTATATTACCCAATAACTTCTTAGATCACGTGCAAATTCCGAACAAATAGCTTTATGCTTTAGTTTGCAGATGTACGTAAACACTCTAGAATCAAAATATGGCTACAGAACCGGAAAGAGTGCCTCAAACTATTCATAATGATTGGGAAGAAGTTGGTGGCCACCTTTCAGTTGCTATGCAAGAAGTATCTCTAGAGTTAGGCGGTGAAGAATTAGCAGAGCGGATTGCAATTGAAGTAGCAACTAATCAAGTATTGCCAAATCCTAACGCTCTCAAATTACTTGAAGAACTCTACCCAGGATCAGCAGAAAAAGTAATGACACTTTCAGAAGAGATTCAAAAGATAACTCAAGAACGTGAGTTGGCGGAACTTAAGCAACCAAGCTTAAGAAAATACGGAGGCGCTTTACTTAGAGGACTTACATCAATTACTTTTTCTGGAGTTCAGCCAAGAAAAAATTAATCAAAGATAAAGCAATCTCAGCCTTTCTAGGTATATCCGGTCTTATTCTTATATTTTCTCCATCTGTTCATAATTTTGGGTGGTTGCCACTGCTTGCCGCCTTACTAAGTGGTTTATCTAGCGCAGGGAATATTAAGTTGTTTGCTAATATAAAGGTATGCAAGTAACTGTTTTTGGTGCTAGTGGCAAGGTAGGGCAAAAGGTTGTTCAGAAGCTATTGAGTAACGGTTATGATGTCGTTGCCTTCACTCACAATTCGGCAGTAGCTGAAGCTGACCGTTTAACTATTGCACACGGAGATATACATAGTTTAAGGGATGTTATTGAAGCAGTTAAAGGTAGTGAAGTAGTTATCAGTGCCGTAGGTAGCTGGGGTACTAAAGAAAAAGATATTGTATCTAAGGGAATAGATAACATAATTTCCGCTATGATCACCAATAAAACAAGGAGGGTTATCTCGCTTACGGGTTCTGATGCTATAGATTCATCAGATAAACATAGCTCTCTTAGCAGTCTCATGCACGCCCTTATTAACCTTTCGCCAGCTCGGAAGATTCTGCAGGACGGCGAGAAACATATTGAACTGCTAAAGAATAGTAATCTCGATTGGACTGTACTCCGGTCGCCAGTCATGACTAACAGTGGGGACTCTGGTAAATATGAGCTTGTTCTTAGGCGTCCTAAACCATGGGCAACAATAAACAGGCAATCGGTAGCAGAAGCGATGGTTAGCTTAATTGACGATCGGTCTTATTACAAAAAAGCGCCGTTCATACAAAGGACTAAATAGTAAATGTGGACAATAATTCTTATATCTCTAGGCTCCTCCCTGCTCATAAACATAGTGCTGTTCCTGATAGCTTTTAGTCGAAAATCAGATAAATTAACAGATATCTCTTATGCTCTCAGCTTTTTAACGATCGATCTATTCAGTTTGATCTATGTTGGCAAATATAGCTTTACTAATCTTGTACTATTTGCCCTGGTGGCTATTTGGGCGGTCCGCATCGGTGGATTTTTACTATACCGAGTACTAAAAGTTGGAAAGGATCGACGATTTGATGGTATTAGAGAAAGCTTCACCCGCTTCGGTAAATTCTGGGTTGGTCAGGCAATAACCGCCTGGGTGCTAATGCTGCCGATTACATTAGCGCTATATAACGGAGCTAAATTTAAAGTCTTAGTCTTCTTGGGAGTCGTTGTTTGGGTAGTCGGACTGCTGGCAGAAGCGATTGCCGATTACCAAAAGTTCCGGTTCAAGCAGAATAAAAACAATCAAGGCAAATGGATTCAGGAAGGTATTTGGAAGCTGTCTCGTCATCCTAATTACTTTGGTGAAATTACTGTCTGGGTCGGCATATATATTGCTTGCTTCTCGGATCTTAGTACTGCCGAAAAAATGATCGGTCTAGCGAGTCCATTACTCATAAGTGTGGTCCTCCTATTCATTAGCGGAGTGCCACTACTAGAAAAGTCCGCTGATGAACGTTGGGGTAAAGACGAAGCCTATAAAAAATATAAGCAACATACTCGTC
>DASSZG010000061.1:0-12199 GCA_035702905.1 Saccharimonadales bacterium (SeqCode)
ACAAACTGCATAAAAATCTAAAACGCTATACTGGTTTCTAATGGACCAAAGTTACATCTATCTCGATTATGCCGCTGCTACTCCGGTTGACAGTGACGTATTAAAAGAGATGTTGCCGTTCATGCAAAACAATTTCTTTAACCCCTCAGCCGTATACTCCCAAGCAGTTCAGGTTAGACGGGCACTTGATGATGCCAGGGCCCGCGTTGCCCACTGGTTAGGGGCCAAGCCGTCGGAAGTTATTTTTACTGCCGGTGCTACTGAAGCCAATAATTTGGCTATTCACGGAATAATGAGCCAGTACCCGGAAGCTAACGTCCTGGTTAGCGCAATCGAACATGAATCAGTTATTGCTCCGAGTTCTAACTACCAACAAAAATTTATTGCTGCACACAATGACGGTCGGCTAGATTTAGAGGATTTAACAAATAAACTAAACGATAAAACCGTCCTGGTTAGCGTTATGCAGGCGAATAATGAAATCGGCACCATACAGCCTCTAAAACTAGTTGCCAAGATAATTCAATTGGAGCGCAAAAAGCGCGGGCCTAAAGGACTGCCAATCTACCTGCATACCGATAGCGCTCAGGCAGCCAACTATCTCGATCTCCACACTTCAAGACTTGGTGTAGACCTTATGAGTCTTAATGGCGGTAAAATATACGGCCCCAAGCAGACTGGCATTTTGTTCATAAAAACCGGTATAAACCTAGCCCCTCAGGTCCTAGGTGGCGGCCAGGAACGGGGTATCCGCTCGGGTACTGAAAACGTCAGTGGCTTCGTTGGTCTGGCAAGCGCTCTGGACCATAGCCAAACGGAGCGCCTTAGTGAATCTCAGCGGTTAACTATTTTACGCGACAACTTTATATCGGAAATTCAAAAAGCTATACCAACGCTAATAATTAACGGCTCGCTGAAATTCCGCTTGCCTAACAACATACATCTAATAATCCCCGGTAAAGATAACGAAAGACTACTCATGCAACTGGACGAAAATGGCATTCTAGCTGCGGCCGGTAGCGCTTGTAGCGCTAGTAACGATGAGCCGTCACATGTTTTAAAAGTAATCGGTAAGTCGGATGACGAGGCTAGAAGCTCCATTAGATTGACGCTAGGCAGAGACACAACTGAAGCTGATCTAAAACAAGTCCTATCGGTCCTAAAGAGGCTTAGTTAAAAACTCTTTACAGACACAAGTGGTAAAGCTTATACTTATATTGTTATATAGGCGCTAAAGCATTAAAATACAAAGCAAGCTATAATTGAAATAAATAGCGGTGGGTAAACAAACATGACAATCTGGTGGCTACTACTAATCTTATGCTCCCTCGGCGCCGCAGGGATAGCCTTTATTTGGTTAATTGTACATATATCTAAAATGTCAGGGGGCAACAAACCGTCTAATCTTAACGATTCTATTGAAGCGGCTGCTAGAGAAGACGTTGAACATGTTTTTAATGACGATTTTAGAGAAGAACTGCGAAACCGAGGACGGCTTAATTTTGAGAACATCATTAATGAAAATGCCATGTTCTTGCAGCAGGATTTACGTCTAACAATCGCCCAGATCAACGACTACATGAAGGGCGAGATCACCAGCAAACTTCAAACTGAGTTCGAGAAATATGAACAGGGTATTAATGATGCCAAGCAGTTGGCAATTGAATCACTACAAAAAACAAATCAAGCGATTGAAGAAGAACGCCAAAAACTCAGCGAACAAATCCAGGCGGATATTGACGCCACCAAGCGGCTACTAATAGAGCGTTTTGAGAACAACATGACAGATATAGTAAACCATTATTTACTGGCGGCTATTGGCGACCAAATCGATCTTAACGATCAGCTCGACTTTATTATTGCTGACTTGGAAACCAATAAGGCTGCCATTATAGAGGACCTCAAAAATGGCGCATGAAAGTAGCATTAAACTTCCACTGTCGCTAGTTAGCCAGGGTGATTTACGTCGAGTTAAAAGGGAGCTTGATGATGTCAGCGATACTTTGATGCAGATGGAGATCCGGGAAGGCGGTGAGAAACAGCCAAAATTACCTAAGATTAGTCGCCAGCTTGACGATCTATTGGAAGACAACAATATTAATCTGCTCGTTAAAGAAGAACGTGAAGCATTAGCCCATGCGCTTAACAGTCTAGTTAACAAAGCACCGGTACTGCATATGAGCTTTAGCGCTGAACCATCAACCAAGTTCCTCGATAAATTGCTTGCATATATTCGTGAATCAATTCATCCTTATGCGCTCGTAACGGTTGGTTTAGCTCCTTCAATTGGAGCCGGCTGCATGGTGAGAACAACCAACAAGTACTTTGATTTAAGCTTAAAGCAAACGCTGGTGGGACACCGGGCTGAACTTATAAAACAACTCGATACATCAGGCATAGTTGAACCAGTGGAGACTGCTTCATGAGCGACCAGAGCCATTTTGACGCATTTATCAAGAAGGGAAATCCGGTCGGCGAAGTAATATCCGTCGATAAATCCCTGGTTAAGGCCAGTGGTCTACAGCCCTGCGCCCTTAACTCGCTAGTGATGTTTGAAGACGGATCCAAAGGTTTTGTCTTCCAAGTTCAGCCAGACCACGTGGTGGTGCTTCATTTAGGAGCGGTTCCCGTTCGGGTTGGTATGGTAGTGGTAATCCAGCATGAGACGCTGGTTTGCAAGGTCGGCAAAGGCTTTATTGGCCGGGTTGTTAATGTTAGTGGTGACCCGCTTGATGGCAAGGGGCCAATCCAGGCAGACGATGTTTGGCCGGTTTTCAATGAGGCTCCAAAACTCTACGAAAGAAGATTAGTCGAAGATCAGGTTGAATCAGGTGTATCGGCTATTGACGCGCTATACCCAATTGTGAAAGGCCAGCGTATGGCGCTACTCGGTGAAGGCAAATCCGGTAAAAGTACCATCGCCACCCAGTTCATGATTAACCAGATGAATACCGATCAAGTTGGAATTTACTGCCTTATCGCCAAGCGTCGCAGTGACATCGATACCGTTTTATCACGTATAGCTGAAGCCGGGGCGACAGATAAGGTCACGGTTGTAATCGCTACGGCTTTTGAAAGCCTCATCAATAACTATCTGGCACCATATGTTTCATGCGCTATTGCCGAATATTTATGGCAAAAATGCGACCAGGACAGTGTAATCATTTATGACGACTTAACTAGTCATGCCCAAGCCTACAGGGAAATATCTTTGCTATCCGGCGTCAGCCCCGGCCGCGATTCTTACCCTGGTGATGCCTTCTATGCCCACTCATCATTACTAGAGCGAGCCGGTCGCCTTGACCGGACTGGTAAATCTTTAACTTCCATACCAATGGTTCATGTTCCGAACGGCGACATTACCGCTTATTTGCCAACCAATATTATGTCGATTACCGACGGACAGTGGGTGCTCGACATGAAAACATTCAAAAGTGGTATTAGGCCGGCTATTAATATTGGCTTGTCAGTTACCCGTGCCGGTGGCGTTGGGCACAATAAGCGGCAAAAAGAGTATGCATCGAGAACGCTGAAACTGTTAGCTAGCTATAGACAGGCCCAAGAGTATGCCCAATTCGGCGCCGAGTTATCCGTGGAAGCTCAACACACCCTAGTTATCGGTAAGCTTATCTATGAAATCTTAACCCAGGGTCCTACTGATACCTATAACCTTATGGCACAACAGCTATTATTCTCGATCGTGCTAGATTTAAAAGATACTGAAAAAATCAGTATCAATGATCTGAAACTAAAATCAATCGAGTATGCCAAACGAGTAACAAGTGATGAAGAGTTCGATAAAATTCGCGATGAACTTAAAGCCGCCTGCTTGATTAGCAAGCCTGAACCGGCACCTAACCCCGCCGAGACTACTCCAGCGACAGCTGACAGTAACTCGGCTCAACCTGAAGTAGCTAAAGAAAAACCGCCTGAGGAAACTAAGGCCGGTGAAGAACATAAGCATCACTTCGGTATACATAAAGACAAACATGATGAAAAAGAAGCGGATAAGCCTAAAGAAAAGGTGGCGGCTTAAAGCTATGAAAAGACCTGCAGAACTTGAGGCTGATGAAGCGTCCATGGCTATATTAGTCGAGCTAACTAGCGCCTTTGAAGGTATTGCCAGCATGCGTATTGCTCAAATCAAAGACCAGGTAATGCAGTCAACTAAATTCTTCAATGAACTATGGGGAATATACTCGCAAATTAAGATTGGTGATGGGTTCGGTTATGGACGCGTAGCCGGCAAGAATCAGGCAACTATCATACCTAAAACGCTTTTTATTATCATTACGGCCGAGGGTGGCTTTAGTGGGGATATTGACCAGAAATTGGTTCGGTTGATGCTGAAGGAATATGACCCCCAGCAGCATGACATCATTGTGATCGGCCACCATGGTGCCTTGCAGCTAGCCCAGAACAAAGTCAGCTATTCCAAATACTTCAAGCTACCTAAAAAAGATAAAGATATCAATGTAACCCCAATAAGCTCCGAGACAAAGCGCTATAAGGCAACCAAAGTCTTTTACCAGGAATATATTTCACTGATGGAACAAGACGTGAAAAGCATTGAGCTATCGACTGCTTTGATCGATCGCGGCAGTGACGACAATGATAAAGATGTTATTAATGAGCAGACCTATATTTTTGAACCAAGTACTATGGAAGTGGTAGCTCATCTTGAGAACTCGATGGTCCAAATCGTTATCAGTCAGCTAATACTGGAATCTAAGCTAGCGCAGTACGCTTCACGATTTAGAGCGATGAGTATTGCTCACGAACGGGCAGATGACATGAAAAAGGAAACTCACCTGAACTTTAACCGGGCTAGACGTTACATCAAAGACGAACGGCTTAAAGAAGTTATCAACGGCATTAAAAAATCGAATGTCGTGGGGAGGATATAGTAATGGGCGTTGTAATTGCTATCAAAAACTCAATCGTTCTAACCCAGTTCGACGATGACGTGCCATCTATAAATGAGGTACTGGAGGTAGATAATAGTTTCGGGACCCAGCTTATAGTCGATCACTTAGAGCCGGGTGGCACAGCCTTTTGCTTAAATATGCGTAGCGACCTGCGTATTAAAAAAGGCATGAAAGTAACCAGGCTGTATAAAAGTATTGAGTTACCGGTTGGCGATCAAATTATTGGCCGGGTCCTCAATGCCTTCGGCGACCCGCTTGACGGTGGCGACCCGATACCGGAGGGCTCGACCGAGAAAAAAGATATTTTCAAGTTGCCTCAAGTTTCCAGCAACTATCAGGTAAAAAAGCCGGAAATTCTAGTTACTGGCATTAAGGTGATCGATTTTTTCACGCCTTTTGTAAAAGGTTCCAAAGTCGGCATTATCGGTGGTGCCGGTGTAGGTAAGACAGTGCTTACCATGGAATTAATTAACAATATTGCCAGAAGCGGCGGCGGATTATCTTTCTTTGCCGGTATTGGAGAGCGTATTCGTGAAGGCCATGAATTATTCCAGACTCTTAAAGATAACGATCTACTTAAAAATACCTGCATGTTTTTTGCACAGATGAATGAGAACCCTTTCCAGCGTTCCCTTATTGGCGTATCGGCAACTTCTTCTGCTGAATACTTTAGGGATGTTGAAAATAAAGACATACTGTTTTTTGCCGACAATATGTACCGTTATATTCAGGCTAAAACAGAGTTGTCTACGATACTTAATCAGGTGCCAAACGAAGGTGGCTATGAACCAACTATATTCAGTGACGTTAAGACTTTGCAGGATCGTTTAAGTTCTAACGATAACGGCTCTATCACCTCGGTTCAAACCATCTACGTGCCAGCTGACGACGTATCCGACCCGGCCGTGCAGTTTATTCAGCACGAAATGGATTCAACCATTGTCCTTTCTCGTGCAGTTGCCGAGCAGGGTATTCGTCCTGCCATTGACCTTAACCAGGTAAACTCAAGCCTGCTGACTCCGGAAGTGGTCGGCGACCGCCATTATCTGCTCAGTGTTGAAGTCCAGGCACTACTGCTTAAGTATGAATCGCTAAAAGGCATCGTTGCGATCATTGGCGAGAACGAATTAGGCGCCGCCGATAGGGATGACTTTAATAAGGCTAAAAAGCTAATCCAGAATTTTTCTCAGAATATGAACGTTATGACTAAGCATAGCGGCGTACCAGGCGAGTACTACACCATCGAACAAACCCTAAATGCTATCGAAGAGATTCTGGTATGAGCGGTGACAACCAAGCGGTAGACGAGCAAAAAGCGATTGGATCAGAGAAGGAGGCTCCTGTTTCGGCAACTGAGCGTGAAGAGGAAAAGGCCGCCGAGGAATATAACCAGCAGGATAAAAACAATGACATGATGCATGTCAGAGTGGCTGCACCATTTCGAGAGTACTATGACGGACAAGCCTTTAGTATTAGTGCGGTAAACCTGACAGGGCCCTTCGATATTCTGCCAAAACATCATAACTTTATATCACTTTTAACTGCCTGTGAACTAGTTATACGCGGACTCGTAAAAACTGAGCAAAAAGCCATAAAGATAACCATATCTGGTGGAATCATGCACGTCAAAGAGGATGAAGTTATTGTCTTCCTGGACGTTTAAGCTTAAAGATTATATAATTTAAGTTAACAATGTCCACTAAAGTATACGTCGGCATGAGCGGCGGTGTTGATTCGTCGGTTACAGCCGCCCTGCTTAAACAGCAGGGCTATGAGGTAGTTGGTGTTTATATGAAAAACTGGACCAAGGATCTGCCTGGCTTTATTTGTCCTTGGAAAGATGACTACATGGATGCTAAACGGGTGGCAACACAACTAGACATTGACTTTCAGCTATACGATTTTGAGACAGAGTACCGAAAAAAAGTTGTCGATTACATGGTCAATGAATATAAAGCCGGTCGTACGCCTAATCCCGACATCATGTGTAATCAGGAGGTTAAATTCAAGCTGTTTCTAGAAACTGCCACATCTGATGGCGCCGATTTAATTGCTACCGGCCACTACGCTCGTATTAAAGACGCCCGACTCTATACCGGACTGGACCCTAACAAAGATCAATCGTATTTCTTATACCGGGTGAGCGAGGATGCGCTAAAGAAAAGTCTTATGCCAATCGGCGAAATGAACAAGCCGGAAGTCAGGCGTATCGCTAAAAAACTCGGCCTGTTTACGGCTGAGAAAAAAGACAGCCAAGGTATCTGTTTTGTCGGCAAAGTCGGCATCAAAGAGTTTTTACTGAATGAATTAGGACCGCAGCCAAGTGGCCCGATAATTAACGATAAAGGCCAGCAAGTCGGTGAACATGACGGTGCTATTTTCTATACTATCGGCCAGCGGCACGGACTAAACGTTGGCGGTGGCTTGCCCTACTATGTAACAAGAAAGGATATGGAAAATAATATCCTCTATGTGACTACTTCTTTAGATAATAAAAATTTATGGACCGAAGAAGTGGAACTATCTGACATGCACTGGATAAATCAGGCTCCAGTCAGTCCTTCCGAGTTACAGGTCAGGCTTAGATACCGCGGTCCGCTTATTAAAGCCAGCCTTAAAAATAATAAACTTAAGCTAGGCGAACCCGCCCGCGGCGTAGCATCGGGGCAGTCGGCCGTCATATATTCAAATGACCTTGTTCTCGGCGGCGGAGTAATTAGTTAAAATCTAATAAAAGCCAAACGGCGGTTTCTCTTTTGGTAAAATGTCACCAAATTCGTTGACTAACTGACTCAGCATGTGGTGAGCGGCATCGGTTTCTATCACCCTTAAATTACAGCGGTGCGGATCCATCCTTACAAGATAGTCAATGTCATCACAGGTCGAATGAACGAAAGTTACAAGCGCGCCAGATAGGGTCAGGGCATCATTATGGCTAAAAGCTACGGGCTTGCTGTTTATAAAAGTAACCGGGCCGCCAATCGATTCGCTTGGTTTAGTTATGTCCAGCGAACCGAGACGCACGCCCAGGTAAGCTGACTGTCTGCGTTTTTCCAAATCTCGCCGATAAAGACTAGTTTGAACTCCCAGTGCTTTAGTAGCAACTGTCAATTCATGTAAGCCGCTCTTACTATCATGCTCTAGTATAAGACGGCGATGTCGGTTCGGCTGTCTCTCAAACTGCATATGCACTTTATATTAATTTTTAACCAATATGTCAAATTGCTGATATACTCTAACAGATGACAGCACAGGAAATAAGACAAAATTATCTTCAGTTTTTCGAAAGCCGGGGACACCGGATTATTCCGCGCGCCCCCCTTGTGCCATATAACGATCCCTCTACTTTATTTACCGGATCAGGAATGCAACCACTAATCCCGTACCTACTAGGTGAAGCTCACCCGGAAGGTAACCGGCTGACCGATAGCCAAACCTGCTTGAGAGCTCAAGATATAGAGGAAATTGGCGACAACCGTCACACCACATTCTTTGAGATGCTAGGTAACTGGAGTTTAGGTGACTACTTTAAACATGAAGAAATTCCTTGGTTATTCGAATTCTTGGTGGACATTGTTGGTCTAGACCCAAAGAAAATCTTCGTAACCTGCTATGAAGGCAATCAATCCTTCCAGATACCAAAGGATGAAGAATCGGCAGCCATCTGGCAGGGCTTATTCAAGAGCAAAGGTATTGAGGCTAAGGCGGCCGATATGGGAAGTGAAGAACAAGCGGCTGGGCGGGGAATAAAATCCGGTGAACGTATTTTCTTTTATGATGGTGCTAAAAACTGGTGGAGTCGAAATGGCCGAGAGGAAACTACCCCCATAGGGGACCCTTGCGGACCAGATACGGAAGTTTTCTATGAATTTGATAACATTGAGCATGATCCTGAATGGGGCCAGTTTTGTCATCCGAACTGTGATTGTGGCCGCTTTGTTGAGATTGCCAATAGTGTGTTTATGGCATATAAACGTACGGCCTCAGCTTTTGAGTCGCTGGCTAAGCCCAATGTTGATTTCGGTGGCGGTCTTGAAAGAATCGCCGTTGCTGCCATAAATGATCCCGATGTGTTTAAGATAAGCCTGCTTCTGCCAATTATTAAGAAGCTGGAACAGATATCGCACAAGAATTATGACAGCCATACAGAAAGCATGCGCGTAATCGCCGATCACTTAAGGGCGGCCACTTTCTTGGCAGTTGATGGAGTAAGGCCTTCCAACAAAGAACAAGGCTATGTCATGCGGCGGTTAATCCGGAGAGCTATCCGTTATGCCTTTGAATTAGGCATCGAGCAAAACTTTTTAGAAGAGATCGTGCCGGTTATAGCCGGGCTGTACAGAGAAGACTTTCCAGAAGTTGAAAAGCAACATGAAGAAGTGGTTAGCGTGCTCGTAAAAGAAGAAAAAGTCTTTAGACAAACCCTTCGAAAAGGACTTAATGAATTCAATAAGTTAGCTACAAATAAACTAACCGGCGAGGCTATCTTCAAACTCTATGATACCTATGGATTTCCGGTTGAACTTAGTCACGAAGAGGCCTTTAAAAGAGATATTAAGGTCGACGAGCAGGCGACAGCGGATTTCGAGCGACTAATGAACGAGCAACGCACCCGTAGCCAGACTGCCCAAAAGGGTGTATTTAAGGGTGGTCTTGGCGGCGACTCAATACAGCATAAGAAATATCATACGGCAACTCATTTAATGTATCAGGCCCTGAGGTTAGTATTAGGCGATCACGTTGTCCAAAGGGGATCAAACATAACCGAAGAAAGACTACGATTTGACTTCAGCCACCCTGAAAAAGTAACGCCCGAGCAGTTAGCCCTAGTCGAGGACATCGTTAACCAGCAAATAGATAATGATCTCAAGGTTTCATATAAGGAATACCCGACAGCCGAAGCACTATCTATGGGGGCCCTTGGGCAATTTGGCGATCGTTACGGCGAAACGGTAAAAGTCTACTCTATGATTGCCGATAATGAGGCTAAGCCCTTCAGTTTTGAGATCTGCGGCGGTCCGCATGTGGAGCACACCAGCCAGCTCAAAGAAGACGGCAAACGCTTCAAAATTATAAAAGAAGAAGCCAGTAGTGCCGGTGTAAGACGAATCAAAGCCATTTTAAAGAATTAACTCCAAATACACCTAGCAACTTTAAGCCATAACAGTTATGCTTAGAGTAATAAATGGCCGAGCAAAGACTAATGATGGCTATAGAAGAGGGCGTCAGTAAGGGCGTACCTATGGACTTTATTGTCTATAGTTTAAGCCGAGCTGGCTGGCCGAAGATGGTCGTAGAGGATGCCGTACAAAAGTGGAGTGAAGAAAATGGCCGAAATACTAAAACTACAGAATTTAGTGTTTGGTTAAAAAAATACTACGCGCAGGCAAAACCGGCAGTCGTGATAATGGTAGTCCTCAACACCATCTCTTCAATATTCGAATTGCTCCAGCCTTGGCCTACTGCACTATTAGCAAACTCTGTATTTGGAAATACACCGGCCCCAGGGCCACTTAGGCCGTACACTCATAAGCCGGCACTTATCATATTTGTTGCTCTTGCAACGCTCATTATTTTTGTAACTGGCTTTATATTCAATGCATTCAAGGACTATTTTTTACTACGCATCGGCTACTGGCTTAATAGGTCAATCAAAGAAGAGGCCTTTCGGCATATACTACATCTTCCGCTTTACCATGACAAACGATTACCCAAAGGCGATTATATATACCGGCAAAACGAAGTTACCAATAGCCTATCAGACTTAATTCTAAACACCACCAGTGAAATCATAGGTTCTATCATTTTAGTAATAGGCGTAATAATTATTATGCTATTCTTGAACCCACCGCTTACGCTAGTAACTGTAGCCACCATACCTCTTCTCATTATGTCGGTTAAGTACTTTAGTCCAATTATGGCTAAGTGGGGTCAGGCTATGGTTTTACTTCAAAGTGACAGCGCAACTCTGATAGCGGAGTCAATAGACAATACCGAAACCGTTCAAGCCTTTGGGCTAGAGGAAAGGCAAGTTCAACGGCTTAAGAGTTTATGGGTGCAGGTTTATGACGTTGCCAGACACGGATTAATATGGAGTAAAATTTTTGGCTTTACCAATAGCCTCGTTGTTATTACAGGGACATCACTAGTTATATATATTGGGGGCACCGAAGCTTTGAAGGGCCATTTTAATTTAGGTACTCTGCTTGTCTTCATGACTTATATGGGTTATGTGACGGCTCCTATTCAAGACATAACTACTCAAATAACTATTCGTCGGCAAAAGTTAGTAAATGTTAAACGTGTATATGAGGTTCTTTCAGACCACGAAAATATTGAGTATGCTCGACAAGACCGACATTTGCCTGCACTGAAAGGTCAAATAGACTTTCAAAATGTCAGTTACACAAGGGGCGATACAACTATACTCCATAATGCCAACTTGACCATCAGACCTAACGAAAAAGTCGGAATAATTGGGCCGTCTGGAGCAGGCAAAAGCACAATGCTTAGATTACTTGATCTATATATCGAGCCTGATGCCGGACGAATTTTGGTCGATGGAATAGATATACAAAGTGTTAGCTTAAACGAACTGAGAAGAAATATAGCTTGGGTATCTCAGACCCCACAGTTATTTGCTGAATCGATTATAGATAACATGCGTGATGGAGACATTAGCAGGACTATAACACCGGAAGAGCTTACCTGGGCCTCCCGGGCTGCTAATGTTGATGAATTCTTAGGAAACTTGCCAATGGGTATGGACACAAAAGTTAGCGAGAATGGAAGTAGTTTAAGTGGCGGTCAAAAGCAACGCATAGCAATAGCAAGGGCATTACTTAAACGGTCACCGATAATTTGTATGGATGAGCCTACTTCAGCGCTAGACAATAAGTCAGAAAAATTGATTCTTAGCTCAATCGGTGAACTAATCGAAAACAAAACAGTTTTGTTAGTGACCCATAGGTTACCGCTTCTCAATCTGATGGACACGATCTACGTATTAAAAGAGCATAATCTGGTAAATGTAAATCAGCTCGGCGGCTTGGATAATTATATGTTCCAAATGGAAAAAGCCGGAGATATTTAACCGGTATAACGCCAGTGCCACGGCTCAAAATCTACTCCGTCTGTATTGGCCCGCGGATACGATAAATTGAACCCATAAATAGAGGCATTCTGGCCTAACCAGGCGTACTCTATAGTTTCTTCGAATAGCTGTGGCGTAAAGTCGTCAGGTACTCCGTTATGGTTAATAACATCAATCG
>DASSZG010000037.1:0-17442 GCA_035702905.1 Saccharimonadales bacterium (SeqCode)
GGCTTAGACGCTGAAATAATATCTGTAAGCTCATCATAAATTGTCTCTAGGCGCACCGCATCATCTTCATGGGCTGGCGTCCTGATAACGCCAGCGTCGACTAATAATGATTTATGATTTTCTACTTCAATAATACCGAAGCCGAGTATTCCTGTACCGGGATCAATGCCGATTATTCTCATAACTTCTGAGCTTTCTTAATAATATCCCTGAAGTCATTTGCAGCTCCAATTTGGGCAGTATTAAGTTCTTCAATTGCTAGCCAAACCGGGCCTTCGGTAAATTCCTTTTCATAATCCTCTAAGCCGTCAGCTGATAAGCTTCCCGGCTGAAAGTCACATACATAATATAAGGCAACAGCCTGGTAAGTAACCTCTTGCTTAGACCTTGAGGTAAAGTAATAGGTACTGGCTTCGATTAGCCGGGGATTGCTAGCCGTTATGCCTGTCTCCTCTTTGATTTCCCGTATTACCGCTTCGAGCGGATTTTCGCCAAAGTTTATTCCACCACCAGGTAGGTTATAGCCATTCGTTTGTTTGCTAAGTAAAATCTTTTTGCCATCGATTACAATGCCATAAGCAGCCGGTCGCCAGGTCAGTTTATCTATATCTACTTCGATAGAATTTTTGTTGAAGTCTATGGCAGTTACTTTGCCAGTTTTATGCATTCGCGAGAATTTCCTCAGGTATATCAAAATTGACGTGTGTATTAGTGACATCGTCAATATCCTCAAGGGCTTCCATGAGGCGCATTATTTTACCGGCCGTTGAAGCGTCATTAACTTCAATCGAGTTATTAGGAACATAGGTAAGTTCAGCTTCTGTAATATTTAGTCCGGCTTCGTTGAGGGAATCACGGACTCTTGCCAGTTCTTTAGCTTCGGTATAGATTATTGATTCGCCTTCTTCTTCATTAACATCCTCGGCACCGGCATCGAGCGCTTTTAGTAAGACATCGTCTCCGGTTTCTGTAACCCGAATCATGCCCTTTTGATCGAACTGGAAAGCGACAGCACCTTTTTCGGCAATGTTTCCACCATGCTTAGTAAACGCTGACCGAACCTCTGGATAGGTACGGTTGATATTATCGGTAGCGCATTCAACCAAGATTGCTACTCCGCCTGGTCCATAGCCTTCATACATGACTTCGGTCAGCTGAGCAGCGTCTTTATCTTTAACACGGTCTATTGATCTTTGAATATTAGCTGCCGGCATATTGGCGGCTTTGGCCTTATCGATTGCCAGGCGGAGTGCAAAGTTGGTAGCCGGGTCTGCCCCGCTTCGGGCGGCTACCGCGATTGCGTTACCGAGTTTTGTAAACACAGCTCCACGGGCGGCATCTTTAGCGCCCTTTTGTCGCTTGATTGTTGACCACTTAGAATGACCTGACATTATCTGTTATTATACCGTATTTGGGTGGTTTTGTCAGGTTAAATAATGGTTTTCCAGTAATACCAGAACTTTATCAGTAACACCATAAAGACAGCTACGTACCATAGCAACAGAATTTCCCCATGATGCTTTATAAGCCAGTCTTTGACCTTAGCTTTTACCTTAATATTGCCCTCTTGGAGATTGTACATTGTCGTGTACCAAAAGACTGGTGGTGTGATCATCCAAATAACGAAACAGAATGGGCAGATAGCATGTATAACAAACACACCTTGGGAGAAAAGATAGACAAAAAACAAGAAACCGGCGGCTGCCCCACCATTAATTACTAACCATAACCAGCGTTTTAGCTTAGCGCCACCAAGCAGAGCTAACCCAAAAGCTAATAGCATAGAGAAGCCTACCAGTCCGAAAATCGGGTTTGGTACACCGAATAGATTAGACTGTTTGGCATTCATGACGTCACCACAGCTAATTATCGGGTTGATATCGCAAATCGGTTTGTAGTTTGGGTACTTAAGAATATGGATTTTGTCATAGGTGAGCCAATAGGCAACAACAAGGCCAATAATTGCAACCACGATGTATAAAATCGGCAGAAATTTAATAACGTTTAGGGTTTTATTATTCTTACTCACGTTAATAAGAATTGTAGCATATTCAAACTTAAATTTAGCTGGCCGTTAAAGCAATAAATCGGTCAACTAAATCAGGATTACCTAAAACTACCTCACTACTAAGCCAAGACACAGGCTGACCATTAAGCCCTACAATCTTAGCGCCAGCCTCTTCGGCAATCAGAAAGCCAGCCGCATTATCCCATGGCTTAAGACCGTTATGATGATATAAGTCTAGTCTGCCCGAAGCCACATCAACCATTATTAGTACTGCGCTGCCTAATACATCGACCCAAACGTCACCCAGTGCTTTATAGCGCTCTAGGTTAGCCTGGGTGCCCCCACCGGCAGAACTATTAGAAGTGCAAACCCGAGTGCCTGCATTGAACTCTTTAATATTAGACACGTGAATAGGCTTGTCATTGCAGGTCGCTCCTTTACCTTTAGAGGCGATGTAGACTAAGTCCTTATATGGATCGAGGATACCACCTAGAACTGGTTGGCCCGACATGATATAACCTATCGATATACCAGAGTATGCGAATCCGTGCTTAAAGTTATTGGTACCGTCTATTGGATCAATAACCCAACCGGTTAGGGCTTCTAGGTTCTTTTCGTTAAGTAGTTCTTGTCCAGTTGTTGTTTCCTCGGATATAACAAGGTCCTCAGGAAAATGGGACTTGATAGCCTCAATTATTACTTTTTCACTAGCCAGATCGGCTGCTGTAACCAGATCTCCGGCATTAGCTTTAAGGTTAGTTACGACTGTAGCCGGATCGTATTTAAGTATTTCCTGCCCGGCTTTATTGAGCGCCTCTCTTAATGCTCTTAAACGGTTAGAAATATCGGGCATTAACTTGCTCCTCCTTTAGGGCTTTTCGGATTTAACATGCTCGGTACGTTTATGCACCGTAACTGCCGCACCGCTTAATATAGTCGCGTTCGGTAACCGTACAAGACTGCCATCATCCTGAGCGAGACTTGTATGCGTTAACCCTATGTCATCTACTGTCCCGACATACTTGCCCCCTAAGGCTCCCGATACGAGTGTTATTCTTTGTCCTACCGTAAATGGGTGGACAACGATTAAGACAATGCTGGCAAAAAAGTTTGCTAGCGCTTGCTGAGCAGCCACTCCAAGGATAATTCCTACAACCGCACTGCCCAGTAAAAGATGTCCGAGTGGTATGCCGATCCGACCGACGGTAACAAACAATATAAATAAATATCCAAATACTCTTATGACAAACTGCAGGGCGGCCGCTCGGCCAACACCTAAACGGTGCGATATTATGCTTTGGCGAACTTGTGAACTGGCAACATTCAATGCCGTTACACCTGCAAAAGCAAAGAAGGCTATACCAACCAAAGAAAGTAGACGGTGATCTAACTTACCGTGCAAAACCCCACCGTAAATATAACTTACGCTTAGACCGGCTATCAAAATTATGAGATAAGGTAGAAGCTTAAAGGCCATCGGGCCCCACGATTTTTTGTTCATTCTTAATATTTTATACTAATTGTTACTTTTTGATCTTGTCCATTTCTTCAATCGGTTTATCTGCTTGGCCCTCAGAAGGCATTTCCGGAGCATCAGCTTTTTTTCTAATACGGTCTGGCTCATTTCTGACGTCTTGGCTTTGTTTGGCATTAAAGATACTTAAAAAAACCACAAAACAAACTACACCTATCAGGATGATGGTAAATATGGCTATTAATATGTCGGTCGGGAAAGTCAGTAGCATTACAGCAAGTATCGGTACAGATCCTGAAAATATCAGTAAGAAATTATATTTATATTATTTAAGCTGTTCGAGCAGAGGAGTGAAATTCAGCGTGTTTACAAATTCAAAAGGATTATTGTTTGATTGTTTATCGGCTGGGAATAGTTCATTCAGGCTGTGCCTGTATACAATACGAGGGATTTTAGCATAAGATAATGCAGTCAAGCACTAGCGCAGGGTTCGTAGCTACAATAGGCAACACAATCACTTAGAGATCGACTTTTGAGAATCGAACTGGCAGTTACAATTACTTTAATTTCGCCATGGTTTATTGCTAGCTTGTCTTGCGTCTGAGAGTTGAATTCCTTGGCAATGATTTTACCTTGCTTAACTATAATAGCGCCACAACCAACTTCTTCCTGAGACTTTAGTGCTAACTCCTCGGCTTGATTTAGAAAGGCTATGTCCTTCTGCATGTTCTCAATCTTAGGCTAAAAACCTGATATATACTAGAAGACATATGTCAGAAGAAGAGATGTTTCAAGTCGGCATTAAAGCATTAATACAAAACAGTAAGAAGGAAATATTAATGCTTCATATTCCGGAATGGAGTGGAAATCAGGCGCATTATGATCTGCCGGGTGGCCGAATCGATAAGGTTGAAGACTTCCTTGATACGCTAAACAGAGAGTTAAAAGAAGAAATTGGGGTATCTTTTACGGGCCATCCAAAACAACTAACGGCCTTTAAAACCAACATTACTATTCCTGTTGCTAGCGCTCGTGTACCTTTGATTTTCGTTATATATGAAGTGGAAATTGTTAACCCATCAAACATCAAGCTTGACCCTAACGGCCGTGAAGATAAATTTGGCTGGTTTAGTCCGAGGGAAGCCGCCAAAGAAATGCATTATAAGTTTCCAGCCGAATTTTGTGAATATATTGCCAGTTTAGATTAGTCTTAAACCGTTTCGCAGTTTTACGCTCTAAGTTAGCTGGTACGCATTTCTTCCATGTGTTGTAAAAGCCGACTAATACCTTGATTAAAGTAGACGCTCGAATAAATTTGTGGCCTATCCATCAGTATCTCACCAAATGTGCTTTCCGTTACTGTAGGCGTATCATCTACGCCTTGAGCGGGTATGTTTCTAGATATGGAGTGGAGTTTTAAGTATCCATAACCGGTAGCTCTATCGTAATGTTCAGTATCCTCATCAGTGAAGACTTGTTCACCATATTTCTCGGCAGTTATGGAGGTCACGTAACGCAAGGATAGCGTAGGCTCAACTTCAGCAGATAATTGAACACCTCTAATATTATGAGGACCATCCGCAACGTCTCCACGATAGGTAAAGAAGACGTCCATATTGCCAGTCATAAATCCTCCATCGGCTTCGTAGACATTGCCGTCAAGAGTGGGAATACCGCTGGAATCGGGGCGTTTTACAACTATAACCGGTTTTCCTGCTAATCTTCCGATTGTTTGTGAAAGCTGGCGGTAATGCACCAGTTTATCGTAAGAACCGGTCAGACCAAATATTGCTCGGTCTAGGTCGTCTAGATCGCTATCCAGTAAAACCTGTTGTTGAATTGCTGCCATTACAGACAAGGTCGCGCTATTCGCTTTGGCTATATATTTTTCAATCTTAGTGGTTTCAGCTGGCATTTATTCTCCTTCGCTAGCTATCATAGAAAATAGTTAATGCACATGCAAGCAAGAGCACGATGGCTTTTCTGGGTTAACAAGCAATTGGTTCACCTCGGAGCAATGCAAAGCCTTTCTTGATGACAGTAACTTCATCGTCCGTATCGTTATGATTCAAGCTAACTGCTTCTGCTTCGGTAAACCATCCAGAAGTGGAGTGATCTTCTAGATTGAGTTTGATCATCTCTTCTGCGGAATCTAACTGAGCAAAGTAGACTACTTCAATTGAGTGGGAGCCTTTCACTTCATTAGTATAAGTAAATACAGCAAAAGGAGCGCCGAGCCTTACGGCAACCCCCAGCTCAAATACTTAAGGGAATATCTGCGGCAAACCATTAGAAGGAGAAATAACCGCGACTTGATCGCCAGGCTTTAGCGGCAAAATTTGTAAACGCCTCAAATCAGAGGAATTTAAGAATAAGCTTTAAGTGGGTCTTTGTGTGAAACTATTGCAACTAAACTACATGCTTCCCAGATATTTATCTGTGAATTGAGGGCTGCATAAATCTTAAACAGTTGGTATAGATGTCATACACCAATCTGCAAATCAGTTTTCATTGCAGCTGCTGCTAATGCACGCATAGATCTCGAATCTTTTTCTTCATTGGTCATTTCTGCAAATGTTTTAGTCTGGTTTTTAGGAATAAAGATTGTATCATAGCCAAACCCATTGTCACCTTTTGGCTCATTGGCTATTCTTCCATTAATTCGTCCTTCGAAAACCTTAAACCCATTTTTATCACAGTACCCAATAGCCGTTGTAACGTAAGCAGAGCGAGATTGACTTGAATCTAGCATTTTAAGTAATCCTTCATTGCCTACGTTATCGAGAAACCAACGTATTAATGCTCCTGGTAATTGACCCCATGCTTCAATCGTTAGACCCGTATCGTCGACAAAACATGGACGACCGACCATCCCATAAGCGTTCTCTGCTTTGTTGCGCGCAACCTGTCTAACATCAGTAGCCTGAATTTCAGGCAAATCAAGATTTTGATAATCAAGCTGCACACCCAATAAACGTTCATATTCACGCACTTTATTTATATTACCCGTGATTAATACAATTTCTGGTTTACTCATAAGAATCCTTATGCTCGCTTCCTAAGCTTATTATCATGCCATTTGAGCTGTTAATAAGATTTTTTGCATAATATCTGTCTATGTCAAAAGATTGATTGGTGATTTTATTAATGCAGTATTTTACAGCCGCTAATACAACAGGAGAGAATATTGTTATACCAGTTTTAGCTGACGCTTCTGTTGCTTCAGGTATTAATTGTGTATTGTCGAGAATAACATCATATCGATGTCTATCGGTGAATAAATCAAAGTCCAGTCTTCGTATGAATTTAGCCCTAGTATCACCATCTTTTTGGGTTATTAACAGTCTGCTGGCGTCTAAATCACGCTGTTTATCTGAACCTTGTGATACAAAGCACTTTCTAGTACGAGAATCTTCATCTGATTCTATCCATAATCTTACCATAGGGGTTGAGCCATTATAAATCCAAGCCATAGCCCAGGTATCCAAAACAAGACCACTATGAGTATTTGCTAATTCAGTCATACGTGCTTCAAGTTCAGTGTCAGCTCGGTCACCTTCACGAGCTTTTTCGATTTCATCATAACTATCAAACCAGGCTCTATCAGGGTCTTTATCCATACCTATAATATCAAGTATGGTTTTAGTGGCCTAAATATACTCAAAACCTAATTGTTCGGCTAATATTTTGGAGTGAGTTGTTTTCCCTGCGGCTGTTAGACCAGCAAAAGCTAAGTTTACTTGTTTAATATCAACTTGTTCTGACATGGGATAATTTTATCAACTATTTATTAATATTTATACTCAAAACAGCAAATTGAGATAAGTGCAAACAAAAACACCTAGTAAGATTAGGCCTTTTTAACAGATACGGAAACACGAATTGCTGCAAGAATCAATAGTTATGCAACTAAAATTCTAATATTACAAACTGTTGTGAAGAACATTTGGAGGGCCTTGTGTAACGCTATCGCAACTGAGATTCAAGGAAGCAACCACTTATTTATAGCTAGTATAAGTACACCGAACTAGAATAAGAGGCAATCCACGATTGTTTACAAAAAATTTAAAGAGACTTACAGTTTTATGGGGTGTTAGCCGTAAAGCTGACTATGGGTGCCTATTAGAGCAAAGATAATTATTTTATCGTCTTGAATATAGTAAAGTGCCCTTAAATCAGCTTGAACGTCAATGCTTCGATAACCTTTATATTTACCTTTTAAAGCATGGTCACGAAGAGTTCTGTCATTAGGGTTTTTCGTAAATAGCTCTAAGCGTTCATAGAATCGAGTCTGCTGGTTATCTTTAAGTTTTTTAAACTGCTTAGTAAAACCTTTAGTGAATTGTATCCGATGATAAAGCATAAACTAAAGATTTTTAAGGTAATCTATTGCTTCCTGAGTTGTATTGAAGGCGGGACTAAGGTCACCAGTTTCAATTTCTTTTTCGGCTTGTTCTATAAGCCGCTCCATTTTAGGAGTCATGACTTCAACTGCGCTAAAATGAATCTGACCTGTTTCGGCTAATTCCATAAGATAGGCATTTACAAGAGTGCTTAATGGTATTCCAAAAGAACCAGCCACGACCTGAGCCTTCTTTTTTACCTGTTCATCAACCTTAACATTTAAAATAGCTGTTTTCATATAACAAAGTATACACTTTGTATAGTTACTGTCAAGTTAAAATTACGGTAGTTGGGGCAAACAATAGTAAAAATACACTGTTGTTTTTGAAGGTTTGTTTAGGAAATGTTACCCCAACTTACTCACCCCAGATATGGCCTAGTCTTGAAAAGCCATGAATAGCAACCTCTGAGGCCATCATTCTCACTGTTGGGTCTTTTGTGTCATTAGGAATATCTAAGTGAAAACCTCTAGGAGTAGGTTCAGGCGGGACTGGTTGAGCGGCATATTCTTCTAGTGTTAATTCAATATACTCAACACTAATGCCCCATCTTCACGCCATTCTACTATCATTCTGTTTGTTGGTCGTCCGAGGCTTTCATTCATAAATAAATTATAGCATCAAAAACTCCTATAAACTGAGGAGTTTAAGCATAAGCGGTATGGAGGGCCCAGTGGGACTCGAACCCACGACACCCTGCTTAAAAGGCAGGTGCTCTAACCGGCTGAGCTATGGGCCCACGATTGCGAATTAACTTCTTACATTATCCGTAATTTAAGGAAAATGTCAAACTTAGCTATTTGCTGTGCTTGCTTTTTTCATGGGTGCTTTTAGGTCCTTGGATCCATAAAGTAACCAAGCAAACTATGCTACTAACCCCTACTATCGCCCCCTGATTAGTTTTTAATGGGGTCCAAGCCTTGGAACTAATAATGCTATTGCTGAGATGAGAAGATAATAGCGGTGTTAAAAGGAGTGCCGCGAGTATACCGACACCTAATGCAGGCAGTACGTTTAAGTACTTATTGCTACCCTTCACTGTTTTTAGCATCATGACTGCGGACAAAACTGGTGGTAGGAGGAGTAAGAATATCTTAATAGAGCTACTGCCAGCATCAACACCTTTAGGAACATGAGCAGAAAAAAGGGCTAGGAATTGATGCGCATCAGGACTGACAAATTGCATCAGCACGCTACCTAAGCATAGACTTAAAAACACTATTGAGGCGTTTATCCTAAACCAGAACAGTATTATTGCCGGTACTAGCACAATGGTAGCTAAAACTAGCTCTGAAGACTTCATAGACTAAATATAGCATGCGTAGAGGTTATGCTTAAGCGCCAACGCGGTCTTTACGACGTCCGGCCTTAGCTATCATCTCGGCATATTCTATAATTGGCCCAGCAACATTGCGCGAGGTTACCTTCTCAATACCAAAACCTGGGCTTGAGTTAACTTCAAGAACTAACGGTCCTCTTTCGCTCCTCATCATGTCTACTCCACAAACGCTTAACCCCATTGCTTTAGCGGCTTTTTGAGCAGTCTTTTTTTCTTCGATGGTAAGTTTAACAGCTAACCCTTCACCGCCTTGATGCAAATTGGAACGGAAGTCATCGTCTAGGCTTTGACGTATCATACTGGCGACCACCTTGCCATTAACTACGAAAGCACGAATGTCTACGCCGGCACTTTCCTCAATAAATTCCTGAACGAGAAAGTTCACTTCTTCCACAAAAAATGCTTGCATCACAGCTAGGGCTGCTTTTCTAGTTTCAGCCAGTACTACACCGTTACCATGCGTCCCCCTGGCTACTTTAATAATAACGGGGGCACCACCTACTTGCTCTAACACGCCTTCAAAGTCTGCTGTTTCCCTGGCAAACACGGTTTTAGGTATGCCTACTCCTGACTTCGCTAGTAACTGCATGCTTCGCTGTTTATCTCTAGATCTAACTATAGCTATGGAGCTTGTTACGGTTGGGATGTTCTGCATTTCAAACTGTCTCACAATAGCGGAGCCATAACGAGTTATAGCTGAAGAAATACGGGGTATAATAACGTCAATATCTTTAATTTCTTCGCCTTTGTAGTGGACTAACGGACGGCCTTGCTCTAAGGTTATATAGCACTTGGCATAGTTTATAACCCTTACGTCATGTCCTCGGGCTTGAGCTTCTTCTTTCAAGCGCTTAGTTGAGTAATTGCCTGGCCCCTTAGATAAAATAGCTATATTCATTATTGAATTCGTCCTTTCGTGATCTGCTGGCTAACGTGCTTAAGGTCAACAGCAAATTTTCCCCTTAATACGTTACGGCCAACCAAAACGGGATAAGCTTGATGCTCACGGTTAGCAAGGGTAAATGAAGCTTTTATTCTACGTCCATTTATATTTATCGGCAACTTTACTACATACCGCCTTTCAACAAATCCGCTGGTACTTCTTACTTTTTTACTAGTAAATTCTTTAGTACTGATGACGCAACCATCAAAGTAAGGACTGGATTTACCAAATAAATTAAAGGTTAGCTCGTCGTCAACTATCTTTATATTGCTAGCCCATACAGCTGATGTCCTAGCGCCTGTATCCACTCTAGCTGGCACAAAGTGGTCGTTATGGCCAACGAAATTAAGCTGAGCAACAGCACCGATGATGTGCAAATCTTTAAACATATACGTTTTCTATTCTAGTATTATATTCTTTTCTACAGTTCTTATGGTTTGTTGTATTTCATTATACAATACTTTTTCACTTTTGTCTATGGTTTTACCCTTAAACATTAATCTTACTAGGCGCCCGCCTGGCAGTACTGTGCCGCCGGGCAGGCAGTAGTTTTCAAGCACGAATTCCTGTTCATTTAATTCATACAGATTTGTAGATAGTGACTTCATTTGTAAATTTTCGCCATCTAATTTGTAGGTGCCACTGGGCGGTGTTGCACATAGCTTTCTCTTAAGCCCTGACTTTGAGTGGAGGATAAATAAGCCGGCACTCTCGTTAAGATCATAATCTTTGCCGTTAATCTTATATTCGTACTTCCCGAGCTCCAGCATATGAAGTAGCAGTAGCGGCACATTAACGCCCGTCAGTAGCGGCGTTAACCCGGTAGGCCGGGCATTTATTTCTAACGTGTAAAGTTTAGAGTGGTCATAGAGAAAGTCTATGCCGTAAATGCCCTGATAGCCCATTTTCCTTAGGCTCCGACCTACGCTGTCCGTCAAAGCTCTGCAAGTGATTGCAACTTCTGAATTTTGGTCGTCACGGTCAATAAGACCGCCGCAGAACTTTTCCGTGCCTCTTAGATCCGGGTTGCAAAGAATGGGGTTGCTTAACAGTTGACGTTGCAGAGGGCCCAGTATAACGCCGTATCTGGTTACACAGGCTTGCATACTGAACTCTTCGGCATTATTGATGAAGCTAGAAACTACAACACGAGCACAACTTAATCTTTTTAAATGCTTAACTACATTTTGAAAAGTGACTTTACTAGAAACTACAAAGGTTCCTTTACTACTGCTGGAGTTTTCGGCTTGCACTACCACAGTTGATCGGCCATTCATAATCTTCTCAAAAGCTGAGGAGCGCAGAGAATCTAGGGAATGTATTTCGTATTGCGGGAAAGGCAGGTCGTCAGCGAATATCTCTCTCACGAAGACTTTATTCTCTATTTGCCTAGCCAGTCTGTTATCTAGCATCAACAGTTGATGAGGGATTAACCATCTCGGTATTCTCTGAGGCTTACCGATAAAAAGATCATAATCCATAAATTGGCTTAGTAACAGCTCTCTAAATTTATTGCTATCTAATAGGCTTTTCAGACGGTGAACTGGGAATGTGTTTTTGTCCCATACTGAAATAACGTCGGCCTTTTGGCCTTCATCCCAATTTTCTAGACTTATAATTTTATAATTATGAAACCATTGTTGTGGCCCGGATCTGGATAAGGGTATTAAACTTAATCCGGCAATTTTTAAATCATGATCATAAATAACCGTCATGCCCTAAGCATAAACTGCTATCTCAGTGAGCTACGTGAACTTTTTTATAGATAAGGTAAATTACTACTAAAATTGCCAGCAGTAGCATGATTAGCATAGGTATAAAACCGTTGTTATTTAGCTTTTTCATAATTACACTATACACCGCTTATGCTACCAGAGTTTGCGTTTGTCGGTTTTGAACTGTTCGAGTAGCTCAGTCTGCTTCTTTGTCAGTTTGGTTGGCGTATCCACAATTAAGGTAACGATGTGCGGTCCGCGTGAACCCCCTCTTATGTGGGGCACACCGTGAGAAGATAGCTTAAAATCGCTAGCACTCTGCGTACCAGCCGGAACCTTCATTCGCACAGGGCCATCAACTGTTTCAACCTCTATCTCTGTGCCGAGAGCGGCGTCAACCATTGAAACGTGTTCTTCACTAAGAATAATGTCGCCTTCCCGGGTAAATCGTTTATGTGGCTTAACTCTAACATTGATGTATAGATCGCCTTTAGGCCCGTTGGCAATGGCTTCACCATGTTCACGTAACCGGATAGTAGCACCATCATCAATACCAGCAGGTATTTTTAAAGTTATCTCCTGGCGCCGATTCATTGTACCCTTTCCACGACAAACACTGCAGGCCTTTTCGGGTATTTTACCGCTACCCTTACACTTCGGACATAGGCTTGCTTGCTGGATATTACCGAAGATAGTTCGAGTAACGCTTACCACTTGTCCGCTACCACCACATTGATCACAGTTTTTCAGTTCATAGCCCGGTTCAGTACGGCTGCCTTTACAATGCTCACAGGTATCATCCATGGTTAAACTAATTTCTTTTTCTGTGCCAAATACCGCCTCTTCAAAGCCAATCTCGACAGCAGCTTCGACATCCCGTCCCCTAGTCTGCCTGGATGGACCGCCGGCATTACCACCAAAGAAACTGCTAAAGATGTCGCCCAGGCCCAGATCACCGAAATCAAAGTTAATATTTTGGTAACCGCTGGCACTGCCTCCGAATGGATTACCACCGCCATTGCCTACGCCGGCATGGCCGAACTGATCATATCGCTTTCTTTTCTGCTCGTCCTTAAGTACCTCATAGGCTTCATTTATTTCTTTGAACTTTTGCTCATCACCGCCCCGATCAGGGTGGTGTTCTACGGCAGCCCGGCGAAATGCCTTTTTGATCTCATCGGCTGATGCATCTTTACTGACACCTAAAACTTCGTAGTAATCTCTTTTAGCCATTACCTTATTCTACCAATTAATATGTTTTGACAGCCAATGGATACCGTGGCAGGCATTAATTAATGCCAACTATTTTGTTTTCTTGTCGTCTTTATCGTCGACTACTTCGCCCTCAATAGTCTCGTCTTTACCCTTAGAATCTTTAGGAGCATCTTCGTTAGTTGGTGCTTCCGTACTATCGGGGTTCTCGTACATTTTCGCACCGATAGGCATTAATTTATCGTTAAGCTCCTTAGCGGCTTTTTCAACATCGTCCTTGCTAGCCTTGTGGTCTTTAACGACTTTTTTAGCGCTGTCGATAGCTTCATCAAGGGTCTTCTCATCCTCTTCGCTAATCTTGTTAGCGTAGTCTTTCTTGAGCTTCTCCGCCTGGTAAACTGCACTGTCCAGCAAGTTCCGAGCTTCCACTAGCTCTTTCTTGGCCTTGTCTTCTTCGGCGTGAGCCTCGGCCTCTTTAGCCATTTTTTCTACTTCGGTTTTATCCAGGTTGCCTGAGCCTGAGATAGTAATACTCTGCTCTTTGCCAGTACCCTTATCTTTGGCAGTCACATTGAGAATACCATTAGCATCAATGTTGAAGGTTACTTCAATTTGCGGTACGCCGCGGGGAGCCGGAGGGATGCCGTCTAATATGAAGCGTCCCAGGCTTTTATTGCCTTCTATCATATCCCGCTCGCCTTGTCCGACGTGAATCTCAACTTGTGGTTGGTTATCGGCAGCCGTTGAGAAGACTTCGCTTTTGCTAGTAGGGATGGTGGTGTTTCGTTCAATCAGTTTGGTCATTACACCGCCCATGGTTTCAATACCAAGACTTAGAGGTGTAACATCTAGCAGAAGAACGTCTTTAACATCACCTTGTAGCACACCGGCTTGGATAGCGGCCCCAATAGCAACTACCTCATCCGGGTTTACACCCTTCATTGGCTCTTTCTTAAAAATCTCTTCTACTTTAGCCTGAACGGCTGGCATTCGAGTCATACCACCGACTAAAACTACCGCGTCGATATCGCTGGCCGATAAATCGGCGTCTTTTAGGGCCTTTTGGCAAGGGTCAGCCGTCTTATCTATTAGTTCACCAACTAAGCTTTCCAGTTTAGCTCTAGTTAGTTTGTATTCGAAATGTTTAGGTCCGTCAGCATCGGCGGTTAAGAATGGTAGGTTTATATCTACTTCTTGGGCAGAAGATAGTTCAATTTTAGCCTTTTCCGCTTCATCCCTTAGTCGTTGCATAGCCGCATTATCTGTAGAGATATCAATGCCATGCTCTTTTTTAAACTCGTCGGCAAAGTGGTTTATCAGAACGCGGTCAAAATCTGCGCCTCCCAGGTGAGTATCGCCATTGGTTGATTTTACTTCGAAAACACCGTCACCAAGCTCCAAGATAGACACGTCAAAAGTACCACCACCAAGGTCATAGACAGCGATCTTTTCATCCTTCTTACTACCTTTATCTAGTCCGTATGCTAAGGCAGCGGCTGTCGGCTCATTGATGATTCGTTTTACTTCAAGTCCGGCAATCTTACCGGCATCTTTTGTCGCTTGGCGCTGAGAGTCATCAAAATATGCCGGTACCGTAATAACAGCTTCATTTACTTTATCACCGAGGAAGCTTTCGGCGTCAGCCTTCAACTTAGCTAGCACCATAGCGCTGATTTCTTCAGGGCTATATTCTTTGTCGGACATCTTCACTTTGACGCCATTGCCACTTTTGACAATTTCATAACCCATCAACTTCAAATCGCGCTGTACTTCTTCATCTTTGAAGTTTCGGCCTATTAATCGTTTTACTTCATAAATCGTATTTTTTGGATTAGTAACCTGTTGACGGCGAGCAACTTGGCCAACTAAACGTTCGCCATTCTTGTTAACGGCTACTACACTAGGCGTGGTTCGATTACCTTCACTGTTAGCAATAATCTCCGGTTTACCTGATTGCATTACAGCCATGGCTGAGTTTGTCGTTCCGAGGTCAATTCCAATGATTTTACTCATATCTTTATACCCTTCTTAATGATTTAAGTTAGCAGTCAATGCTATATGTTGCTAGTTTAACTAATTGGCACTCGCGTGTCAAGAGTGCTAATTACACTTTTATACTCTGTTAGTTTCAAGTTTTTACTCGTACCATGGCATGACGGATAACTTCATCGCCAATTTTATAGCCAGACTGTAATTCTTCGCTAACAACTTCCTTAGCACCTTCCCCTTCTTCTACCGAAACGGCTTCATGAAAACGAGGGTCAAACGGCTCGCCAACGGTCTTAATTCTTTCCACGCCAATATCTGTTAAACTTTTAGCAAATTGCTTAACCACGGCTTCTACGCCTTTTACATAAGGATTGCCTTCTAGCTCTTGGGGCGTGTGATTAAGTGCTCGCTCAAGATTATCTATGGCTGGCAAGAGGTCGCGTACGACATTGGCTTTAACTCTAATTCGTAGCCCGGCCAGATCTTCGTCATGCCTACGGCGCATATTTATGGCATCAGCTCGTTCACGCTTTAACGCATCTGTTAATTCATTAACTTGCTGTTCAAGCTTATTAATATTGTCGTCTTTAGGTAGAGCACTTTTAGTCTTTGGCATTGTCTTCTATTTGTCCTTCATTAATTTTATGTTGAAGCTCGGTGGTTTCTTGACCATCTTCAGCTATCTGAGCATCAAAGGCTCTAGTTACTACATCATCAAGTGCCTTTTCTGCCAGATCTCGGGGTGTAAATCTTCGCTTAATTATTCTATGCCAAACCGACTCGTTTGACGCTTCATTCTTATTCATATAAAACCTCTTCAAGTTCTTGGCCGGCTCTTTTAACCAGGCTCATGACGTCCTTATAGCTTTGCCTGGTAGGACCAAGCGTGCCAATATAGCTGGCATCAGAAAATGGACTACGGAAGCGACTGATAATTAGCGAGCAACCGGCAGCTCTGCCGATTGGGTTTTCCTGTCCGATATAGACACTGAGTGGTTCATTAGGCGCGGCTTCTCTTAGCCATGGCTCAAGGTTATCCAGTAGTCTGGCTACTTGTTGTACTTGAATGGCGTTCATAAACTCCGGTTGACCAAATAAGTTAGACAGGCCGCTCATGTATAGCTGATTGCCAATCGTTGCCATGCCCAGATTATGGGTGAGTTCAACAAGCGTATCGACGGCATTTCTAATCATGCGCTCAGGGGCGCCGGCGTTGTGGACGCGGGCACTCAGAGCCCTAGCGGCACCTCGAGGTTCAGTATCTTCTTTATCGAAAGAAGCACTTATATTATTTACGTAATAACGATAGCCTTTGTCGGTCGGCACTCGGCCAGCACTGGTATGTGGCTGATCGATAAAGCCCAGTCTTTCAAGTTCTGCCATTTCAGCTCTAATAGTCGCGCTACTAACATTGAATAATTTAGCTAGTAAGGTAGAGCCTACTGGGCTGGCAACTTCTGCATATTGCTCAACTATGGCAGTTAATATCGCTTGTTGTCTGGGTGTCATAGACTAATATTTTAGGCTTCTTAGCACTCCAGTGTCAAGAGTGCTAATCAAGTTCCGCTGAGCCTTCACAGTCGGCAACTTCTATAAAAGTTTCGCTGTAGGTTACTACTTTATTGCGTAATCTTTTCGCTCGATACAGAGTTTTATCAGCTTTAGCTACCATTTCATCGACTGACGTGAAAGGATCAATTTGTGTAACGCCAAAACTACCAGTTACGTTGTCGTCGGCGAATTCCTTTTCCACTAAAGCCCTCAACTCTTCAACTGCCATTCCGGCTTTTTCTTCTTCCGCATCCGGCATCAGTATGGCAAACTCATCCCCACCGAAACGAGCAATTACATCACCTGATCTGACTCTTCCGCCTATAACATCGACGAAGCGAGTTAAAATTGCGTCACCGGCTGGATGGCCTTTTGTATCGTTTATAGACTTAAAGCCATCAAGATCAATAAACACCAAACTTCCTATTGGTTCATGACGGCTATTTATCAGCCGGCCGAGTTCTTCTTCAAAACCTCTTCGGTTCATGGCACCAGTTAGACTGTCTATGGTTGTCATTTCTCGAAGTAATTTATTCTCTTCACGCTGAACTTCAACGGTTTTAGCAAGTTCGGTAGCAACGTAGTGGCTTATGATTGAGTTCTGCAAACCATAAGGATACACCTCCTCAGGCAAGAAGTCCTGAAGGCGTAATAAATTATTAGGGTCCTCAAACCGGCTAAGCTCACTAGACATAAATATATTATAGCATCTGCATCCATATTTGGCAAGTATCTAAAACCTGACTCTCAAAACCCCCACATCAGCTGGTAACTGAGCAGTACACTAATGTAATGAACAAAGTATCCT
>DASSZG010000015.1:0-9294 GCA_035702905.1 Saccharimonadales bacterium (SeqCode)
TATGCAGTTTGTAGCTGAGCATCATACTTGCTGATCACCTTATCCGCGTACAGACTGGCCGCTCGGATAAAGTTACGGGTTTCAGATTCTGATAAACTCTGATACGAGCCGCCGTTTTGTACCTTAAAAATACCGTTAGGGCGGACTTCATAACGGGTAGTCACACTGTGATTGCCGTCTTGATCATGCCAGGATTCATGCCACACCCATGTATGCTGATCTAAACAAAAGAATTGTCTAGCATGATTCTTAGGCACATCGCCAAATAACTTTCCACCCATTTCCGCTTCAGCGCGGATTAAGTCATCGGTTGTCGTCGGGCTAGTTAACTGACTGAATTTAGGTAAGATACGCATAGCCTTTAGCCCTCCTTTTTAAAGGGATTTTCTAAGGAGTACATGACATTATTTCTGGCTTCTTCCAGTGAGATATTTTGGCTGTCTTGTTCGACAGTGGTTTCAATTCCAGTCTGATTATTATGTTCCCGCGGCTCAATTTGAGCCATAAGCTTCCCAAATACTACTTCATCATGCCTTATTTTCTTAGTAGGAGTTGAAGTATTAACGATTTCCGGTCTAGGACTTGGGGTGGTATCAATATTCAGCCCCTTGGCAATATATTTTATGCTGTCGATAGCATATATAACTTCTTGGCGACGCAATAAAATATCCCTGTTGGCAGAGTCTTCGCGTTCATTATTGTGAGGCTGTGGTTGATTAGTCATAAGTCTTATACTCCAAATATTTTCGTGGCGTTAGCTGTCGTAGCGGTGGCCAGGTCTCGTATATCTTCGTTCCTTAATTCCGCCATATACTTTGCTATAACTCCCACCATATTTGGTTCATTTATATTACCACGGAAAGGTACTGGTGTCAAGAAAGGCGAATCTGTTTCAAGGAGTAAATTGCTTAGCGGTATGGCTTTATAGACTTCCACTTGCTCAGGCTTTTTAGCAAATGTAGCAATGCCGTTGACCCCAAACATCAGCCCACGCTTTAATCCTTCTTCCAGATTTGCCAAATTGTCAGTAAAACTATGAAGGACGCCGCGAATACCTGGATAGTTATCCAAAACCGGCCAGAAGTCCGAAAAGGCTTCTCTGACATGAAATATTACCGGTAAATTGTTTGAAAGTGCTAGTTCCAGCTGTAACTTAAGAACTTCTATTTGATCCTTTTTAGGCGAATGTTCATAGAAATAATCCAGGCCACATTCCCCAATGGCGACCACTTTTTTACGGGTGGCTAGGGCTGCAAATTCAGACTGCTGGGAGATGTTAGCTACAAATGCCCGGGCTTCGTGCGGATGGATGCCTATAGATGCCCAGGTATTAGTGTGCTCGGATACAAAATCGATTGCCAGCAGACTATCCTCAAAGTCACAGCCAACACAGATTAATTTATCTACACCGCCTTCTTTAGCCCTTGTTATAACATCTTCCACGGATATTTTAGCCTTAGCCCACAGTTCTTGAGTGTGCCTTTCTCCGGTTTTTTGACCAATTGACTGAATATGACAGTGCGTATCTACTAGCTGCATAGGATTACCTTAGTTATGTTTTGCGAACGTCTGCTTTAGGAAACAGCGTTTGCTCTGGTGGTGCGAGTTTAGGGGCGTTAAGCAAATCTTTCATTCGCTTACTGGTATCAGGCAGAAAAGGCAGAAGAAGATCGGCGAGCATGTCTAGGGTTCCGAGCATATGGCTGATGACTTCAACTAAATGTTCATTATCTTTTTCTTTATCAATCTTCCAGGGTTTTTCTTCATCGATGTACTGGTTTAGGCCTCTCAAGTGTTCCCATACTTCATCTAGGGCGCGGTCGAATCTACAGGCTTCAATTGCGTCGGTGTAGCGGGTTGTATCATGATCGGCAACGGGTTTATCTTTGAGGCTACCGTCAAGGTATTTCTCGGCCATAGTAAGAGACCTTTGAAGCGCATTGCCAAGCTCATTAGCCAGTTCATTATTATAGGCGCTTTCTAGCCTATCCCAGCTAAAGTTACCATCCTCGTATGAGGGAATATGACGCAGGAAATAGTAACGGAAGGCATCAACTCCGTACTTATCGACAATATCTTTAGGATGAATAACATTGCCGATACTTTTACTGATCTTCTTGTCATCTATAGTGATAAAACCGTGCACGTATAGTTTTTTTGGTAATTCGATGCCGAGGCTCAGTAGCATTGCTGGCCATATAGCCGCATGAAACCTAATAATGTCTTTGCCGATAACTTGAACACTGGCTGGCCAATAGTTTTTAAAGTCCTCATTTTCCGGATAGCCGAGAACCGTAATATAGTTCATTAAGGCTTCAAACCAGACATACATTACCTGATCAGGATCATTGGGCACCGGTATGCCCCACGATATTTTATCCTTAGGCCTGGAAACGCTGATATCCTCAAGACCGCTCTTTATGAGACTAACTATTTCATTTCTTTTTGTTTCCGGAAGTATTACAAATTTGCCCGAGTTAATGGCTTTCAGGATCTTGCCCTCATAGGCCGACAATTTAAAGAAGTAGTTTTCTTCTTCGACTTTTTCGAATGGCCGATTATGATTTGGGCAAACACCGCCGAGTTCTTTTACTTCGGTGTCCGTAAAGAAGGCTTCATCGCCGGTACAGTACCAACCGATATAACTGCTTTTGTAGATATCCTTTTTCATGGTCTCCCATATAACGGCGGCTCTTTGTTCGTGCCCAGGGTCGGTAGTCCTAATAAAGCGGTTATTGGATACATTCAGCAGTTCGCTTAAACCTTGAAAGCGCTCGCTGATCTGATCGGCGAATTCTTTGGGGCTAACCCCTTTTTCGGCGGCTTTCTCAGCAATCTTGCCGCCATGTTCGTCTGTACCAGTGCTAAATATAACCTCATCTCCTTGTTTGGCTGCATAGCGAGCTAAAACATCGGCAATTACTAATTCCAGGGCAAAACCAATGTGCGGCTCTGCATTAACATAGGGAATAGAGGTAGTGACGTAGTATTTGCTCATAGTAGTTATATATAGCTTAGCGGTTTAACTTAGTATTCTCAAGCTGGCCTAGATTATTCAGGCCTATCAACATAGTCTTGAGCGAACCTTTCAAAAACGGCATTAGTCCAGCCAAAGCCGGTTTGCGATGGATAGAGACCTTTTACCGGCGGTTTTTCCGGGTTAACAACGTTATACTTTTCCAGGAATAAGTTTTCACTATTAAACCAGTGCAAGTTAGTCTTCAGCCACTTATTGGCTATCCGCCGCGCGTCTTTGTGGTAGCCATAGCGTTCCAGGCCTTTAACGACTATAAAGTGTAGTGGTGCCCAGCCATTAGGGTAGGCCCATTGAGTTGGTACACTACCTAGAACAAATTGTTTCAGCGGTAAGGCATCGGTGGTACTGAGTCCACCCTTATGCTCAAAACGCTTTAGTGATTTAACCAGCGTGGCTGCTCTTTCCTCATCTACCATGCCGGCCCAGAGAGGAAAAAAGGCTGCTAGACTAAAGACATCACCACGCTTTTTGCGAACATAGTTATAGTCAAAATACATGCTTCTGAGCTTGTCCCACATGAGCGTATCGATAACATCTTTTCTAACTCTAGCGGCATCATCCCAATAGGCGGCTTTCCGCTTATCACCAAGAATGCGGGCAGTCCGAGCGAAATCGGTTTCGTATTTATATAGTAAGGAATTTAGATCAATCGGCAAAAAGTTCAGGGCTCGACGATCGAACCTAGGCGTCATATCCCAACCGCTCTCAGCCTCAGCTAAATCATGCAGATAGTTAATATCGTAATACCTGCTCAGGCCGTTATATACCTGGCGCTCATTTGGTTTTTTAACGCCTAGCCAAACGGTTTTGTATTCCTCTTCGGCTATCGCCATTTTGTCTTTCAGCCATTTGTTTGACTTGTTATATGCCTGATAGACATCGAATATGAAACTTGTCAGCAATGGCGGCTGGCTACGACCTGTTAAATAAGTTCGGGAAGCGTTAGGAATGACTTTGAACCGTCTATAAAGAGAAATAAGATCATCTAAGATGCCAGTCACTAACTCTTCATGTTCAGGGTCAAGCATGCCTTGAACCATGAAGTAGCTGTCCCAGTAATAGAGCTCGTTATAATCGAAGCCGGTTTTTAGTCTATATGACGGCACCAGATAGGGTTTTGGTAAGCCTAGTAAACTTTCATCATCTTTAGGGTGAAAACGCTCAACTTTTGACCAGTAATTTTTAATATACTTTCTAGCCTCCGCCACATCTTCAGGCTTAAGATCAATATCCGGCCTGAAAGATAATGGGCGTAGTGCGCGCTTAACTATAACTCTTGTCCGATGGAGTTTTGCCATTATTATACTAGCCTAGGCTTACCTAGGGCTTGTCGTCAATATTATTTATTGATATTTAGTTTGCTACTGGTCGCTCTTCGCGAGGACGTGCTTCGTTAACAACAATTGGACGGCCGTCTAAATCTTTACCGTTCAATTTACTAATTGCTTCTTTTGCTTCTTCATCTGTAGACATTTCAACAAAACCAAAGCCTTTGCTTCGGCCGGTCTCGCGGTCTTTAATGACGTTAGCAGAGACAACTGTCCCGACTGATGCGAAAAAGTCTCTTAGACTATCGTCGTTAGTGGCCCACGCTAGTGAACCGATGAATAATTTACTTGCCATGTTACTTTAACTCCTTTAACTGGCTGGAAAGAGGTAACCTGACAATTCAGTTTAGCTGCTCCTCTTTATCTCTTAACTTCTATCTAGAATCTTAAAGCAGCTCTTCTAGCTAGCGACAAGTGTAGCAGATATTGATGTTTTAGCACAAGACTCTAACGTTTACAGTAGAAGTCTCTGGTTGAGAGCAATAATAATGTCATTTGAGGGTTTGACGGCTAGTTTAAACTAATCGGTGTTTAATCTTTGGCCTTGTCAAGAAAACGATTGGAATAAAGGCTACTAGATAGGCTATTACAATGTTCCTTAATGGCACGATGGCCTTACCAACTTCATTTAAAGATACTTGTTGCTGTTCAATTACCGACTCAGAGTGCTCCAGGGATTGCAGATCTTTAGCTCGCTGTGCGTCAGATAAAGAATTATCGTTTTGGTAAGTCTGTATCGCTTGCTTAATGCCGGTAAGTTCGGGGCTGCTGATATGTGAAACAGAATTATGTTGATGTATGTAGCTGACGCTACTAAACAGCGCAAAGATTAGCGTTAGTGAAGCAACGATTAAAAGAGGAACCCTGGTGAGTTTGGCTTTCTTTAGCATAGCCGTGGCTAATCCTAGCTCAAGCAGAGATAGCACACTTCCAATAATTTCTTCGTCTGTTTTAAGGCCGATAATGATCCAAGTAGCGAGACTGATCGTAGACAGAACAATCATAACTATGCTGAAAATCTTTACTGGATTGCTAGTTGATTCTTTATTAGCGATTGGTGCTACAGGTGCTTGGTGTTGTGCCGGAGTAGGCTGAGGTACGGCGTAGCTATTTGGCGTGCTTGGACTAGATATTGGCGGTTGATGCTCATGTCCTCGTGGTTCGTAATTAGGGCTCTGTATAGGCCGTGGGGCTGGCTGTTGCTGGGGTTGAGGCGTCATAGGCCGAGGTGGCGCTGAAGGTGAAACGAAATCTATATCACGCACCGGTCGCTGGGGGATAGATTGTGAATAATTAGACCTTGGCGCAAAAGCAATATCCTGTCTAGGCCGTGGCTGAGGTGCCGTGCTCATATTGGGCCGACTTGGTCGCTGAAATGAATCTATAGATCGGACGGGCCTTCCTGCCTCTTCTGGTCGCTGTGGCTGATTCTGTGGACCATTACTAATTGCATTATCTGATGGAGGTGTATCGCTATTCATTTTCCCTGCTTTATAAAGCTTTAGCTTAATAATACGGGATTACGCTTACCTATAGCAACCTTATTGCTCGCCTTTTGGGCTACTTCTAGGAGTACGTTCTAATCTTATGAACCATTACAGTTCCACATATATTTATGCAGGGCATTTTCTTGAGTAGTCAGAAGAACGAAAGACAACGGATCAGTACTAACTACAGTATCATTACTTGTGCCCTGATATGAATTTTTGTCATCGCATGTTCTCCCTTCCTCTAATATAAGAGCATCATTGCTGATATCTGCAGGGTACGGACTGATTTTTATTCCGGCAGATTGCGCTACTGAGGAAGCATAAAAGCCAGGAGCTAATGATTTGATCGAGCCGACTTTTTGGATATTAAACGCGTAGCAGTTACTTATAACTGCACCAGAGTAGACACTTAACTTTAGCCCCGAGGTGATACTGGCGCAATTCCATGCTTTATTATTCGTCACATTAGAAGCTACTGCCGGCAACTCTCCTTGATTATCTGATATATAGTTAAAAATGCCTGATAATATATTGTAAGTATCTTGGTTTCGACCGTTTACATTTCCAATCGCCGTATAGGCTGGATAGGCCGGTCCGCTATAACTTCCCGAAATAGTGCCGTATGGACTACGACTGGTACCTGACTCGGATACCCCGCTATTTTTATGGGTTAAATACCAGGTCAACCCGCCAATCGCTACTAAGAGAATTAGACATAGTGCACTAATAGCTAATTTACGCCTGGAAGACCTTGGTGGATTAGCGACTGGTTCCGGCGAATTACCACCGACCATACCGCCAACTACTACTGCCGGCATAACACTGCTTGGAGCTACGGGCGTTGCTGGAGTATTAACTATAGGACTTATAACATTAATATTATTAGGATCATTTTCGTTTTGACTATTATTGGCTATCGGTTGATTGTCCATTTTGTTTTATTCCTTAAGGCTAAGATAACATAAGCGTTATTCGCTAACAAGCCACACCCCTTGCGTTGAATCCATTGTTGTATAATAAAGCTAGATTAATTTTTCTTTCACTGAGGAGGGTGCGATGCAAAAGAAAATGATAGCTGTTGTTATTGGCGTAATTATTATAGCCATTGCTGTATTTGCAGTACTGAATAAATCTTCGTCGTCCGGTACAAGCAACGCAAATAATATGACAGCTAACGCATCAATAAAACCCTCCGGAATAATACAGACGAAGACAGCGGCAAACGTTGGCAAATATTTAGCAGACTCCAGTGGCAATGCGTTATACATATACGGTGGAGATACTAAAGGAGTTAGCAATTGTAGCGGCGCTTGTCTGGCAAGCTGGCCAGTTTACTCACCGACTAGCTCATCTGCATCCTTGCCAGCAAACATTAGCATAATTACTAGAGCTGATGGCTCAAAACAGTATGCATACAAGGGAATGCCTCTTTACACCTTCACTGGTGATTCGCCAGGTCAAGTTACCGGTGACGGAGTCTCTAACTTTCACATTGCCAAGCCCTAGGTAGTTACATGTGCTAGAAGTTACATAGCCCTTGGTTTTAGGTGGGTTAGTTAAAGTGTATAGAGTCAGCTATTCGGTCTTCTACGGACACGTACTGAGAGAAGTCTAGCGCTGAACTCGCACCGTCGGATGGTATCTTAAGCAAAAATGATAACTGTGCAACTTTACCATTGTTAAAGAAGCTGTAAGTTCTGTATGTGTCGCCACCATTATTAACAAACTGACTGTAATAGTCCTGGTAGCCATTGACCGTTGAGTATTTGCCATTGTTGCCTAAGTCTTGCTCATTGGTTAGGTATGTCTGTGGGCTTCCGCTATAGGTATTTGAAAGCACTATCATAAACCTTTGAACTAAATTATTGCTTGCATACTTTAAGGCTACAGTATTAGGCTCAAGTACTCCTGAAGCCTCATTTGTCCAATCGGCAGGATACTTAAATGTAAACACGCCTGAAGAGTCAGTATAAGTTTTCCACCCAGCGTATGGATTGGCTGGGGCACTAGATACTGAGGCCTTGGTGGTATTGTGATGATTTTTGTAAACCATGTAGCCGACGATACCAATTAGTATTACGATAACTAGAATCAACGTAGCTTCAACAGCACTGAAGCCTTTTTGATTATTTTTTAATTTGCCCACTTGTTGGTCCTTTTTATTATAATTATTTAACTTAAATATACGTCTTTTGTTGCTCCTAGCGCAACATTACCATTATGCAAGCAGGGGCAAAATAAAATCCACCCTATGATTGAGTGGATATCTATTAACTGGTGGAGCTGGCGGAGTACTGCCCTCCGCGTCCGTCAGTTTATCTAATGTTAGTCATCTACAGGCTTAGTCCGTTTTAAATCTTTTGCAGTAGTTTTATAAACGAACAAACTTATCTACTGCAGCAACCCTAATCTTAGCGACTAAACCGGGTATATTAAGCCGAGCATCCAGAAAATATAAAATGCTTCCTAGCTATCTGGCATCGCTACTGGCATTGCCTAACAAATGGTTAGGCGTTAGCGAAAGCTAGGCTTGCTTTAGGTGCAAAAGCACTGGCAAGTGTTTGCTTTACGCTAGAAAATGCTGTTTTAACTGCATTTAAATATTTGCCTATAACGCTGACAAGCGGCCTGCTGATCTAACTGATAAAGTCCAACGTCGAGCTTAAATTCAGCCCCATGTTGTTATATTATATTTCTTTTCTGCCCGTTTGTAAAGCTTATGGTTGGGATATTGATAAAACCTAAAAAAGGCGTAGTATTATCCCTAAGAGTACGATATATGCAAATTGGACCTATACTATACGAAACCGCCGAATCTATCAGCGCTACCCCAGCTAAAGCTCGAGCCAGCCTAGCAAAATTATCCGGGTTTATGATGGCTCTAAGTGGCGCACTAGCCGCTTCAGCAGAAACAACCAATAGTCTGCCTATTCAGGTAATTACCGGTTTAGGTGCCATAGGTAGCGCTGGCTCGGCATACTTTAGTTTTGATGGTTATATGTATGGACGGTCTCTGGCCGCTGAATCATCGTCTTTATTAATGCCGGTTGCGGTTGAATCCGTAACAGATATTGAAGCCTAAAAGCTCAGCTGGTGATCGCAAGCCCCAGCTTTACCAGGCTGACATACTAGCTTATGGAGATTCTGCAGACTACGCGTAAGTTTCATTATTTGGTCGTCACCTAAAGAAACGAAATCAGCCGATAAGCCACGTCTTAATATATCGGTTGCCGCTTCGGTGATCTGCATTCCCTTCGGCGTAGGCACGCTTATATGTTTCCTTTTATTCTGTGGATCTACCTTTGACGACAGTAAGCCTTTATCTTTAAGAAGTTTAATTTGTCGGCTGATACTAGCTTCTGTTTGGCCTAAGTGATTTGCAATAACATTTTGCTGAACTCTTGGATTCCAATCGAGCACCATTAAAATTCTGTACTGA
>DASSZG010000054.1:0-5900 GCA_035702905.1 Saccharimonadales bacterium (SeqCode)
TCGACGCTAATACCAGTTAGTATAGGTGTCTTTAGTGACCCTTTGGAACCGGCAACGGTAACAAAAGAATCGTCGACAGTGATTGTCACACCGCTAGGTATATCGATCGGCAGTTTTCCTATTCGACTCATATCTTTTTCCTTTCCTTGAAGTCTTCGCTAATTTTAATTGCACTGTAAAACCTTTCACAAAATCTTGCTTGAACTACTCCGGTTAAATTATCACTTAATCTTTCGCAAACAGTCTCATATGTTTCCAATTGAAACTCTTCGAATGCCTGGAATGCACATCCACCAGCAACGCCGTTAATTAGTCGAGCAGAGAATTCTCTTGAATCAGGGTCAATGCTAACTGCATCTACGCTATGATCCAGTAGCTCTAGAGAATACTCTGTAAGCTGTACAGTAGTGGGATCTCCCGGAATCAGTGTTTCGTAGATGCAATCTTTCATTAATAAACCTTACAAATTAATTCACCGCCAACGTGCTCACTTTTAGCTTTGTCGCCAGTCATTAAACCTTTTGAGGTAGAAATAATAACTACTCCTCGGCCGCGCTTAACTGTTGGGATTTCCTGGGAGCTGACATAATAGCGTCGTCCGGGTTTACTTACCCTGACAATTTCAGTGATCCGCGGATTGCTGTTTTCGTCATTAATCTTAACTGTTAACAGCTTTCCAATGCGATCGTCCTGTACGGATACATCGTCAATGAAATTAGTTTCTTTCAGTAGTTTAGCGACCGATTCCTTAATATTGCTGTGTGGCAATACTATTTCGGATTTTCGAACATTGATAGCATTACGTATACGAGTTAGCATATCGGCAATTGGGTCTGTTGTGGTTGTGCTCATTATGTATTCCTTTCTACCAACTCGATTTGGTTACGCCTGGGATTTCTCCCTTAGATGCATGTTCACGAAAACTTATACGAGAAAGACCAAACTGTCTCATATAGCCACGGGGTCTCCCAGTTTCAATACAGCGGTTAGTTCGCCTGGTCGGGCTGGAATTACGAGGCAGTCTTGCTAAACCTTCCTGATCGCCAAGGCGCTTCAGTTCAGCACGTTTTTCAGCGTACTGGTCAATCATCTTGATTCGTTTGTTGTCGCGGGCGACGATTGATTTCTTAGCCATTACTTATCCTCCTTTATAAAAGGCATGCCGAACTTTTCTAATAAGGCTCTGGCCTGATCCTTGTCTTTTGCTTGTATTACAAATATTACCTGTAGTCCATGTGCGAGAGACGTCTCTTCAAATGACAGTTCTGGGAAAACAGATTGGTCGGTAAAACCAATAGCATAGTTACCCTGACGGTCAAAAGCCTTAGCACTTACACCGTGAAAGTCACGAAGTCTTGGGATCACTAAGTTAATAAGTCGGTCCATAAATTCGTACATCCGCTCGTCACGAAGCGTAACTTTAAGACCTATCTTATTGCCTTCTCTTAGCTTAAATGAAGCTATAGAGTTGCGGGCGGTTGTCTGAATCGGTTGCTGTCCAGTTATCTTCCTAAGTGTATTTGTTGCGACTTCCATTAGTCGTTTGTCGTCTTTGCCGCGGCCCAGGCCGGAATTAACGACGATCTTTCTAATCCTTGGTACGTCATGAGGATTACTCAGTCCTAATTCGCTCATTAGCTCCTTAACAATTTGCTCGTTATATTGAACCTTGAGCCGAGGCAAAGCTTTGCTGGACTTAGTAGTCTTTTGTTTAGTTGCTTCAGCCATTACTTGCCTCCTTTCTCTGAGGTTACTTCTTTAACGGGTTTACCACTTGATTTGTAAATTCGGCTTTTCTTGCCGGACGTGTCTATACTATAACCAATCCGAGTCGGCTTCTTGGTAACAGGCTCTACTAAACCGACTTTACTGACCCAAATAGGCTTGGTAATCTCGACAATTCCACCTTGAGGCTTAATCTGCGTCGGCTTAATATGCTTTTTAACGATATTAATACCTTCGACTGTTACTTTATTATCTTTAGGATGGGTTGCAGTTACTTTACCGGTTTTTCCCTTATACTTACCGGATCTAACGACAACTAAATCGCCTTTTTTAAGCTTAATCTTGTAAGTCATTAGAGTACCTCCGGAGCCAGTGAAATGATTGAGGAATAGCCGTATTCGCGGAGTTCTCTTGGAACAGGTCCGAATATGCGTGTACCTCGTGGTTGCTTATTATCGTCTATAATAACGGCTGCGTTATCGTCAAACTTTATAGTTGAACCATCTTTGCGTCTTATCTGATTGCGTGTTCTAACTACAACCGCCTTAACTACAGTCTTCTTTTTAACCGTACCGTTTGGCGCCGCTTCTTTAACAGTCGCAACTATAATATCGCCGACGTTAGCGTAGCGTCTTCTGGTTCCGCCAAGTACACGAATACAAAGAATTTCTTTGGCGCCGCTATTGTCGGTGACGTTTAGTCGGGATTCTTGCTGTATCATTTGGCGGCCTCCTCAGAGACATCTTCTGACTTCTTTTTCGAAACTACTTTGCCGGTATCTTCGCTTTTACTGACAGCTAGGGAATCGTCACGAAGAGATGGCTTCTCGATAATTTTATTCAGCTTAAAGTGCTTACGTCGACTGATTGGACGACATTCGATAATCTCGACCTTATCCCCTACTTCAGCTTCATTCTTTTCATCATGAGCCATGAATTTAGAAGTTACCGTATATTGCTTACGGTACAGTGGATGAGTTTTACGAGTATGTGTAGTTATTACGATTGTCTTATCCGCTTTAGCAGATGATACGACGCCGGTTATATTCTTAGCCATTTTATTTGGCCTCCTTTACTAAAGCCTCTGAAAGAACTGTATTCATTCTGGCAAGGTCTTTTCGCTTGTTTCTGATTATGCGAACGTTATCTAACTCACCCAATGTCAGCCGTCTTTTAAGCTCAGCAATTTCTTCTCGTAGCTTCACTGTTTCGCTGGTGAGTTGCTTAGTGTCTAATTTTCGGATTTCTGCTATTTTCATTTAGCTATCCTCCCTAACTAGAAACTTAGTCTTAATCGGTAACTTATGGGCAGCTAGGCGCATTGCTTCACGAGCAGTTTCCTCGCTAACACCTTGCATTTCAAACAAAATTGTACCTGGCTTGACTTTTGCTACATAAAACTCCGGGCTTCCTTTACCGCTACCCATCTTAACGTCTTGAGGCTTACGGGTTACTGGAGTGTGCGGGAAGATACGGATCCAAATCTTTCCACCACGCTTAATGTAACGGGTCATAGCCTGTCGAGCGGCTTCAATTTGCCTGGCAGTTATACGCTCATGGTCTTGAGCTTGCAGGGCAAAGTCGCCGTACGCTATATAATTGCCTGCCGTGGCAACACCGCGAATACGGCCTTTTCTTACCTTGCGGTACTTTTGTCGCTTAGGAAGTAACATAACTTTACGCCTCCCCCTTATAGATCCAAACTTTAACACCGATAATACCGGCAACAGTCTTGGCATGAATCTGGGCATAGTCGATATCGGCTCGAATAGTATGAAGTGGCACAGAACCAGCTACTTCTTTCTCACGGCGGCTCATTTCAGCACCGTTTAGACGACCGGATACTTCAATACGAACCCCTTTAGCACCGGCTCGCATGGTTGCTGCAGATGCAGACTTAATCGCTCGACGGAAGCTTATTCTTCTCTCAAGCTGGTGTGCAATATTCTCAGCTACTAATTTTGCGTACAGATCTGGTTTCTTAACTTCTTCAATGTTAACTCGAACTGGTACACCATAAATCTTCTCTATTTGATCTTTAATCTCGGTAGCGCCGGTACCGCCGCGACCAATTACTACTCCGGCTTTGGCGGTTGCGATTGTAACTGTAACAAGATTGGCTGTCCGAGCAATTTCGACTCGGTTTACAGCTGCTCTTGATCCAAGTTTCTTCTCAAGATAACGGCGGGTTTCTAAATCTTCTTTAAGAGATTTAGCATAATCTCGCTTGGCAACAAACCATTTGCTACGCCAATCTTTGTTAACTTGGAGGCGCATGCTTACTGGACTTACTTTTTGACCCATCTTATTTAGCCTCCTTGTCTGCCTGCTTATTAGTATCAGTCTTCTTAACTGGCTTCTTAGCTTCTCGCTTTTCACCATCAACAACAACTCGAATATGAGCTGACTTCTTTTGGAAAGGTAACGCTCTTCCTCTAGCAGCTGGTCGATATCGCTTCATTCGTGGTCCAGGAGAAACAGATATCTCGGTAATATATAAAGTATTGGGTTTATAGTCGTGATTGTGTTCGGCGTTGGCTCTTGCGCTCTTTATAACCTTAGCTACAGCGAGAGCACTGCCTCTTGGTGTATGATCAAGGATTGTCAGAGCATCGGCCACTGTTCGGCCACGAACTAAACCAGCTACCACTTGTACTTTTCGTGGGCTGATTTTGACGCCTTTGGCTACTGCTTTTACTGGCATAATATTCTTCCTTTAATCCTTATCCTTTAGCTAACTTTCCGCCATGGCTACGGAATTTACGGGTCGGTGCGAATTCACCTAGTTTATGACCAACCATGTTTTCGGTAATAAATACTGGCACATGAACTTTTCCGTTATGAACAGCGATGGTCTTGCCGACAAATTCTGGAGATATAGTGCTAGCCCTGGCCCAGGTTTTCACTATTGTTCGGTCATTGTCACCTAGAGAAACAACTTTCTTGGCTAACTTAAAGTCTACAAATGGACCTTTTTTAAGTGAACGGCTCATCTACTTATCTCCTCTTGCTTTCATGTCTACTTCTTACAATAAACTGGCTGGTACTCTTGCGTCGCCTAGTCTTATAGCCAAGCGTTTTTTGGCCCCAAGGCGTCTTAGGTGCGGCACCATGGTTCTTGCCACCTCCTACACCATGTCGACCGCCGTCTCCACCACCATGAGGGTGATCTACGGCATTCATGACAACTCCGCGGACACTTGGTCTTTTACCTTTGTGGCGGTTACGTCCGGCTTTACCGATTTTGACATTCTGATGTTGCTCGTTACCGATAACCCCAAGGCTAGCCGTACAATTCTCGTTAATAAGTCGTACTTCCCCGCTTGGTAGGCGTACTTGAGCGTAGCCATTATCGATACCCATGAGTTGGGCACTGTTACCGGCGCTACGTACTAGCTGTGCCCCACCATTAACTTTAAGTTCAATAGCGTGGATTGTGCTACCGATAGGAATATTCTTGAGAGCTAGACGGTTACCGTTATCAATGCTAGCTTCTTCACCGGAAACTATTGTTTGACCTTGCTTCATACCCTGGGCAGCTAGGATGTAGTGGTACATACCGGTTTGATCCTTAATACGAGCAATTCTGGCGCTACGGTTTGGATCATATTCAATATGCTCGATAACGGCAGTCGTGCCCGGAGCAAGCTTGAAATTGACAATTCGGTAAAATTTCTTAGCGCCTCCACCTTGATGCCTAACAGTAATACGGCCCTGGTTGTTTCGACCATTACCTCGGTTTTTAGGTGCTAGTAGGGACTTAAGCGGCTTTTTAGTAGTTATCTCCGAAAAGTCCTGGGTTGTCATCCCTCGGGTACCGGGAGTAGTTGGATTGTATTGCTTAATAGCCATTACTTTGCTTCCTCATCTGTTTTATCATCGGCTTTCTTAGCTCGTCCGAACCTTTTTGGTTTAGACTTGTCTTCCTTAGTAACCTGCTTGGAAACGGCCTTATCGATCTGCTTTTGAGCGGCCTTTTCCTTTTCTTCTTCCTGTTCAATGGCGGCGAAGAAAGGCAAGTTATGACCTTCTTTTAGGGTTACATAAGCTTTCTTAATATCACTACGTTTGCCTTTGGAGTTAAGGTATTTACGGCCAGTTAGGCTTCTAGTCTGCTTGGCTTTACCGGAAATGTTAGCAATGCGCACACTTTTTACTTCAACATCAAACTGTTCT
>DASSZG010000006.1:0-13650 GCA_035702905.1 Saccharimonadales bacterium (SeqCode)
GAAATAGTGACCAGGCGTATCGCTACCGCCGTGCAGACTAATGTTACAGTCAATTGCTTCTCTGATTTGCTTCAGAAGATCCAGATCTAAAACTTTTGGCACGGGATATTTACCATGCAGGTTACCGATGGCCGCTGCAAATGTATCGATGCCGGTAGATTCTACAAAGTGCCGGGCGCCTTCAGGAGTTGAAAAAGTTTTCTTGATCTCGTCGTAATTTATCTCTTCGGTAAATAGATTAGAGCTACCGCCAAAATAGTGAGGCTCGCTTTCTACTAAAGCTCCTGTAAGCTTGGCGTAATCTACTACCTCACGAGTGGCGGCAATGATTTCATCATCGCTAGCATCATGATTAGATTGTGAAACATCAATATGGATGAATTCAAAACCGGCTTCTATGCCGCTCTTAGCGGCTTCAATACTCGGGCTGTGGTCAAGATTGATGTATATTTCTACTCCATAGGTATATTTGAAGTTATCTACAAGATCACGGACATTATCTAGCCCAATATCATCAACTTCGCCCTGGCTTACCTCAACAAGGATGGGCGCTTTTTTATTAACCGCCGCCTGAACTACCGCTTTCAGGGTTGCTTCATCGTCTAAATTAAATGCACCAAAAGCCCAATGTTCAGCTCTAGCTTGGGTCATGCGTTCCCTAGCTTGAGCACAATTCAGCCGGATTTGTCTTAGTGTTAAAGGCATTACTTATACTTTATACGCTTAAGCTTAATTTGGCCAGGGAATAAACACTTTTACTCAGACTAATCGATCGCCTTACGTATATCTTCGATGGGAATATGTTTTCGAGATATTCTTGGGTCCATATAATGCCTTGTCTTATATATTTTCCCGTCTTTGTATATACAGACAGCAATTTGCGGAGTACAGTAAATTTCATTGGTTTCTGGGTCAGGATAACTTTCTATAAACTCCACCATAACAGTCTGGATTTCTTCGTCGGCAATTATATTTATAAACTCATACTGTCTTCCTTTGATAGTAAAAGCCTCTTTTATAGCCTGGTTTAATTCGCTACCTGACAACTTCGGTAAGTGCTCATTTCCCCTTAAAACCATGTCCGTCATACTAAAGCTGTCATGCAAGAGTTCAGAATTTGATTTAATATCTTGATCCTGTTCGGCACTAAAAGAGGCCAAAGTATGGTCTATTAATTGCTGTTTTGTTAAGCTTTTCATTCTTTAAATAATTATAGCTCTGAGACTAATTAAGTAAATTAAGCTTGTTATAAATTATTTGTTGTTCTTGGTATTTTTTATTAGCCCTCGTGCCGCTTCTTTAATATGGCTGGCATCAAGTCCGAAATGTTCTAATAATTGGTCAGGGTCGCCTGACTCACCAAAGCGGTCCTTCATTCCTATCCGGAGCACTTGTATGGGGTGCTGTTCGCTCAACAGTTCCGTAATAGCTCCTCCCAGACCGCCGATTATCTGACCTTCCTCAACAGTTATAGCTAGATTGGTTTTTTTAGCGCTTGTAAGGATGGTCTCAGAATCAAGCGGTTTAATAGTTGGTACATGAACAACTTCAGTACTAATACCTTCTTTTTGCAGCAGGCTGGCTGCTCTCAGCGCTTGGTAGGTCATTGTACCGGTCGCAAACAGAGTTATGTCACTACCCTCCCAAAAGACATAGGCCTTACCTATTTCAAAGGGTGTCTCTAGCGTCGTTACAATCGGCGTTGCTTCCCTGGCTAGTCTTAGGTAGTTAGGTCTAGGATCGTTGGACATAGCAAGCGTTGCTTTCTCGGCTTCTACTGAGTCGCAGGGGGCAATGACTACCATATTTGGGAGTACCCGCATAAGGGCAATATCCTCAAGCATTTGGTGAGTTGCACCATCAGCGCCAACACTAACACCTGCGTGCGAGCCGACTATTTTAACCGGGCGATCGTTAAGGCAGATAGTTGTTCTAATTTGCTCCCAGTTACGTCCAGGGTTAAAAGCCGCATAAGAACTAACGAAGGGAATTTTACCCATAGCAGCCAATCCAGAACCAACAGTAACTAGGTTTTGTTCGGCAACGCCTATTTCTATGAATCTGTCGGGGTGTGCTTCTTTGAATAAACTCATCTGAGTTGAGTCGGTCAGATCAGCGCAAGCGGCAACTACATTAGGGTTATTATTGCCGGCATTGAGTAACCCTCTGCCGAAGCCTTTGCGGATTGGCTCTGAATCAAGCTCACCGAGAAGGTCCTTTAAATGATAATCAGTCATCGTATTCGCTCCGAATCTTACCGCCAAGCGTTCGTAATTCTTTCAGGGCGACTTTTGCTTGCTCATGATTTGGTGGACTACCGTGCCAGTGGTAATCGTTTTCCATAAAGTCTACTCCCTTGCCCGGAATAGTATGGGCAATTATCATGACGGGTCGTTCAGTAATGGCTTTGGCCATATTTACGGCATCTATAAAGCTCTCTATATTATTGCCATCAACTTCCAGTACATGCCAGCCAAAGGCTTCCCACTTGAGTCTTAAGTCTTCTAGAGGCATAACCGTTTCGGTAGTACCGTCAATTTGGATATTATTCCGGTCTGTAATTGCCGTTATATTACTAAGCTTGTACTTGCCTACCAGCATGGCCGCTTCCCAAACATTACCCTCATCTTGCTCTCCATCACCCATAACCACATAGATGCTACGATGAGTTATATTATCCATTCTGAGCGCTAAGGCCATACCGGCGGCTTGCGATAAGCCGCTGCCAAGCGGACCGCTAGTGTTTTCTAAACCAGGTAGCCTGAGGCGCTCTGGATGCCCCTGCAGTCTAGAGCCGAATTGCCTGAGGGTCATAAGTTCTTCCCTCTCAAAATATCCAATATGGGCCATAGTTGCATAGCGCACCGGTACGCAGTGGCCGTTACTCAGTAATAGTATGTCTCGCTCAGGCCAATCTGGATTCTTCGGATCGTGATTCATTATCTCGTAGTATAAGGCTGTGAATATGTCGGCTAGACCGAGGGGTCCAGCTGAATGCCCGCTACCGGCATGCTCGAGCATACGCACTATATCTTCACGAATCTCATTGGCAATTTCATCCAGTCTGGTAAGAGGCAACTTGGTCATTGTGGCTTAATTCTCGTTTATCCCGCTAATGCTTCTAGTTTAGCATAGGCGCTAGCCGGCTCGGTAGAGCTATGAATAAAGTCGCCAACATTTAAGATGTCAACGCCAGCGCTAGTCAAGTCGGCAATATTTTTATCATTAATGCCACCGTCCCAGGCAATTTCAATATCCGGGCTCGCTTGCCTTAGTTGTCGAACTTTATCGATCAAACTAAGATCGGCAACGCCGCCATGATAACCTAAGTGTCCGCTGAAAATTAGAATCTGATCAAAGCTACTGATCATATCTAAGACCTGATCAGGCTTAGTCGCCTGTAATAGTGCCAGTCCGGCTTTAATGCCTTTGGCTTTCAGTGACTGGGCAAATTTAGCGTGATCAACCTCTGCTTCATAGTGGAAAATAACTAGGTTGGGCTTTAGTTTAATAAGCGAAGACAACTGCTTCTCCGGCTGTTTGTACATCAGGTGAATGTCTGCAGTCATCCCTTTAGGCCACCAAACATCTTTAAGATCCGGTGACTTGCTAGGTGTAAATTCACCGTCCATAAGATCAATATGGACGCGAGCGGCAAATTCCTTCAATAAATTTATCTGGGCTTTGTAGTCATACTCATTGAAAGCCGTGACGGTTGGGCAAATGTAGTGCATAGTTTAATTCTAGACTACGAGTCTAACTTGCGCACCCGTCTTATATGACGCTGACTGTTACTGTAAGGAGTGTCCAGCCAAACTGTTATAGCTGTCTTAATTTCGTCTAAACTTAGAAACCTAGTTGCCAGGCTGAGCATATTAGCGTGATTATGCTGACGAGATAGTCTTAGTATTTCATATGGATCGCGGTTAACATGCCCTTCGGCATCAACCGAGTTCTTTGCTACTGCTTGGCCATAAAAAACCGTGCATCGGACATTCTTTATACGATTAGCGGCCATGGCCTCACCTTGGCCGCTGCCCCCTAAGATAATACCAATATGGCACTCATTACTGGCTACAGCTGTTGCCGCTGGAAACATGAAATCGGGGTAATCATCGCCCATATCAAGCGATTTGGGACCAAAATATACACATTCGTGACCCAAGTCTTCCAGATGCTTTAACACTTCCTCAACTACGCCGCCATAAGCCAGCCCCGTATGATCAGTCGACAAAGCTACTTTCATATTAGCCGTCTTTTATTCGTGATGATCAGAGTGATCTTCGTTTTTGTGGAGGATATGACCAACATCGGCCGTAACTTCAACTAGGCGATTAGAGTAGCCCCATTCGTTATCGTACCAAGCGGCGACTTTAAGTAAGTTGCCGCCGACTACTGCCGTAGTTTTTAAATCGATGGTTGCTGAATGGCTATTGCCTATGAAGTCGGTGCTTACAAGCTCCTCGTCAGTGACAGCCAGTATTCCCTGGTAGTACGGGTCTTGGGCGGCATTAATGAATGCTTCGTTTACTTCCTCGGGGGTGACATCTTTTTTGGTGACTATTACAAAGTCGGCAAGCGAGACTACCGGCGTTGGTACTCTAACTTCAAAAGCTCCGAAAATTCCTTGAAGAGCTGGGAAAGCTTTAGCAGCGGCAATTGACGCTCCGGTCGTGGTGGGCACAATATTCTGAGCACCAGCGCGGTCTTCACGTAAGTTTTTACCAGGACCGTCCTGTAAATGTTGGCTAGCCGTATAGCTATGGATAGTAGTCATAAACAACTTCTCAATACCAAAGTGCTTCTCGATAACTGTCGTAACTGGGGTAATACAATTGGTTGTACAGGAAGCGTTACTAATTACATCGCTGTCGCCGTCAAGTTGGTCTTCATTAACACCGAGCACTATAGTTGGCGCACTGTCGGCGCTGTCGCCTTTTGCCGGTGCACTAATAACTACACGCTTGGCACCCGCTTGTATATGACTTCTGGCTTTATCTGGCTCAACAAAAAAACCGGTCGATTCAATAACGACATCAACTTTAAGATCCTCCCAAGGTAGGGCTGTCGGATCTTTTTCGGCTAGCACTTTAATAAGCTGACCATCAACAATAATGCCTTCTCCGTTATGATCAACGGTTTTAGAGTATGTACCGTAATTGCTGTCGTGCTTCAGCAGATAAGCAAGGGTTTTTGTGTCTGTTAAATCGTTTATGGCAACAATCTCTAGATCGTCTCTTTCAAAAGCAATTTTGAAAGCATTTCTTCCGATTCGGCCAAAGCCATTAATTCCCACCCTGGTTTTCATTTACTTGTCCTTAATGTTTAAAGTTAAATCTAATCTAATTTTAAAGATAAGCATCATCAAAATGCAAGTATTTGTTACGGCGACACCTGTGCCATTGCCCATAAAGCCGGTAAATTCCGGGAATATTCATCATTAGTAGCGCTTTCCAGCTCAACTACTAAAACCGGCAAATTAAACTTATCGTTAGCCCAGTCCTCGAAAGCACCGGTGGTCGAATAGTCAAAGAAGTTCCCGATTAAATAGGTAGGAATGGCTCGGTAGTCTGCTAGATTAGCATATTCGGCGCCGAGAGCTATGGAGTCTCCGGCATCATTGGCTTCAACTATGCCGGCATGGGAATGGAAAGTTAAGGTTAGTCGTGGTTTATAGGTCTCGTAAAAAGTAGCCAGGGCGGCAGATTCTGGTGCTGACAGCGGGTACGGTCCGCCGTCGTTTGTCATAGTGTTGCCAGACAATGGTTCAGTCACCTGCTCTGTCCAGCCATTAGCCGGAAAATTTCTGTTTAAATCTATGCCCTGAGCATTGAGACGATTATCTGCAGCATAGCCATCTGGGTTTATTATGGGTATAACTACAATTGTCCGGCCCGCAGGTATTTTACCCGGATTGGCGTCAATATCCGGAATCCATTGATTAAGCAGATTACCTGAGTTCTGCTCAGCACCATGCATGGCTCCGATAAACAGGACCATATTGGAGCCCGGGTTAGAACCAAACTGATAAGCCTTAATAGGACGACCCTGGACAGAAGTACCGATCGAATAAGTGGTGTAACAATGCGAACGACTAGTGTAAGTCCAAGCCGAGTTGCCACCAATATCGTAATTACTCATTACGCTACTCGATATAACCAGCTTCACCGAAGCGCACGTCGGGTAGCCGCTAGATGGTGTGATCACAAAACCGTCATTGCCACTTAAACTAACGCTGGCACCGACTACCTGAGAGTTGACTATTAATGTAGCTAGAGCGCCGATGTTTTGATTTGGATCAAGTGGTTGATCAAAGGTCACATTCAAAGCTTGGCCAGAATTAAGACCAAAAGATGGCATATTGGTGCCAATAACAGTCGGGCCACCTGAGGTACCAAACGTTAGGTCGTAAGGTTGCTCGAGAGCCGAATCGTCAACCGCGCTGACACTAGCTACATGTAAGTCAAAAGTCGTTTGGCGTGGTAAAACGTCGGTCCAAGAAACGCTTATTAGGTTAGCCTTAAAAGAAGCCTGAACTGGAACAGTCACGGTTTTGCCATTCTGGCTATAGCTAAGACCGACAGCCCCTAGTTTAGTAAGATTTTTTGATGTAGTAAGAGTCAGAGACTGTGGTTTGTTATAGACCGTAGAGCCGCTGGCTATAGAAGTAGAAGTTATTGCGGTAGCGGTGATTGTCTGAATAGTTTTACTTAATAGCGTTCCGGCCAGCTTATTATTAAATTGTCTGTCTATATTTAATTTATAAGTTGCACCATAGGAAAGTTTAAGAGGAGCTAAATTACAGGTAAGCAAGCTGCCGGTTTTCTGGCAGATAGCTGTTTGATTGTTGGCGCTTAGAACATAGCTGAAGGTCTGATCTACCCCCATTAAGTGGATCTTCAACGGTTTTTGAATGGGTATTGCCCCGACACCAAGCTTGGGAGCATCAGCCAGTATATAGTTGCCGGTCTTGATACTAATAGTCTTAGATAGTTTTAGACCTAAAATGTTAAGGGTTTCATGAGTTTTATAGGCAAGATCGGCAGATGGGACCGTACTCGCCTGAGCACAAAGCTGATTAGAATAAAGACTAAACCCGAGGATTTTAATCTGTGTCCGCTTAAGCGTAAAGTTGCCGGCCGAACTACTAAACCAGCTCGGAAATAATTCTGGACTAAAGGCACAGTGATTAGCGCTTGAAAAGCTATAATTGATTGTCCTTGGCACAAACACGCTGAAGATAAATAAAGCGCAAAAAAGCATAAAGATCGGCAGACAAACGTAAGCTAATTTTCTATAATTAACTCCCAGCTTGACAGCTTTAGCGGCTCTACCATAAGACAGTTTCCAGAGCAATTTAACCCTAAACAAATGCACCGGATGGTCTACCTTTGGGACCTTATTACTAAGCTCTAGATTTTGAGCATCGACAAGCTGTCTATGGTAACGTTCAAGCTCGTCTGAGTTGTCTGTTTGCTGGTCCTCACCGTCCACCGCGTTTCCCCGCCGTTTCTATATTGATCTCAAATTTTGGTATCTCTATTATGCGTCGTCTAATCCAGATTAACACAGTCAGCATAAACGGCTCAAGCTATCTGTTATTATAAAGTTCTATGAAAGCGAAACGTTCCGCTAGGACACTACGGCGCAAGCAGACAATTCCGAAAAGCAAGATTCTCCTAAGATCTGGGGTGTCACTACTGGCCATCTTTATCAGTCTTAATATTATTCTGCTGTTAATATTTAATGGCCGTACTGCACCTAACACCAAGCTTAATGGTATTTCGATTGGCAACACGCCAATAGCTCAGCTACCCGGCATAATAAGTAGCTCAAAATTCCTGCCAAGTAAAATCATCTTCAAGGTAGGAAGTGCTGACTACAGCCTGCCGATATCCTCTCTCGGAATTAGCTTAAACGTTGGGGAAACCGAAAATAACTTAAAAAGTGCTAGCTGGCTACCTATTGCAAATCTCTGGACTTCACGTTCTAGCAATCTTGTTCTTCAAATTAATAAACCCCAGCTAGCCGCAGCGATTAGCAGTTTGGCATCTAAGGCTAATGTTCCGGCATTGGGGGCAAAAATAGCATTAAGCGGCGGTAAGTTTGTATTAGTCAGTGCCAATAATGGCTACTCGCTTAATCAGGCTTTGGCCATTACGGATATTGCTTCTAGTTTGTCCCGCGGCAAAACATCCATTACCTTGCCAACGTCGACACTAGCTCCAAACGTTACTGACGCTAGTTTGGATAGTCAGCTGGCTAGTCTAACAAAATCTATTAGCACTAGAATAACATTAAGTTATAACGGTAAATCAACTAGTGTAACTTCTAGTGACATAGCCAGCTGGTACTTGCCGAGTGGCAATAGTTTTGTCTTAAATAATACTAAAATATTAAGCTACCTCAGCTCTGTCGGACAAGCTGACGGTATTAAAGTTAGCAACTTACCTTCTGCTTTAAATTCAATAATTGCCGCACTTAGTAAAAATACGGCTTTAACTTTCGCGCTTCAACCAATCGCCAACACTAATTGCACACCTAATAACCTAAGCCAATTAGTTATTGTTTCTATTTCCGCCCGCCATCTGTGGGTTTGCAACGGACCAAACCTTGCTTACGATACGGCCGTTGTGACTGGGGACGAACAATACGCCGATACCTTAACGCCGCTAGGGACTTACCATATATATGCTAAGGAAACTAACCGAACGCTAACCGGTAGCGACGAAAACGGATCCTGGAACGACTTTGTTAATTACTGGATGCCTTTTCTATATAACCAATACGGCGCCTACGGCTTCCATGATGCTACATGGCGTGATCCAACAGCCTTCGGTAATATTGATCCTAATTCATCGACTGCCAGTAATGGCTGCGTTGAGCTACCCTTAGCTGCAGCTAAGTGGATATATAACTGGGCGGTAGTTGGCACTACCGTATCGATTGTGCAGTAGATTTTGGTTTATTAGCGATCGACAACTTTGCCAGTAAATTCTGGCACTGATAACAAGTCATCGATGCTACTTAAGTTGCTGAATAAATCTTTATTCTCACCCAAAACGCCGTTGTCAGCTAATACTCTCTTTTTAACTTCGCTAAACTCAAGTAAGGATACCTTTATCTTTTCACCTGGGTCGGTCTTTTGAGCGGTAATATCTGCTATGTCGTAGGCTAACCATATATGAACGAACCATTCTATATCGTTGGCCGGTTGCTTGACTTCTAATAGGCGCCAGGAATTAAAAGCGTAACCTGTTTCTTCTAGCATCTCTCTGGCCGCGGTCGCCTTTATATCTTCGTCAGCCGTCTCGGCACTCCCAGCCGGAAAAGTTGTGCGTTTCCCGCTGTGCGGCTGGTCCTCGTTAATAAGGATTAGTTTATTGTCTGCTATTCCAATTATGACCGCCGTATCGCGTCGTTTTAGCATTTCAAATGTAGCGCTACTGCCATCAAACAAAGTTTGTGGCCAGTGATAAGTGGAATAAAGCACCCCGTCAAAGACTAACTCGGCGTTATCAGGTATTAGTACACTAGACTGCGGAATTACTTTTCTCACTGTTGGTTGTATCGGTCGATTGATTCTTTAATTATCTTCTTGGCTTCTTCTATATCGCCCCAGCCAACTACTTCGGTGGTGCCAGGTTTTTTCAGATCTTTGTAATGCGTAAAGTGCTCGCGTATTTTTGCCTGCCAACGTTCTCCCAGGTCATCAAGAGAATTTATGCTGTCGCCGGTATTACGATCATCCGCCGGTACAACAACGATCTTGTAATCCGCCTCGCCGTCGTCAATGAAATTAAGCATGCCGATTACTTTGGCTTCTAACCAGATTCCCGTTGGCAATGGCTCGTCGCAAACAATCAGCGTATCCAGCTCATCGCCATCTTCGTCTAAGGTCTGCGGAATAAAGCCGTAGTTACAAGGTTTGGCAAAAATGCTTGGCTCTACCCGATCAAGCGTAAAGGCGGCTCGTTTTCTATCCCATTCAATTTTCAGCATGCTACCTTCGGAAATCTCAACAACCGTATTAACTGTTGCGTTCTCATAGTCTCCAGGTGTTAGAACTTGATTAAAATCTGGCATAAGCTTTTAAAGTCTCCTTGTCTTCAATATTATCTATTCTTAATAGTTATTGTAACTCAAAAGCCCGGGGCTTTGGAGCTTATCTGCTAAACTATTTTGTATATGAAATTTACACTTGATCATGTCGTAGAGGAATCACAAGACATATTTTCTTTCTTTTTTGAACCCAGCCAAAAATTGAGCTTTACGGCTGGTCAGTATATAGAAATGAGTTTACCTCATGAGCATCCGGATAATAGAGGAGTTCGCCGCTGGTTTACCATTTCCTCTTCACCGACTGAACCCTTAGTATCCATAACTACCCGAATTATTGAAAAAAGTAGTTCTTTCAAGAAGACACTTTTTGGCCTGGAGCCAGGGGATGAAGTATCGATAACCGGCCCAATGGGCGATTTTGTTTTGCCTAAGTTTGTTCAAACGCCACTTATTTTTGTGGCCGGCGGAATTGGCATAACTCCATTTCACAGCATAATGTCATGGCTCAATGACACTAAAGAAACCAGGCCGATTAGACTCATTTACGGAGTTAGAAGTGAAGAAGAGATTATTTTTAATGAAGCCTTCGACAAAGCCGATATTCACCCGACTGTAGTAGTTGAAAATCCCAGTTCTGCGTGGGGCGGGGAGCGCGGCAGACTATCAGCAGAATTAATTTTAGGCCTAGCAAAACCTTCCGAAGACAGCTTAATCTATGTCTCTGGACCGGAACCGATGGTTGAAACACTTGAGAAGGATTTAAAGAGTAGTGGGATTAATAAAGATAATTTAGTCCTCGACTTCTTCCCTAACTATAAAGAGATCTGAGTATGGCCTGTTAACAATCCGGCCTAGCCGGCGACAAAGCTTGAAGTATCGATCATCAATGTCTAAACCATAATAATCGAAAATTTCGGCCTGCATAGCCATACCAAAGCGTTTAACATGCGGGTAGCGTTGGGGTGTTCCGCTATATGGATCGTACATTTCAGCATAATGTCCGGCTGTTAACTCTTTAGTTCTTCTGGCGGCCATATCGGCTATAACATTACACAGATACTGGGTTTGACGAGCTTCTGCTTGACTTTTAAACTCTGCCCTAAACTTCGGATCCCGTTCTATTCTGTCGGCCTGCATACGTAGACCGTCATTGCACAGAATTTTCTGTATATGTGGCCAAATGGCATCCCAGTTACACCCGGTGCGCCTTTCATAATGAAAATCGGCAATAAAGCTATCTGTCGGGGTTCCGGGTATGCCATATGGTGTGTTGAATGAGGCAAAAATGAGATTAACCAATGATACCAGCTGGTTAGCCTTAAGGTTTTCGAGTATCAGTGACATTAAATCACCCGCGTCTATTTCTTCCTCCGGCTGACCGTTGCCCTTTATAGAGCGAAATAGTCCTTTGTGGGTTCTACTACCCCTCGGCGACCATACATCGTCTTCGTGCCACATGTACTTAAAAATCGCATGTTCCAGTTTTTGAGCATAAGCATCAAACTCGGCACTTTCGTTTTTATAGTTACGTTGTTTAACCGCATCTGGTTCATGTTGCTCAAGTAACCTTGCGATGTCTCGCATCACCCGACTATCCTTAACCATGATGGAGTTAAACATGGTGTCACGGCGTCCATAAATACCTCTAGCGCGCATAGGATCCCAGCCGATACGTCTCAAGCGCAGGTTTTTTAGGTAAGTCAGCCCAAAATCTTGAGCAACATCCAGATAGTCCCAGGCCAGAGGCGTCTTGCTACCGAAACGTTTCAGTTTGAATTTGCCATGATTATCCCGTCCGTCCTCGTGCGGATGAATATTATAAATTAGAGGGTTCTCTTGGCTACTCGATCGGTATTGTCTAAAGTACTCACCGTGTAGTTTAGCTTTTGGGTACATGTCTTCAAGAAAAGACCAGGCTTTTTGCTCGTTACCTAGCCTAAGGTAGCCCTCGAACACCGCCTTTATGGCAGTTGGCAGGAGGTAGGGCTGGGAGTAGTCGCTGCCTTCTCTATTTGTAAACGTCAAGCGCTCGGCGATCGCTCCTAAGTGTAAACCGCCATAGTGAGCCAAATACTGCATATTCGGGATGAAACCGTTATCGTTCATTTTGGCAGTTAGCGTATCTAAACTGCGAGCCGCCCAATCGACAATCTTTTCCGATCCGATACTCGCCAGCACTTCAACAATAAGCTCGGTATCCCATAAAAAGATGCGTGTAGAATAATGATTAAAAGCAGTCTGTACGGGTGGTTCGCCAGGGAAATACTTACGTGCCTGAATCTTACTTATAAGTTGCTCAAAGACTGGGCGTGGTAGTTGCTCGCAGTCCCGTTCTTCTTCTTTAAGAACCAGCATTAACTCTTCTTCAATAGCTGTTAACCTGGCCACCTTATCTTCTTCGTGCAACTGACGCAGTGTTTGTGCGGCCTGAATTTCTGTCTCAGCATCTAAATTACTGAGTCTTAGTGAGGACTCTATCTCTGACATTTACATTTAATTATATCAGTTCACGAAATTGCAATTTTGCCAATATTTATACTTGGTCTTGGACTGGCAGAGGACGACCCTCTAGGTACTCACGGATTTTAAGCGCCGCTGTTGCCCCTTCACCGGCTGCCGATGCAATCTGCATAGTGGCACCGCAGCGTACGTCACCGGCTGCAAACACTCCTGGGATGGCTGTTTGCATGTGGTCATCGGTAATAACAAACCCAATCGAATCTAAGCGCGCCATTGTGTTTTGCAGGAACTGTGTATTGGGAGTTAGGCCCACAAAAACAAACACTCCGTCGGTATCAAATGTCACCTTTTGACCATCTTTTGTTCCAATTACCTGCTTAACACCTTTATCATCCCCGACAATCTGATCAGTGGTGGTGCCTGTATGAACGGTCACCTTGCCAGCTCTAACGTATTCGTCCATTTCCTTAATAAGTACGTCAGATGCCTTTACGCTTGAACGAACCAGTAAGTCGATGTGGCTGGCAAACCTGGTTAAAAAGATCGCTTCTTGAAAGGCTGAATTGCCTCCACCGACAACGACTAATTTTTTATCTCTATAAAAGGCGCCGTCGCAGGTAGCACAGTAATGTACGCCCCGGGCATAATAATCTTGCTCGCCAGGAACGCCGATTTTCTTATAATCCGAACCGGTGGCAACTAATACAACTTTGGCGAGTATATCACCACTGGTAGTGTCAAGGCGCTTATACTCTCCCTCGTCACTAATCCGAAGGACTTCACCTAGCTCAATTACAGCTCCGAATCTTTCAGCTTGGGCTCTTAGGCTATCTGCCAGCTTAAGGCCTTCTACACCATCGGCGAAGCCAGGGTAGTTGTCTATCTTGTCAGTTACGGCGGCCAGCCCGCCAATGACGCCTCTCTCAAAAATCAAGGTGTCAATATCTTCTCGTGTAGTATAAATAGCCGCAGTCAGACCAGCCGGCCCGCTGCCAATAATAACCACGTCATGCTTAGCTGGAGTTGTGTCAGACATCAATTGAACCTTAAGCCGCTACAGCTGGCGCAAGTCTCGCTAGATTATATCCAATAATTACTTCTTGGCTTTCATCATGTTTTGTAACAACA
>DASSZG010000036.1:0-9414 GCA_035702905.1 Saccharimonadales bacterium (SeqCode)
TGGATCCATCGGTGATTGGTTGCATCACCAAGCTCAATACGTAAAGGACTTGGTAAATCGGGACGGTTTTTGAGTAGCCATTCGTTAATGTTAAACCTTGAATATTCGACCATTCGCTCATCTATATCCGAGCCATAGGTTTTATAACCCATGAGAATAGCCTCCTGGAGAACTACACCAGTGCCACAGAAAGTGTCAAGAATTACCTGATCGAGATGTTTGAGTGGAATAACTTGATCGGGTGGTATTTCGCAAACTGATTGCCGAGATTCCTCTGGCAATAATCCTACGCTCAGATTAATAATTATCTGAGCAAGTTTTGGTGGTAGCATGCCTACCTTTGAGTCTCTTTTTGGTCTGCCGTAGTCTCGTTCTGAATAAGCTTCGATATCCTGTATCTTCACAGTCTGAGCTATAACTGTCTGTTTTTGACTCCGGATAACTACTAATTCCCAACCGTTAGGACTTAATAATTTATTATGGATTACTTGAGGGGTCGACAACATGCGTTCTTTATTAGGTATAAATCTAACTGATCGGCCAGTCTTCGCTATCGATTTTTTAATCTTGAAACCGCTAGCTTGGATTGCTTTAGGGCTTAAGCTAAAACCGATTACACTAATACCCAAATACATCTTGCCGTCAGGCATTGTAGCTACTTGGTGAGGAGAGACCTTAACTAGAAAATCTTCAACTTCTTCCCAGTTGTCGCTAGTTAGAGTTGTCAGGATCTTACAGAAGCGGGTACTACCTCCCAGGCGGTCATAGGCTAGCAGGCAAGGGTCAACATCTACTACGACAGACTCTGGACTCAGCCGGGTCAATTTGTCGGCTCCGTAAAGACTTTCTAGCTCTGCCAGGCCTAATTCGGGCTGGCGGCCTAGTATCAATAAGCTTTGCATATCTTCTTAGTTTACCTGATTTACTACCTGGTTGATATAATAGGGTGCATGCAGTCTTGGTTACGCCGCAACTGGAAGTTAGCGTTAAATCTTTTTACGCTCGCGGCACTTGCACTCCTAATTTACGTTTCAAGAAGGCAAATTGCCACGACCATCAAAGACTTAACGCATGTCAATACATGGTTTTTGTTGTTACTAATTCCTATTGAAGTTCTTAATTACCACGCCCAAGCCAAAATCTACCAAAGACTTTTTGAAATAGTCGGTAACAAACTGTCATATCGTTTTCTATATAGGGCCTCGTTAGAGCTGAATTTTGTTAGCCACGTCTTTCCTAGCGGAGGTGTTGCTGGTATTTCTTACTTTACGCTACGCATGCGGAAGGGTAAGGGTATTGCCGGTGGCAAAGCCACTCTAATTCATTTCATGAAGATAGTGATGTATTTTCTGGCATTTGAAATAATCTTAATTTTTGGCGCCATAGTATTAGCTTTGAAGGGAAGAGTCAATAACCTAGTTATTTTAGCGGTAGGCGCATTGGCCACACTGCTGATCGTTTTGTCCTTTGGCTTCCTTTTCATAATCGGCAAGAGTAGCCGAATTGATGCCTTCTTTACCTGGTTAACTCGAGCGGTAAATCGTTTGATTCGTATTTTTAGACCTGAGTCGCCTGAAACTATCAATATTATTTCTGCTAAAAATATATTTCAGGATTTTCACGGTACCTACTTAGAACTTAAAAAGAACTACTCACGTCTAAAAAGTCCTTTTTGGTATTCATTTTTAGCTGACGCCACCGAAGTAGCCGCTGTTTATGTTGTTTATATGGCCTTCGGTAAATACGTAAATGTTGGGGCGGTGATATTAGCTTACGGGGTGGCCAACTTTGCCGGTCTAGTATCTGTTTTGCCCGGCGGCGTTGGTATATATGAAGGATTGATGACTGTTGTTTTAGCTAGTACCGGAATACCTCCAGGGGTTAGCTTGCCGGTAACAGTCATGTACCGGGTGCTAAATACGCTTATTCAGATTCCGCCAGGTTATGCGCTTTACAATAATGCGCTCAGACGTGGTCATGTAAACAAGGAGGACTTAACTGGTGGAACCGCCCGACACGGTTGAACTAAGTGTCAGTGATTTTGTTGCACTGTTCAATCAGACATTGGAGTTTGCATACCCGGCTGTCACGATAATCGGTGAACTGGCTAATTTCCGGGTAAGTCGCAATAAGTGGATTTACTTTGATCTTAAAGATGAGTTTTCTACTGTTAAGTTCTTTGGAAGTGTTTATCAGCTGCCAGGACCTTTGGAGGAGGGAATGCTTCTGAAAGTTAAAGGACAGCCCCGGCTCCATAATCTATACGGGTTTAGCATTAATGTAGCGACCATTCAGCCAACAGGCGAGGGTAGTATAAAAAAAGCAGCCGATTTACTTAAAGATAAGTTACAAAAGGAAGGAATATTTGACGAATCCCGCAAGCGAGCATTAGTTTACCCTCCGGAACGGATTGGTTTAGTTACTTCCCGGCAGTCGGCCGCTTATGCTGACTTCATAAAAATTCTTAATGCCAGGTGGGCCGGACTTGAAATAGAGCTGATTGATGTTCAGGTGCAAGGGGAGATTGCTCCTTCTCAAATCGTTAGCGCTATAAACCAATTCAACACTAATCCTGACCCCCCAGAGATACTGGTTCTTATTAGGGGCGGTGGTAGCGCAGAAGACCTGATGGCGTTTAGTACCGAAGAGGTAACCAGGGCGGTCGCGTCTAGTCGGGTTCCAACAATAGTGGCGATTGGTCACGAGATTGATGTTAGTTTGAGTGAATTGGCGGCCGATCAAAGGGCTAGTACGCCGAGTAATGCGGCAGAGCTAATAGTCCCGGATAAAGCAGTTGAACTTAGCCAGCTAGACGGTACTAGAGACGACCTATATAAGCAGATCCGCCTATTAATTGAAACATCTCGGGATAATCTCGAGAGTAACAGTGAAATGTTAAAAAGTATGCTTGAGCATCGTCTTAAAGAAGCGCGGTCATACCTTGTATCGAGCACGTCGCTTCTTTTAGCTTTTAACCCAGAAGCAATTTTACGAAGAGGCTATGCTATTGTTAGAGATTCTAAAATGCAGGTGGTTAAAAATGCTAACAAAATCAGTAACGGTGAAGCCTTAAGTATTAAGCTATACGGTGGAGAATTAAGAGCTTCAGTTACCGAAATTAAGGAAAGGGGATAGCTTATGCCAAAAGAAGGTAAAAGTTACAAACAATTAAAAGAAGAGCTAGATACCGTGGTTAGTGAATTGCAAAAAGATGACCTAGATGTCGAACAGGCTCTTAAGCTGTATGAAACCGGCCAAGGGCTTATAAGGGATCTTGAAGACTATCTACAGAATGCTGAAAATAAGGTCATTGCCTTGAAGGCAAAATTTGATAAATGATTCAGCTATTGGTTATTTTAATATTTATAATACTGATTTGCTTTGCCGGTGTTTTATTATTTGGCGCTCCCTATTTACCGACGCTTGCGCCCCAAGTGGAAAGTGCACTTAAGCTTGCTGATTTAAAGCCAGGACAAACAATACTTGAGTTGGGTTGTGGTGACGGACGGGTATTAATTGCGGCAGCCCAGTCCGGCATTAATTCGATTGGCTATGAACTGAACCCGTTACTAGCTTTTATAGCTTGGTTAAGAACTAGACGCTATGGCGCCAGAGTGAAAGTTGTCTGGGGTAACTTTTGGCAAGCAGAATGGCCCGCCACAGATGGGATATTTGTATTTTTATTAGACAGATATATGAAAAGATTGGATAAAAGATGTATTCAATATAATAACAAGCCACTCAAACTAGTTAGCTTTGCCTTCAAAGTACCTAATCGTAAGCCGGATAAGGTTGCTAACGGCGTCTATTTATATGTTTACCGCTAGATATTGCTTGGACTAGCTTATTTGCGGTAAGATTAGCCTATGCTTAAACATAATCAGGATGGGGCTAGCAGTGTCCTTATAATTTTGAGCCTCAGTGTTTTATTCGTAATAGCCTTAATCTTTGGAGTTTGGGCATACTCGGGCAGGCAACATTACAAAAACGATGCCCAAAATCTTATAAGCTCGGCTGTTAAAACGGCTGTAAATCAGTCGATCATCGAGCAAAATGCACAGTTTACAAAACAAGAACAATATCCCCTCAATACCTATAATGGACCTCAGGCTTACGGCAGTCTGGTTATACAGTACCCGAAGAGCTGGAGTGGATACGTGGATACGACTGGTACCGATACGCCATTCGTTGGCTACTTTAATCCTGGTGTGGTACCTTCTATATCTAGTCAGAGCTCAGTGTTTGCATTGAGCGTCCAAGTTCTTAACCAGTCCTATTCAGACGTGGTACAAAGCTTTCAGCAAACCACCGGTGCAACCAGCAATGCTTATGCTTTGCCCAAATTACCAAAAGTAGTTGGATTGGAAATCAGCGGTCCGGTCGGCCAGAATCAAAATCAGGAAACAATTGTAGTTTTACCTCTGAGAAGTAATACTTTAGAGATAGCAACCTATGGTACGCAATACCTAGATGATTTTAATAATATAATCTTACCTAATTTCAGCTTTTCGCCTTAGATCTTTTGGTCTACAATAGGCATATAAGTGAAGGGCAATAGCGGCTATTAAGCCGTAAGGTGTAATGGGCACTCAACAACAAACATTTCAATCTTTGTCTCAAGAGTTGCTACTGAGTGTCGCGGAAGAATTGAAACTACCCCTGTTACAAATTGCTCGACTGGCAGAGCAAGCAAAACTGGCGAACTCTAATGATGCCAATCTGCTTATTGAGTCTACTGCTGATTCAGCACTAAAGCTTATTGATAGCTATATTCTCGGAGTTAGATTAAGTTTGAATCCGCTCGACTTTTGCGTGGAAAATGTGTCAGTATCGTCAGTGCTATATGATACCAAGCAAGAATTGACTTCCTATGCGAAGAATTATGGGGTAGATCTTGAGCTTAATATAGCTGGAAAGTATGGGCCAGTGTCGGCTAATAAAAAAGGATTAGAGTCGGCTCTTGTAAGCCTGGGGGCGGCTTTGATTCAGGCGCTACCGGCAATGGGTACATGTCAACTAAAACTACAACTAGCAACTCATCGCAGTCGTTATGGTATTGTGGCTGGAGTTTACGCTGATACTAAAGAGATTAGCTTGAATGCCCTTAACGCTGGACGTAAATTGGCAGGTGTTAGTCGTCAACCGTTACTCAACCTTAGTCACTCCAGCGGGGCAGGCGTATTTGTTGCTGATTCAATCCTAAAAGCCATGAATCTAAACTTAACGGTTAGCCGGCATGATAAATGGTACGGTATTGCGACAATTCTTCCACCGAGCCGACAAATCCAATTAGTTACATGAGTACAATTCTGCTAATCGAACCTGATCGTATTATGGCCGGCCTGTATTTTAATGCTCTAACTGAAGCTGGCCACGAAGTTATATATGCACCAAGCGCTCAAACAGGGATTTTGGTCGCAGATGATGTACAGCCAGATTTAATTATTTTAGAAATTCAGTTAGTTGAACATTCGGGGATTGAGTTTCTCTATGAGCTGAGGTCTTACGCTGATTGGCAGGCTGTTCCGGTTATTATAAATTCGATTGTGCCGCCAAGTGAATTCCAAACTAGTTATGAACTTTTAAGCAATGAACTTGGGGTAAGCGCATATCTTTATAAGCCTAATACGAAGGTGGCTGAACTTTTAAGAGTTATATCGAAAGTAAATTTGAGTAAAGTGTGAAAACATTAGTAACTGAAGGTATTGTTTTAAGTAGGACTAACTACGGCGAGGCAGATCGTATAATTACAATTCTAACCCCTGCCCAGGGCAAGCTCCGCTTAATGGCAAAAGGTGTACGCAAAGTAAAATCTAAACTGGCTGGAGGAATCGAGCTATTCAGCGTAAGTGAGCTCAGTTATATAAGCGGCAGGAATGAATTGGGGACACTAGTATCTACTAGGCTTAAAACCTATTACTCACACATAGTCGAAGATATGGACAGGGTCCAGCTAGGCTATGAACTGATAAAGCTACTAAATAAGGTGACAGAAGATTCTTCAGATGCAAGCTATTTCTCCCTGTTAGAGCAGTCATTCCAGGCGCTGGATAATCCCTCAATCGGATTAGTATTAATAAGGACGTGGTTTAAGGCCCAATTAATTCGTGACGCTGGCCACATTCCTAATCTCTCGAATGATATTGATGGCAATAAGCTAAGCCCTCAAGAAACCTATAATTTCGATATCGAACGTATGGCTTTTGTAAAGAATAAATCCGGTAGCTATTCAGCTAATCATATAAAAACTCTTCGCTTACTATTTAGCCCGAATCCGCCGGAAGTTTTAAGCAGGATAGAAGAATTAGACACTCTTCTTCCAATACTCACTACTTTAATTAACACGCTGCTGGAAGTGCACCTATAGATTGTTATGCATTTACAATGATGTTAATATATTGGCAAACAAATTTAGTTAAATAAGATGAGTTTACACTTTTTAACGAAAGAAAATTGTCCTCGGGATACACGTGACTACGAGCAAATAAGAGAAGATCATCGAGTTAACTTATTTACTCTAAGGAATGCCGGTATTTTAAGAATTACGCACGAAGCATCGTTTTTAAATGAAAGGCCGGAAGTATTTAACGCTATGTTCGGGTTTAGCCCGCTATCGGAAATTATATTGGACGATCAAATTGAGCAGGCTAAAACAGAAGTTCAGGTCGGGCTTTAGTCTTTAGGCGTTCTGGTAAAATTTACAGGGCGAGCCTCTGCTATAATTATCTGAGAATGAACGACCAGATAAGTATTGATACAATTGTTAGTCTTTGTAAACGGCGGGGGTTTGTTTTTCAAGCTAGTGAGATATACGGCGGCCTTGCAGGCTTTTATGATTACGGACCACTTGGAGTAGAGCTAGTTAACAAGCTTAAGGCTGAATGGTGGAAAGCGGTAGTAAGTGAGCGAGATAATGTTTTTGGCGTAGATGGTGCGATTATTCAGAATCCTAAACTTTGGGAGGCCTCCGGCCATGTAGCAGGCTTTAATGACCCAATGGTTGAAGACGTCGTTACTCATAAACGTTATAGGGCTGATCACTTAGCCGATAGTGATTCAACAGACTTAACCGAATTAAAAGAGCTCTTAAAAAACAAAAAGTCACCAGACGGCAACGATTTAAGTGAGCCGCGCTATTTTAATATGATGATGCAGACCTGGATTGGTCCGGTCCAAGACAATAACTCAGTTGCATACTTGCGTCCGGAAACTGCCGGCTCGATATTTACAAATTTCAATAACGTTAAAGATACGATGAGAGCTAAATTACCATTTGGTATTGCGCAGATTGGAAAAGCTTTCCGTAATGAAATAAGTCCTAGGGATTTCATTTTCCGGGTCCGCGAACTTGAACAAATGGAAATGCAATATTTTATTAGGCCAGCCGATCAGGATGAAGCCTACAAGAGCTGGCGAGATTTTGCCTGGAAGTTTTTGGTCGATAGGTTAGGCATTGCTGAAGCTAATCTTCAGTGGCATGAACATGACGCCAAAGAACGTGCTCATTATGCGTCGGCTGCCCATGATATATATTTTAAATATCCTCAAGGATTTAAGGAGCTGTGGGGAACTCATAACCGAACAGATTTTGACTTAACTAATCATCAAAAAGTTAGCGGTAAAGAACTTTCTTATTTCGATGAGGAAGCTAAAGAGAAGTTTATCCCGTGTGTCATAGAATCATCAGTCGGAGTCGGGCGAATGTTGATGGCGGTACTGGTTAACGCTTATCATGAAGAAGAAATAAACGGTGAGACCCGGGTGGTGCTGAAACTAAAGCCGGAATTGGCCCCTTACCGGGTTGCCGTATCGCCGCTACTTAAGAACAAGCCGGAATTAGTAGCTAAGGCCAGGGAAGTCTACGATCAGTTAAAGTCAAGCTATGGGGCGGTAATGTGGGATGACAACGGAAATATTGGAAAACGCTATCGACGTCAAGACGAAATCGGAACACCATACTGTGTTACGGTCGATTTTGACAGCTTAACAGATGATAGCGTCACGGTCCGAGACAGGGATACAACCGAGCAGAAACGAGTCAAAATCACTGATTTAAATCAAGTGCTTTAGTGTCCTTTGATTTACCCTTATTAAACTTATAAAAAGGATATAATAAAAAATATGGCAGATAAAAAACGACCGAACGTGTATGCCTTTATAGATAGTCAGAACTTAAATTTAGGTACTCAAAGGATGGGCTGGAAGTTGGACTGGCGGAAGTTCAGACAGTTTCTGCACGATAAGTATGGCGTAACTAAAGCCTATATGTTCATTGGGTATATGAGCGAGAACGAAGCTTTATATGAATATATGCACGAGCTCGGTTACCTGGTAGTCCTGAAGCCGACGATTGATGTCATGAACCCGGAGAATAACCATGAAGCTCAGAACGGTCACCATGAAGAGAGGGAAAAACCAATGGTAAAAGGCAATGTTGATGCCGAGCTTGTGCTTTACGCTATGAAAGAGATAACTAATTACGACAAAGCCATTATAGTTTCCGGGGACGGAGACTTCTTTAGCTTAATTGAATATCTGGATGAAGCGGGAAGACTTGACTGCGTTATGGCACCGAACTGGCAGTATTCGAGTCTCCTGAAACCGTTTGAAGCGAAAATAGTCAGGTTAGATAAATTACGACGTCGACTGGCCTATCATGATAAAAAGAGAATAGATAAAAAGGAGGCTTAGGTGAAGATCACAAAGTACGTTCATTCTTGTCTATTAGTTGAAACTGATGACCGCGTAGCAATATTTGATCCCGGGGCTATGAGTTATCCGGTTTTCGATATAAGCAAGCTGACCCGACTAGACGACATATTTATAACTCATAATCATGGCGATCACTACCTATTGCCGTTTATTAAGGAGCTCTTGGAAAAATTTCCTAATACCCGGATTACTACCACTAGGGAAGTCGTTGACGAGTTAAAGAAAGAGGGCATAGAAGCTAGTGCAGATGAGCCTGAAGGAGTTAAGTTTTTTGATTCTCCGCATGAAAGTGTTGCTCCACTTTTCCCGCAACCAGAAGAGGTAGGCATTCATTACCTAAACAAGCTGAGCCATCCCGGGGATTCGCATAGCTTTAAAGAGTCTAAAGAAATTTTGGCGCTTCCTATAACTGCACCTTGGGGAAGTTCAATTAAAGCACTAAACTTAGCTCTTGAATTGAAGCCAAAACACGTTATACCGATTCACGACTGGCATTGGAGTGATGAAGCCAGGAAGCAGATGTATGATAGTTATGAATCAGTACTGGGCAAGTCCGGCATCAAAATGCATAAGCCGCAAACAGGTACGGCTATCGAAATCAACTAGCAGTACAATAAAATAAGCTGCATAAGTTCAGAAACATATTGGACTCCGACTAAGTAAAAGTCAGGAGTTCTTTTAATGAGTCATGAAGGGGTAAAT
>DASSZG010000028.1:0-9635 GCA_035702905.1 Saccharimonadales bacterium (SeqCode)
TGCACTCACAATTTCGCCGATGATACTGAGAGGAGAATGACGAATCACATCGCCGAATAGGATTATGCCCAAAAATGAACTTATTAAAGGAGAACCTGTCTCGAGAATTGGCTGAGATGTTGCCAGCGGACCGGATGCGTAAGCGTTCTGCATAAGTAAGACTGACAAAATGGCAGAAACTATTAAGGCATAGACAGGCCAATGCGAAAATAAAACAACTAGGCCGTGAGATTTAAGCTCGGTTACGGTTAATTTTGCAAACCCAGAGTTGAGTGCATAGCAGACTGCTGTAGCCATTGCTGAGAAAAGCGCTCTTACTTTTGGAGAACTTGAAACCTTAGCAATCGCTATAAAGCCGGATATGAAAAGCACAGCAATCAAAATGGTTAAGTACCAGTTTATTGCTACATAATGTGTATTACCTTTTTGGGGATCAGATATTACGAATAATGAACACAATCCAAGTACTATGGCGGTTAGAGTGATCCATTCTTTCTTTCCGGTTTTGAGTTTGTATCTGAAGTGAAGGAATAGAACTAAGAACACCAAGTCTAGCGTAAGTATTGGCTGGACAACAATTAGAGGGCCATTACTAAGTGCTAACAAATGCAAAGTTGCGGCGATTATCTGAAAAAAAGTGCCCATCAGAAAAAGAGGATGCTTTGTTACCTTATATAAGAAACTACGACTATATAGCTTAGTTTTTTCCTGAATACCTGTCGCTTGTCGCTGCAATACAGTAGAAGTAGCATTAAAAGCTGCGGAGAGAACGGTAAAAAATATTGCTAAAGTTAACATCAATTAAGTAATTATACTCAACAACAGACAAACGTAAAAAAGCCGGTAATTATTAACTTACAGTTAAGTACAAGGGCAGTTATAAGAAAGCCGACTAAAATTTAGCTGAAGGATAAGACAATTTGAATCAGTATGATTATCGTAAGCTTTGTTACAATGTAACATAATGACGATTCTTATTTTGATATTGGGGATCATTCTATTTATTGGACTCATCGTAATCCATGAGCTGGGTCATTTTATAGTTGCTAGGCGCAACGGAGTCGAAGCCGAAGAATTCGGCATATTCTTCCCGCCAACCATCTATAAGAAGAAAATGAAGGGCGGTTGGACCTTTTCGATTAACGCATTGCCACTTGGTGGTTTTGTAAAACTGAAAGGCGAACACGACAGCGATACGGAGAAAGGTTCTTACGGAGCAGCTAGTCTTTGGGTTAAAAGCAAGATAATGCTGGCTGGTGTGACGATGAATTTACTGACCGCACTGGTATTGCTTACAATTCTTGCGTGGGTAGGCATACCTAATCTTTTACCTAATCAGTATAAGGTTGCCAGTGATACTAAGACGATCAGTCAAAGGGTGCTGATTAACGATGTGGAGTCTGGATCACCGGCGGCCAAAGCTGGTCTTAAGAATAACGACCAAATTACCTCCATTGGCCTGGCGGGTCATAAGCCGACTCCGATAAAAACAATCTCTGATGTTCAGTCTATTACCAAGCGCTTTAATGGTGACAAAGTCAATGTTTACTTTAATAGGGACGGTAAATCTCAAGTCGTCACGACTACGCTCCTCACAACCGGGATTGTTAGTGCTAGCCAGCAGAAATTTCAGTCAGCTCTTGCCCATACGAAGCTTGATTGTGCAAACATTCCTTTACCGAAAGGTTATCTCGGTATTTCAATGGCCCAATATTCTCTTCAGCGCTCAACTTGGTCTGCACCGATTACGGCAGTTGGATTTACTGTCCAAGCAACCGGCCTTACCCTAGCTGGCTTAGGCCATGCCTTAGGGGGGCTAGGAGATATAATTGCCGGTACAGTTACAGGCAATAAGGTGGTACGAGAAAACGGTCAATGTACGGCATCTTCACAGGTTGCAGGTCCGGTAGGCATATTTGTAATCCTAAAAGATAGTGCCAGCTTAGGCCTAGATTTCATGCTATTCCTCATCGCTATCATCTCTTTGACGCTAGCGATTATGAACGTGCTACCAATACCGGCACTGGATGGAGGACGGCTATGGCTTACATTAATAACCCGGGCAATTAAGAAGCCGCTAAGTCCTAAGCGTGAAGAAGCGATTGTGGCTACTGGAATGGCGATACTGCTTTGTTTAATGGTTTTAATTACGATTGTCGATGTCAATAGATTCCTCTAAACCTACCAATAAAAATACCAGCTGGCCTCGGGTTACAGGGGGAGTGGTTGTGGGGTTGGTAGCCTTATTCGGTTCGCAGATTATTGCCGGGATGATGCTACTCATTTATCCTTTGATAAAACATTGGTCTGCCAGTCAAGGTAATAGTTGGCTATCAAATTCGATTGTAGCGCAGTTCATATTTGTTGTTTTAGCGGAAGCAATTGCCGTCTTAATCGTCTATTTTTATCTTAAAAAAAGTAAAATAAAAATATCCAGCATCGGCCTTAGGAAGCCACAGTGGTCTGATATGGCCTATGGCCTAATGGGTTTACCGGTTTGGTTTCTGACCTATTTAATATTATTAAATATTATCCTCCAGATAGCTCCTCATCTTAATGTTGCAGAAAAACAACAGCTTGGTTTTAATAATGTAACTGGATTTTTTGATACAGCCTTGACATTCATTTCGCTAGTTATATTACCGCCTATTGCAGAGGAGATAATCTTTAGGGGGTTAATCTTCACAAGTCTTAGAAAAAGGCTAAAATTATGGATTGCCATGCTTATAACTAGCTTGCTATTTGCCGCCGGACATTTAACCGAGGGCGGATCGGCCGGACCTTTGTATATTGCCGGCATTGATACTTTTACCCTAAGCCTGGTACTGGTTTATTTAAGAGAAAGAACCGGTGGATTGTACGCAGGTATGATGACTCACGGCTTAAAAAACTTTATCGCATTTATGGCTTTAGTTGCGCTACATCAGCTTTAAGCCGTATAATTTGGCATTGATATGAGACTCACCCAGCTATTCACTAAAACCCTGAGAAGCGCACCGTCTGACGAGCAGGCACTTAATGCGCAGTTACTAATTAGAGCTGGCTTTATATACAAGGAAATGGCTGGCGTCTATGCCTATTTGCCACTGGGTATCAAAGTTCTAGAAAATATTAAGCGCATTGTCCGTGAAGAGATGAATGCCGTCGGCGGCCAAGAGTTAATTATGACCAATTTACAAAGGCCTGATTTATGGGAGAAAACTGATAGATGGGACGATTCCAAGGTAGACGTATGGTTTAAAACTAAACTTCAGAACGACACCGAACTAGGCCTAGCCTGGTCCCATGAAGAGCCGATTACCGATATGATGCGTAGCTACATCAGTAGTTACAGAGACTTGCCGGCCAATGTCTATCAATTTCAGACTAAACTACGAAATGAACTAAGGGCTAAAAGCGGTATAATGCGGGGCCGAGAGTTTGTGATGAAGGACATGTATTCCTATTCGCTGGACGAGAAACAGCACCAAGCGTTTTACGATACCGTTACCGAAGCCTATCTGAAAATCTTTACAAGAGTCGGTCTAGGGGAGCAAACTTTCGTGACCTATTCCTCGGGCGGTGCATTTACTAAGTTTAGTCATGAATTCCAAACGGTGACTGATGCCGGCGAAGATGTTATCTATCTAGATAGTGATCGAAAGCTGGCGATTAATAAGGAAGTTTATACTGATGAAGTAATTGAACATCTAGGACTAGATAAATCTAAGCTAAAAGAGGTCAAAGCCGCAGAGGTGGGTAACATTTTTAGTTTCGGTACTGTTAAGAGCGAGGAACTCGATCTTAGTTATACCGATAAAACCGGTCAGAAGAAGTTTGTAGTGCTAGGTAGCTACGGGATTGGCATAACGCGTCTTATGGGTGTTATAGCTGAAGTATTTGCAGATGACAAAGGACTAGTATGGCCCGAAGCCGTCGCCCCATATAAAGTACACTTAATAAGAATTGGCGACAAGGCCTCTACGGTTACAGAAGCGGATAAACTATATAATCTATTGACTGAAGCTGGAATTGAGGTAATATATGATGACCGTAACCTAAGGGTTGGTGAAAGCTTCGCCGATGCCGACCTTCTAGGTATTCCGCATAGGGTAGTTATTAGCGACAAAACAGTGGCTAACGCTAAACTAGAATGGAAGAAACGGACAGAACCAGAAGCCAAGACCATAAGTCAGGCAGAGCTTTTAAAAATTCTAGAAGGTTAACTAATAAATTGGTATAATATAGCCAGTTTTTTGTGAAGGGTAACGTTGTCCTAGACAATCATACATCACATAGTGATATAAGGAGTAAATTGCCGTGAAAAAATTATACAGACTAACCAAAACAGGCGTAGAAGAACTTGAGGCTGAATTACAATCACTGATTGAGAAACGCTCATCGATTGCCGATGCAATAAAAAGTGCAAGAGAGCAGGGTGACCTCGCCGAGAACGCTGAGTACCAAACAGCCCGTGAAGAGCAAGATCGCAACGAAAGCCGTATCAGCGAAATAGAAAATATATTGCAGAATGTTGAAGTCATCAAAAAGCCAAAAGGCGACACGAAGGTCCAGCTTGGCTCAGTCGTTAAGCTCAAGAATGATGGCAAAACTAAAGAGTTCCAGGTTGTCGGTACTGTTGAAGCCGACCCGCTAAGCGGCAAGATATCCGATGAATCGCCGATTGGCCAGGTCTTACTAGGTAAAAAAGTTGGTGATACGGTTGAGCTGGTTACGGCTAGTGATACAACTATTTTCAAAGTAGTTGAAATCGGCTAAGCATAAGTTGTCTACAGCTTAGACTTATCCTATACTTGGTAAACGATGGCAACACTTAAGGAACTCCGCAGTGAACGTCTAAGAAAATTAGATGAGCTAAAGAAATTGGGAATTAACCCATATCCGGCCAAAGCTAGTCGTACGCATGTTTTAAAAGACGTAACAGATAAATTTGATGAACTTGCCGGCCAGACCATCAGTGTGGTCGGCCGCATTATTAATATAAGAAAATTCGGCAAGATTGCATTCTTGGTAATTAAAGATCAAAGTGGACAGCTGCAGCTGTTTTTGTCTCAGGATAAAGTTGCTAGCTTGGATGCCAGCAATTCGCAAATTGGGTTTTCTGAACTGCCACTCCTTGATAGCGGTGATTTCATCGAGGCCCATGGCCTAGTTATTAAAACTCAAACCGGTGAAATCAGCATTGAAGTTGCTTCGCTTAGATTACTCACAAAGAGCCTAAGGCCAATGCCACTTAGTGTTGAGGGCTTTACTAATAAAGAAGAACGGCTAAGGCGCCGCTATGTCGACATGAACGTCAATACGGATGTCCGGGACCGTTTCATTCGGCGATCAAAATTCTGGCAGGCAACCAGAGATTATCTGAACCAAAACGGTTTTTATGAGATTAATATACCGGTACTTGAACATACTACGGGAGGTGCGGACGCCAAACCATTTGTGACACATATGGATGCGCTTGATCAGGATTTCTATTTAAGAATATCCCATGAGTTGCCACTTAAGCGGTTACTCGGAGCGGGCCTTGAGAAGGTTTATGACATTGGGCCACGGTTTAGGAACGAAAATTATTCAGATGAACATTTACCTGAACATATCGCCATGGAATGGTACTGGGCTTATGCTGATTGGCACGATGGCATGGACTTTATGACTAAGCTATATAGGTATGTACTGCAACAAACTTTTGGAAAATTGCAGTTTCAGTTAGGAAAATTTGATATCGATCTGGCTAAAGACTGGGAAGAGTGGGATTATGCCGAAGTAATTCAGAAACACTACGGTATTGATGTATATAATTGTAGCCTCGATGAAGTTAAGCAAGCTCTAAAAGAGCATAAGCTAGAAGTAGAACAGACCGAGAACAAGGCTCGGGGCATAGATAAGTTGTGGAAGAATATCCGTAAGGACGTAGCTGGGCCTATCTGGCTAATAAACACGCCGACCTTTATTAGTCCATTGGCTAAAACTAATCCTGATGATGCAAATACCGTACAAAGATTTCAGCCGGTCATTGCCGGTAGCGAATTAGGTAATGGTTTCAGCGAATTGAATGACCCACTCGATCAATTAAATAGGTTTGTTGAACAGCAAAAAATGCGAGACTCAGGTGACGATGAGGCCATGATGCTCGATATAGATTATGTAGAGATGCTTGAATATGGCATGCCGCCGGCCTGTGGCTGGGGTTACAGCGAACGCGTTTTCTGGACTTTTGAAGGAGTTACAGCAAGAGAGGGCGTTCCGTTTCCACAACTAAGAGCTGAGGTAGATGAGGTAACCCGTAGCATCTATCCGGAAGTGAAACTCGATTAGGTAGCTGTCTGAATGGAAGTTAATGATGAAGATTTTCAGAAATTAATCAACTTAGCTTTAGAAGAATTACCAGGAGAGCATGCTGGTAATCTCAAAAATGTGGCTATTTTATTTGATGATCAGCCAAACGAAGAACAACGGCAAAGATTAAAATTGGATAACAATCATACGCTCTTAGGACTTTACGAAGGTACTCCACTAAGCGAAAGGCAAGGCAGGGCTCCACTTTTGCCCGACCGTATAACTTTATTTAAAAAGCCATTGCTAATGAAGTCCAGAAATGAGCAGGAACTGAAAGAAAATATCAAGCATACTCTCTGGCATGAAGTCGCTCACTACTACGGGCTAAACCATCAACGCATAGAAGAATTGGAATAGTATTTTATTTTTTCTTAGAACGCCGTGGTTTAGTCAGGCTTTCCGGTTTATAGGCATCCCTGATTTCAAATAGGAAGTAAAGGCATGCAAATGACACTAATAATCTTTCGATTAATACGATCTTTCCGCCGTATGCATTGAACAACATAATCAATCCGTAAACGACGTTTACAATAAATGCGTAGTAAATAAAATCCCAAGCACCGATCGCCTTATTTTTCAGTAACCGAAATGCTTTAAAAAATAAGTATGCTTCCAAAAGCAGGGCAACAATTCCTAGCCAGAAAGCAACATCCATGTGGTTGTCGACAGCCATCTTTGGTATGCCGTACATATTATTGTATTGATTGGCGTATGTAATTAGGCTACTGACATGGTGAGCCGTATACCACAAGTTATATGCGCAGTATAGAGAGAGTAGCCCTAAGAATAAACTAATATAAGCTAGATACTTAATTAAAGGTTCCTCGGCATAGGCGGGCAACTGAGGAAAATTAATAAATACCTTTTGCTGTAGGTATTCTTCCGTATTACCCAGAAGCTTTTTTAGCTTATTAATCATAAGTTCAACTTTATCGATGACTAGCTAGCTTGGCAATAGAAGTGCTTACAAAAAAATTTCTCGAAGGCCGGAAATTAAGTTATACTACTGTCTGATATGCGCGCAAAAACCGATAATCTCTGGGACCGAATCTGGCGAGACGAAGACGGTGATATAGTGATTTGGCAAACTCCAAACGCTTACATTATTGGCTGGGCTGTTTTAACCATAATATCGCTTTTCGTTACTGGAACGATTGCTAATATATTTACCTGGCTGGGTATTGCCGCTCTAGTTATTTGGGCGGCTTTAGAAATTCTTAAAGGAGTTAATTACTTCAGAAGAGCCCTCGGTGCGGTTGTGTTTATTCTGATGCTGATATCTATAATCCATCTTGCCTAGAAGTCTATGGCAGCTATAATCTTTGATTTTGATGGAACTATTGTAGATAACCGAGATTACTTTATAGAGTTCATCGCTAAGGAAGCCGGTCATTGGCCGTTGAGTAAAGAACAAGAGGCTTCGCTAGCCGGATTGCCACTGCTATTCATGGCAAGGCAACTTGGTGTCAGATGGTATTATTTGCCGCAGCTATATTTCAAAGGACGGAAACGTATGGACAGGGTAATATCGACTTTTAAGCCAGTCCAAGAAATGCCTGAGTTGATCAAAAAACTCCATAATGAAGGTCATGAGCTTTTCATCCTTAGTAGTAACAGTGTTCGAAACATACGCTTATTCTTGAAGCATAATCACTTGCGAGAATATTTCATGGAAATCTATGGAGGAGTGGCGGTATTTGGAAAGGCCGGCCAGCTACATAAATTGCTTAGAGAAAATAACCTTAAGGTGAAAGAAGCAATTGCCGTAGGTGACGAGATACGTGATGTGGTGGCCGCACAGGCAGTAGGCATGAGAGTAGTGGCCGTAACGTGGGGTTTATGTTCAGACCAAGATCTTGCCAAGTTTAAGCCAACCGCTATTGCCCATGATTCTAAAGAGCTACTCGGCCTCTTAGAAGAAATTTAGAATGGTATAATTAAGATACATATGGCAACACAAACCAGAACTAGGTCGCTGCCTTACACCCCGGGACAAGCATCTCCTTACAAAATATCGCGCTCTAAGATAGAGCTTTTTATGCAATGTCCGCGGTGCTTTTGGCTTGATGCCAGACTTAAGATCGGTCGTCCTTCGAGTCCGCCGTTTAATATTAATAAAGCTATCGATGAACTTTTCAAAAAAGAGTTTGATTATTACCGCGAACAAGGCCAGCCTCATCCAATTATGCTAGATAATCAGGTAAAGGCAGTACCTTTTAAACACATAGAACTAGATAAGTGGAGGGCTAATTTTACTGGTGTCGCAACACTGCATAGCCCGACTAATTTCTATGTCTTCGGAGCTGTCGACGACGTCTGGGTGGACGAGCAGGGAGGCCTAATTGTAGTCGATTATAAGGCAACTGCTAAAGCTCAAGAAGTCAGTATCGATTCCGCGTGGCAGATTAGCTATAAGCGGCAAATGGAAATCTATCAATGGATTCTCAGACAAAATGGGTTCAGCGTTAATCCTACAGGATATTTTGTATATACAAATGCACGTTATGATCTCGATAGGTTTTCTGACACTTTACAGTTTGTGACCAAATTAATCCCTTACGAAGGAAGCGATGATTGGATTGAGGGTGTTCTGCTATCAATGAAAGACTGCTTAGATGATGATGAAATGCCGCCTGTTGGCGAGGCTGCCATGGGCGGAGATTGTGAATTTTGCACTTATGCCAAGTCGCGAACAATCCTTACTCTAAAAGCTTTAGGAATAGATAAGTAGGCCTTACTTAGTCTATAATTAACCATATGTTGGATATACAGTACATCAGGGACAATCCCGATTTTGTAGCCGAAAAATCGGGCCAAAAAGGCTATAGCGTAGACATCAAGCAGTTACTAGGTTTTGACGAGGAAAGAAAAAAGATACTTCAGCAGGTCGAAGAGTTAAGGCAAAAAAGAAATACCCTAACAACCGCCATTAAAGGACAAAAGCCCTCACAGCAACAAATTGATGAAGGGCGCGAGCTTAGGGATCAAATAAATAATACCGAACATCAATATGCTGCACTTGAGGCAGAATTCATCTCTCTGCTTAAACAGGTCCCGAACATGCCCTGCGAAGACGTACCTATTGGGAATAGTGAAGATGATAACGTGGTTGCTAAAGAAGTTGGCGTTAAACCGAAATTTAACTTTACTCCCAAAAGCCACTGGGATTTAGCAGAAGCTAGAGGTCTTATAGATAAAGAGAGGGCAGCAAAAGTCGCCGGTACACGTTTTGCCTATATAAAAGGTGATTTAGTAAAGCTCCACTTTGCACTTATTAATTATGCTTTATCGGTATTAAC
>DASSZG010000045.1:0-6655 GCA_035702905.1 Saccharimonadales bacterium (SeqCode)
AAATAACCGGAACTATAACCAAAACTAGTAATAGTAAGCGTCTAAGCATTCATTTGGATTCTTTTGTAAATATATGTTTTAACAAACATCTAACAAAACTATACTATCAGTAACCTGCTGAGACAAGGTATTTAGGTGTTATTTGTGCTATAGTTTTAATTAGATTTACTTAGAAGATTTTATATTGTGCATAGAATAAAAATGAAAAAGCGAATTCTTTATCTTTTAGCGCCATTAATACTGGCCGCCTCTACATTTTCGCTATTCTTACCCTCACCGATAGCAGAAGCAGCTACTAGTCCTCTGGACTCAGTAGCCAGCAGCTATTGTAAAAGCAATAGTAGCGTCACGAACCAAGGGGCTTGCAAACAAGGTTATATTCAAGCAGTTAAAGATTATAACCATGATCATAATAGCGTAAGTAATGTTTGTCAGAGTTCTGCCAATGTAGCAAGCTGTACGGCGGGCTACAATCAGTCATATAGCGAAGGAGCGGCTTTAGCATATTGTTCTAGCACCTATTCTTCCGCTATATCAGATTGTCTAAAGACTTATGATTCTGCGCAGAGTTCTGGATCAAGCGACTCTTCGAGCTTCTGCCAAAATCCGCCCGGCAATCAGTCTCAATCTGATTGCCAGACCATCTGGGCATCGGCCTTAAGTAACGCAGGTAGCAATAACGCAACATCGCCGACCTGTGAGTCCGAGGGTGATCCATTTGATTATCTGCTATGCCCGATATTTAATTCTGTCGCCCATGTCTCCTCCTGGATTTTTACAAATATAGTCCAGCCTTGGCTCGCGACCTCGCCGATTAGCACTAACTCAACCGACCCTATATATCAAGCCTGGTCTAACTTCAGAGTTTACGGTGATATATTTCTGGTTATTGCTTTACTTGTCATAGTATTTGGTCAAAGTATCGGCGGAGGATTAATTGACGCTTATACGGCGAAAAAAGTATTACCGAGACTCTTAGCAGCGGCAGTGCTTATCAATATATCTATTTATATAGTGGCGGCTCTGGTCGATATAAGTAACATTATAGGCGGTAGTATCGGGGCAATAATAACGGCTCCTTTAAATGGTTCTGGTGCATTTATTATTCATCCTAGTTTTATTCAAATAGGAAAAGTTATAGGAATATCCTTAGCAGCCGGATGGGCAGGTCTAATCATAGGTCTAGTAAAGCTTTTCTCTTTCAGTGGAGGAACAGGAATTTTTGCATGGCTTGGTTTATTTGTGTTAATGCCGATGGCCTTCGGTATTATTGCAACCTTCTTGTCTCTTGTTATTAGAAAAGGCATTATTCTAGCCTTAGTGCTAGTCAGCCCCTTTGCTTTTGCGCTTTATTGTCTGCCCAATACGGAAAATGTCTTCAGAAGGTGGTGGAAACTATTATTAGAAATGTTGATGATATACCCTATTGTTGTTGTCATCTTCGCTATTTCTGACGTACTCAGCGTAACGACAGCTGGTGGAAGTGGCAATAGTGGACTGGCAGATATTGTTTCATTCGTACTCCAGTTCCTTCCTCTTATGTTCGTACCTATGGCCTTTAAGCTAGCCGGTGGCACAATAGCTAGAGCACACGAATTCATGACAACCGGACATAAACGCCTACAAGAAGGTATTAAAGGTGACGCTCGGGATCCTTGGAGCTTACAAAATATGACTAAAAGGAAAGTCTCCAATACAATGCTTATGGCACGCGAGAGCAGAACCAAAGCAGCTGATAATCGTCAAAAGGAGGGACGCAGATATGGTGTTAATGCTGGAATCACTCGTCGAATGTTTGGCAATGATGACGTCAGAAGAGCACGAGCCAACAGAGAGTCTGGTGAAATGCGGGAACAATTAACTGGATCTGGGGATGACTGGCGCTACAGAGCGGCTTTTGCAAGAAAGTTGAATTATTGGGACGACGAAGCAGGAAAATTTAAGGAGGGCTGGTTTGGTGTTGGAGCTAGAACAGCTGAAGTAGAAGATCCTAATACTCACGAAAGGGTTATTGCTCGAATACCAGATACGGGAACACAGTACTCTGATAGTCAGGTAGCGTATTCTAAGAACTTCGTAGGTTCAGACCCATCCCACTACCAAGCCGGCCTAACATATGAAATTACTAAAGCTGGTGGTTCAGATGAAGGCCAACAAGATATTCAATGGATTATGGAAGCACATAGACAAAACATGGCAGATATGAACGTAGGGGAGCAACAAGGGGAAATTTGGATTGGATCAGCTTTCGCTAACCAACAGAGAGCTAAAAGTTATAAAAATACTAAGCTTGTTGCAGATAAAAAGACAAAAGCCACTTGGTGGGAACGCAACAGCTTTACCCACATGCGAGAAACTGGTAGAACTATCAGTACTTACGGGTTAACTAATGAAGATGAAGTTGAAATAGGTAATCTTTCGGACGACGTCAGGAATGCTAGAGATTACCTCATATTAAATGAAGGAAAGGTTGTGTCCGCAGGAAAAGATGGCAAACTTGTCGAGCGAAACGCAACCGAAGCTGATAGAGCAAGAGCAATTGAATCACAAAAGCGCTTGCAGGAGAAATTCCAAAATACAAAAGTTAAGATTAAAGATTTACGTGATGCTGAGCAAGCTAGAACCGTTCTTGATATTGGACGATCTATAGCTGACTCAATAACCGCGAGAGGATATGGTGGGCCGATGGGAATGCAAGAAAATGCTGGAGGCGAAGTACCTATAAATGCCGCTCAGACTGGTGCGCCCGGTATAGTACATGATGCCATTCAGGACTTTGTGAGAGTTGTTAGAGATGATAATGCAATACCCGAGAAATAGTAAGGATTAAAAGAATATATGTCTACTTATAAAGTAATTCAGGATATAGAAGCGGAAGACCATATATTAGGTCCCCTGACCCTACGCCAATTCATATTTGCACTTATTGCAGTTTTCTTTTTCTATATATCTTTTCTCCTGGCTTCTAAAGGTGTTGCGCTTCTAGATATTTTGTTTTTGCCACCCGGTTTATTCTTTGGCTTTTTTGCAATTCCTTTCGGCAGGGATCAACCAACTGAGGTTTGGGCGCTTGCAAAACTTCGCTTTTTCCTTAAACCAAGAAAGCGTATTTGGAATCAAAGTGGCCTAAAGGAATTAGTAACCATAACCGTTCCCCGCAAAATAGAAAGACACCTAACTGACGGGCTGACTCAATATGAGGTTGAAAGCCGTCTTAAAGTCTTAGCTAATACCCTTGATACAAGAGGTTGGGCGGTTAAAAACAGCATACTCCCACAAGTTGCAATGCTTAACGCAAGTGATGATTCAGATAGATTATTGGGTATGAATGCCTTTTCTTCGGATTCTGATAACTTCCCGGATGAAGCGGATGTTATGGATGACACTAACAGCCCAGTAGCTCAACATTTCGCTCAAATGATTGATGAATCAACAAAGGCTAGGCATCAACAACTTGTAAGTCAAATGAGCTCCAGCGACCAGCCTCAGCCGTCAGCCAATAATCAATGGTTCATGCCCACTTCAACAGGCCCAGCGCCATCACCGCCTCAACAAAAAGAACCCATATACGCTCCTGACGTAGAAGCCGGCGACGCCACTGAAGAAGAAGCCGCATTGGTCTCAAGAGTTAAAAAAAGTCAGCAGGCTCATCAGCTAGAATCAAACAACCTTAGAACCTTACAGCCAATAAGCCAGCAAGCAACTGTAAGTGATCCTCCTAAACCGTCAGTTGATGATAATCCTGTCGTTACCTCGCCACTGACAGATCAACCAGATCCTGCTATACTATCACTAGCAAATAGTGACGATTTATCCGTGCAAGCAATCGCCCATGAAGCTAAAAGAGCTAAGGGTGACGATACAAATGAAGACGAAGTCGTCATTTCGCTGCATTAACTTTCTAGCAGATATAAACTTTAAGGGTGGACGGCTTCAATGAATCCTCAATCTAATAACCAAGTCTCTGGTGTGGGTCAATCTGGTCCGTCAAATGTTATCACCACACCAGCCACGCCTGCTAACAAAAACGGCGCCAAAGCTACTGCCAGCAACCCCAACAGCACCCAAAACACCCTCCAAATAGCCGAAGTTAGGGACGGTATCGTAATTATGAACGATGGCTCATTCCGGTCTGTAGTAATGGTTAATAGTATTAACTTTGATTTGATGAGCTCCCAAGAACAAGAAGCTGTTGAATACAGCTATCAGGGGTTTTTAAACTCTCTATACTTTCCTATACAGATTTTTGAGCGATCGCAAAAGATTGACCTACAGCCATATATTGAGAAGTTAGACAAAATACGGGCTGAGCATGACAACATGCTCCTTGCACTACTTATGGAAGACTACATAGATTATATGTATAACCTCAGTCAACAAACTAACATCATGGACAAGAAGTTTTATGTTGTTATACCGTTCTTTCCGGTAATTGATACAGCTAATAAAGCGGTTAAGCAAAGTAAAAACTTCCTTACTGGCTTTGCCGACTTATTCAAAAAGCAGGAACAGCATATTACCATCAATGAAGTCGACCTCGAAAACGCCAAGGCAGAGCTTAGAAATAGAGTTCAGTCAGTACTGGGTGGCTTATTACAATGTGGCATAAAAGGTATCCCACTAGACACTCAAGAATTAATCGAGCTCTACTATGACACTTATAATCCAGATACAGCAACTCGGCAACAACTTAAGAACTTCGATAGCCTTACCGCCGATATAGTTACTAAGGGCGACGGTCTAGCCCCGCAGGCCCATCTCCAAAGGGAGCTTCAATAATGCTTGGGTTAGGTAAAAAGGTACAGACCCCAACCGATCCTGTTGCCATTGCCCAGGCGCAAAGGGCAAGGGAAGAGCAGGAAGTCCAAGCCGCTTTTCAGAAGGGAGTGACTGCACTTCGGGATTTTATTGCGCCCAGTTCCATTGAATTTAGTAGTACGCATTTCCAAATAGGTACACGTTATGCCCGGACTTACTACGTTTATGGTTACCCCAGGCAGGTCTATACCGGCTGGTTAAGTAGCATGGTCAATTTAGATGAAATCATGGATATGAGCATGTATATCTATCCTGTTGAAAGCCAAATTGTTTTAGAAAACTTAAGGAAAAAGGTTACTCAACTTGAAGCTGGAATTCAAATTGATACCGAAAAAGGCCGGGTGCGTGATCCTGGTAAGCAAGCAGCTATAATTGACGCCGAAGAAATGCGAGATAAACTGCAAGTGGGCGAGGAGCGATTCTTTAGATTTGGACTGTACTTTACTATTTACGGTAACAGTCTAGAAGAACTTGAGTTCATTAGCCATAAGGTTGAGTCTATGCTCGGCCAACAACTTGTTTATAGTAAGGCTGCAACTTCTCAACAAGAGCAGGGACTAAACAGCACTGTGCCGCAATTAGTCGATCAGTTACAAATAAGACGTAATATGAGTACCGGCGCCCTTAGTACCAGCTTCCCGTTTACCAGCGCCGACCTTACTCAAGATAACGGTATATTGTATGGCATTAATATGCACAACTCTGGCCTTGTTATCTTTGATCGTTTCTCCCTAGAAAACAGCAACTCAGTAGTATTTGCTAAATCTGGAGCAGGTAAGAGCTTCCTTGTTAAACTGGAAGCCCTCCGAAGCATGATGTTCGGGACGGATATTTTTATCATTGATCCGGAAAATGAATACCAAAAAATGTGCGATGCCGCCGGCGGTGCATACATCCGTTTAAGCCTGAACTCTAATACCAGAATCAACCCCTTTGACTTACCAAAAGTCGTCGATAACGAAGAGGCGGATAATGCTCTTAGGTCTAACCTTATAACCTTACACGGTCTACTCAGGCTAATGATGGGCGGAGCTCAAGCCCAAATTCAAGGTGGCTCGCAGTATGTCATGCCGGCACTAGCCCCTTCCGAGGAAGCTGATCTCGATGCCGCCCTAATAAATACCTACGCCAAAGCCGGAATTACTAATGACCCACTGACACATACCGCCGATCCTCCAACCATTCTTGATCTATATGACACCTTACTTCATATGGGAGGAACGGGGCCACAACTTGCTCAAAGACTGCGTAAATATACTTCCGGTACATTTGCTGGGATATTTAGCCAACCGAGCAACGTAGATATTAATAATCCTTTGGTCGTTTTTAACGTTAGAGACCTTGAAGATGAACTCCGGCCGGTGGCTATGTATATAGTGCTTAACTACATTTGGAATAAAACTAAAGCCGATCAGAAGAAGCGAATACTAATAGTCGACGAAGCATGGCAACTTATGAAGTATGAAGATTCCGCCAATTTCCTATTTTCGCTGGCCAAAAGAGCCCGTAAATATAACTTAGGGATAACTACGGTAACCCAGGACGTGGAAGATTTCATGGGGAGTCGCATGGGTAGAGCAATCGTCGCAAATGCATCCATGCAGTTCCTTCTTAAGCAGTCCCCTTCAGCAGTTGATGTATTATCAGATGTTTTTAAACTTACCGGCGAGGAAAGAAAACGTCTTAGCCAGTTCCCGGTAGGACAAGGCCTGTTTTTCGCTGGCCAAAACCATGTCCATATCCAAATTATTGCCAGTCCCACAGAAACGAGCCTAATTACGACAAATCATCAAGATGTTAATCAGCCTGGGGTTAGTGGCGGATTCAGTGGTCCCCA
>DASSZG010000034.1:0-6092 GCA_035702905.1 Saccharimonadales bacterium (SeqCode)
GGTGACAGTCTGATCGTCTGCAAGTCCAACTACTCGCCTTTTAGGTATATGAAGTCTTGGAAATTTCGGTGATTTTAGTTGCCGTTTGGTTTGCTTTGTATTCATCTTTTCTCTAGCGTGCTACTATTTTTGTTAATATTAGCTGAATCTATTTTACCTTAAACGTTTTATATATGTAAATTGTTAAAGCTAGTGCTTTTCATATATACTTTGTCTTAGTATGCATGTGTCAGATGCTCTTGTCCAAAAACTATTAAAAGCGAGCGGTAAAGTCACTGTCGATCAGATTAAAGAAGCTCATCAGCAAGCTGAAACTGAAAGACATCCTTTGCAGGATATTGTAGTTAGAAACAATATATTAAGCGAAGGAGAGCTGACCCGACTATTTGCTCAGGAAATAGATGTGCCGTTTGCTGAATTTAATGTAGATAATCTTTCTAAAGAAACCCTTCAGTTAATACCTGAGCGTATCGCGCGGCAGTATCGAGCCGTAGCTTTTAGTGTCGACGAAGATGGTGTAGTTTTTGTTGCGATGGAAGACCCGGATGATATTCAGGCTATAAATTTCCTGCAAAAGCAGATAGGTCGCCCAATAAGAGTACATATAGCACCCGAAAGCTTAATTCAAACAGCCATTGACCAATATAGCGGTAGCGGCAATGTCAGTACGGAACTAGCCAAGGTCATTGCCATAGAAGATAAGGAAGAAGTTGAAGAAAGTGTTGCCGAAGAAGATGTGGCCGAAGACTCGCCGATAGCCCAAACACTTAACCTGATCATTGATTACGGTATAAAAACTCGGGCTAGTGATGTTCATATTGAGCCTCATGAAGATGTCGTTATTGTCCGCTACCGGGTTGATGGCGTGCTACATGAAGCAAATAAGTTACCCCGTAAAGTACTTAACGCTCTAGTTTCCAGAATTAAAATACTGGCTAACTTGAAAATAGACGAACACCGGGCTCCTCAAGATGGTAGGTTCAAGATTTCTGCCGATGATCGTGTATATGCATTAAGGGTATCTACATTACCGGTTGTCGACGGTGAAAAAGTGGTCATGAGAATATTGGACGAATCAACTAAAGCCAGCGATCTGGATGATCTTGGTTACTGGGGTGAGTCTCTAAGGCGTGTTCAAGATGCGATTGTTCAACCACATGGCATGATTCTCGTAACCGGACCCACCGGCAGTGGTAAATCGACTTCCCTGTTTAGTGTCCTGAGTAAGCTTAATAGCCCAACCGTAAATATAAGTACTATTGAAGATCCCGTAGAGTACAGGATAGTCGGAGTTAACCAAACGCAGCTGAATCCGCTGGCTGGCATGACATTTGCAACTGGCCTAAGGGCGCTACTGCGTCAAGATCCAAATATCATTATGGTTGGCGAAATTCGTGATGTTGAAACTGCCGATCTTGCAGTGCAGGCAGCTTTAACGGGTCACTTGGTCTTCAGTACCCTGCACACTAATGACGCAGCTACCTGTTTACCACGTTTATTGGATATGGGAGTAGAGCCATTCTTGATAGCCAGCACCATTAGGATTGTTATCGGGCAGCGGTTAGTGCGTCGCCTTTGCCCGGAATGTCGGGAAGAATATGCGCCCGATGATGCCGTGATGGCTAGAGTGAAAGAAACGTTTAATCTGGCGAAGGCATCTGATTTTACTCATCTTCAGCAACTAGAGAAAGAAGCTATTGCGGCCGGAATTGGCACAAGTAGTGCTGCTGGTGATGCTAAAACAAATAATGCCCCGAGTGTTACCGATAAAACCATTACCAAGCTATGGCGGGCCCATGACAAAGGTTGCAATAACTGTAACCATACAGGTTACAAAGGGCGAATTGGTATTTATGAGGTCTTGGAAAATAATCAAGCAATTGAAAAACTAATTGTTACGAGCTCGACAAGTGAAGAAATTGAAGAACAGGCAATATCAGACGGTATGGTTAAAATTCAAATTGATGGCTTTATTAAAGCAATTCGTGGTGAGACCAGCGTCGAAGAGATAATGAGAGCTACCAGCACGGAGTTATAGACTAAATGCCTGATTACACTTACACTGCCCAGCAACAAAATGGCTCGACACAGAAAGGCACCATCAGTGCAGCCAGCCGAGGCGCTGCTATTGCTTCCTTACGAACTAAACACCTTCAGCCTATTGTAATTAAAGAAGTTAAGAGTAAAAGCGGCGTCAGTCTGAGTATGAATATTAGTCTGCCAGGTTCCAGCGGAGTTAAATCCAAAGAGCTGGTTATTTTTACGCGTGAGTTTGCGGTAATGATTAATGCCGGGGTACCAATTCTTCGAGCGCTCGGTATTCTAAAAGATCAGACCGAGTCGCCTGGCTTAAAAGTGGTACTTGAACAGATAGTTGCAGATATCCAGGGGGGTGGAAATTTGAGCGATGCTTTTTCTAAACACCCTAGAGTATTTTCTCAAATATATTGCAATATGGTCAGAGCTGGCGAAACCGGCGGTAACTTGGACGACATACTAAACCGTCTTGCTTATCAGCAAGAGAAGGATTCTTTATTACGGACAAAAATACGTGGGGCTATGGTTTACCCGGCAGTAATTTTCTCGGTTACGATTTTAGCATTTTTTATACTGATGACTTTTATTGTTCCGAAAATTGCAACCATGCTGTCTTCTTTAAGTGGCGGGACCGCGGCTCTGCCGATTTATACAAAAATCCTCTTAGATGTTAGTAAGTTTATGAAGCAACCGGCATTCCTTCTGATTGTATTAGTCGGCTTGCCTATCGCTATTGTTATATTCAGACGCTATATAAAAACACCAAAAGGTCGATATAACTGGCACTCCTTTTTACTTAGAGTCCCAGCCGTGAAGGTCATTATTATCAAAACTGCCATAGCACGATTCTCTCGGATATTTGCTTCGCTACTGGGGGCAGGCGTCAATATAGTAGAGGTTATTAATACCACCGCTGGGGCTATCGGCAATGCTGTCATCGAGAAGGAGCTACTGGAGTGCTCAAAAGCCATACAATCAGGTAGTCAATTGTCTGTTGAATTACAAAAAAGTAAGCATTTTCCGCCGATCGTTTCAGAGATGTTAGCTGTCGGCGAAGAAACCGGACAAACTGATACGATTATATTAAAGATAGCTGAGTTTTACGAGGATGAGGTTGATACGGCCGTCGATGCATTGTCCTCAGTTATTGAACCTATTATGATTCTTCTGCTTGGCGGTATGGTTGGTTTAATTGCCGTCAGCGTCTTTGGTCCAATTACCAAAACTGAAACCAGTGCTGGCAGCGGTTAAGGCTCCAGTTTTTCCCCATGATTAGTAAAACTTTGTTGACAACAGTTTAAGCATAAGAAATAATGTGCTTATGGATAGATTAATATCTAGTAAAAATTAAAGTTTCACATATTGAAAGGTGGGATCCATAATATGTACTTAAAAAAAGAAAAAGAAAATAACGAATCAGGCTTTACGCTGATTGAGTTGTTGATCGTAATTATAATCATTGGTATTTTGGCCGCCATTGCCTTCATTGCCTACAACGGCACCCAGAACAAGGCGCATAAGGCCGCTGCTCAGTCAACTCTATCTGAAGTCAGAGATAAGCTAGGAGAATATAACGCTGACAACAGCACTTACCCAGCTACTATAAGCGACGTTGATAACTGGATTAGCAGTAGTGCCGGCGGCAACAATACTACGCTAGCTAGTACATTTACAACGGCTAACGGATATGTATATGCAGTAACACCAAGTGGCTGTGGAGATACTGTAGCCAGCGGTGGAGCTATTACGACCGGGTCTACGGCTTGCACAGGGTACACACTGACAGCTGATGCAACTATCTGGGGTGACTCAAACACTGCCGATAACATCAACGTTACTAACTAAGCATCCGTAAATAGTTCTTAAGTTTAAACTCAATCAAGTTTATACTAATAGGCAATGCTTAAAGATAGAGAAAGAACTGATCGAAGACATGTAGAGCCACCGCAAGGTGGCTTTACTTTAATCGAGCTACTGGTAACAATTATCGTTCTCGCTATTGTTATAACCAGCCTCAGCAGTCTTTATTACCAGCTCCAGATTAATCAAGTCCAAAGCCAGCATTATGATGTGGCGGTCAGAACAGCCAGAACAGAAATTGAAGACTTGAGGAACAATGGCTATGATACTTTAACTCCTGGAACTAACATTAATTTTGCTTCTCTCCTGCCCAGCAACTTTCCGGCCGGCGCAACAGCTACGGCCGCAATTAGCCAGCCGACTAGTGGTTTGATGCGTGTTGATGCCACTATAACTTATAGTGATTTTGGGCAAACAGAGACAGTTACGCTGAGTTCTGATATAGGTATTATAGGCATAGGACAAGGCTAGGATGAAACAACGATATTCCAGAAGCAACCAGTCCGGCTTTACGCTAATCGAACTACTGATAGTAATGATTATTATGGGTATACTATCGCTCAGTCTTGCTAATTTCATCGTTACCTGGTTGCAAGCTTCAAGTCTTGCTCAGAACCGATCGACACTGCTCTATACGGCTGAAAATGCCCTAGATATCATGACGCAGGACATTGAATTATCTGGATATGCTGACCTTAATAATCAATATCCTGATCCTTATGCACCAGGCGGACAATATGGATGGACGTCTGGCCCTCAAGTTCTTGTATTAGCTAAGGTGGCTGTAGATAAATACAATAATGTCATCTATAGTGACTCTGCTAAGTACATAACATTAAAAGATAATGAAATTTATTTTCTTTCTGGAACTACTATGTATCGCCGTACGCTCTCATCAGGTAATAGCAGCGATGTGGCTGTAACAACTTGTCCGGCGGCAGATGCGACTCCCTCCTGCCCGGCTGATAAGGTTATCGCAACCAACGTTTCCAGCTTAAATTTCAGCTATTACGACGCTAACGAAAATATTGTTGCTCCGGATGACGCAAGGTCAATTCAAGCCTCTATTACTGTTTACCAAAAGTCCGGTGTTAAAACGATAACCGCTAGCTATGCTACGAGAATGGTCTTTAGAAATGAATAAGCAAAAATTGATTAAACCTATTACAGTCGATAATCAGAGGGGGTGGGTGCTGATCACGGCGTTAATTATGATCATTCTATTTACTTCCCTAGCGCTAAGTATCGGACTGTTAACGACCGAACAATACCAGCACACTAAGCGAGAAGCTTATGTTCAGAATGCCCAACTGGTTGCAGAAGCGGGAATTGAGGAAAGTGTCAATCAGTTGAATAGTAATGATTCTTTCGCGGGCTACACAACGCCACAAGTATTTTTTAATAATACAACTCAGGGAGAAGGAACATTCACCACTACGGTTACTACTAATTCTGATGGTACATCCAAGACAATTATCTCGACAGGAGAAGTGTATAACGGGGCTAGCTCAACTACACCTTATGTAACTAGAGTTATTAAAGCTATAGTCGTGGGTACAGGCAGTAGTGGTTATTCGGTGCTAAGCGGCCCAGGTGGTTTGATACTTAGCGGCACGGCAAATATAGTTAATTCCGATGTTTACGTCGGTGGCACGCTAACCATGTCCGGATCTGCACAGATCGGGACCTCAAGCGACCCAGTTAATGTCGACGTAGCTAATAATGCGTGCCCAACGGGACCTAATCCAGGTTCAACTTATCCGCAGGTATGTAGCGGCACACAGCCTATTTCCCTGGGCAGTCGTACCGCTATTTATGGCAGTGTCTGCGCAACTGGACAAACTAGTACTGGGCCTAATAACAATATCCAAACCGGAAATGGCGGTGCGGGACTGGAAGTTGGTTGTACTGCACCGGTGTCATCTCCTCCGACTTATGATAGGAGTGCCCAAATCAGTGCCGTCACTACCACTGCTTCCGGCAGTAGCGGTAGCTACGCCTGTAGTGGCGGTAGCAATATAAGCTGGCCTGCTAACCTTGAATTAACAGGTGATGTAAGTGTCGCCAATAACTGCAATCTAACAATCAATGGAAACGTCTATATTACAGGTAATTTGTCTATAGGTGGTTCTGCCCAAATTTCGGTAGCTAACAGTGTTGGCACTACCCGCCCGGTAGTTATTGTAGATGGCACT
>DASSZG010000066.1:0-5590 GCA_035702905.1 Saccharimonadales bacterium (SeqCode)
AACTCTCAGAAGGTCTTGAAGAGCAGAAGCCGGTATGAGCATTTCCACATCTTCTTTAACCTTACCTAGCTGTTTCTCGGCCAGCCGGTAGCTGTCGGTTGCTACCATAGCCAGGTTTTTCGCAGAGGTCTTTAGTAAAACACCGGTTAGTACTGGTCGGGTTTCATCGCTAGAAGCTGCAAAAACCACTTGTTGCATGGCCCGCTTGAAAACCCCAGCATTAATAGTCCAGTTTTTACCTTCCTTTATGGCCGGCATAACAGGGAAGTCGTCGGCCATAACCCCGTTTACTACCGAGTTGTATTTGTCGGTGCTAACGTTAAGTTTATTTCCGTCGAGTTCAAGGTTAATTATCTCTTCAGGCAGACTACTAACAAACTCTTGCATTAGTCTGGCCGGTACAGTTATTGAGCCCTCTTCGGATACCTTGGCACCGATGAAATGGGTTATTGCTATATCTAGATTGGTTGCAGACAGACTTAATCGGTTGTTTGAGGTTTTGATCAGTACGTTAGCTAGGATTGGGAGTGTACCACGACTATTGGCGATTCTAGCAACAGAAGATAATGCTCGATTCAAATTTTCCTGGGTGACTTGTAGCTTCATTTTTTAAAGGCCTTTCTATTACTAACAATAAAAGTATTTAATTAAATAGTTATTGTTGTTGGTATATATAAATTTTGTGTAAAAGCCACCCCGCCACAGATTAAAAATAACAAAAATAACTGTGTATAAGCATCGGATAAGACCAGGCAAAACATTAGTAAAAGCCACCCTATTTATACACGGCACTATTCTACAACGCACAAGCTGTGTGTAAAAAATCTTACACTGCACACAGGATACTATTACAGCTTCCACAGTCTTTCCCCAGGCTTTACGCATACAATTGCTCTTTGATTTCGGTTATTGCGGCTCTTAGCCCGGCGTCAATTTGAGACTCCTGGGTGATTTTCCTGACAGAATGCATGGCTGTTGTATGATCTTTTCGTCCTAATTCGTGAGCTATCTTAGGGTAACTAAGCCTTAATTCTTCATGCAGAATATACATTGCGACTTGGCGCGGTACCACTATATCCTTATCTCTTTTAGGACCGACAAGATCCTCGATTGGTATCTGGAAATGTTTAGCTGTCCGCTCGATAATCTGCTTAGCGCTTAAATGCTTCGGCCGTCCCTTATTAACATTTAGTAAGCTAGCTGCAATTGCTACGGTTGGCGTAATACTCCTGACATCACACCAGGCTAGTAGCTGGTTTAAAGCACCCTCAAGCTCCCGTACATTAGAAGTTACCAAACTAGCTAAATACTCAACAACCTCCGGTTCCAGTTCGACCTGATTGGCCTCGGCCTTTGTTTGGATGATTGCGCATCTGGTCTCGAAATCGGGGGCCTGCATATCTATGCTCATACCACCGGCAAAGCGGGATTTTAAGCGGTTTTCTAACATGGCTATGTCTTTGGGTGGTTTATCTGAGCTAATTATGATCTGCTTATTGGCTTGATGAAGGGTGTTGAACGTATGGAAAAACTCTTCCTGAATCTTATCTTTCCCTGCCAGGAATTGGACGTCGTCAACGATCAGAACATCAGCCGAGCGGTAATGGTTGGCAAAAGTAGCGGTAGTCCGGGCCCTAAGAGCTATTACAAATTCTCTAACAAATTGTTCGGTCGCTATATATAAAACTTTAGCATCAGGATTTCGGGCTTGAAGCCCGTTACCGACTGCCTGAATAAGGTGGGTTTTGCCAATGCCGACACCTCCATATAAATAGAGAGGATTGTACTTTAAGCCGGGTTGAGCGGCCACAGCCTGGCAAGCGGCGAAGGCTAGTTCGTTGCCGTCTCCAACCACAAAATTATCGAAGGTATAGCGCTCGTTAAGGGTTGGTCTGCCGGAGGTTGTTTGGGTGGTGACTCGAGGTTGAGGAGCCGATTCTTGGCTATCCGGTTCGCTAAAATCCTCGTCATTTTGTTTTTGCATCTTTGCAGGAATCATTTTGTAATGAACATTGGTAACATCAATACCTTGCTTTTTGAGAGTAGCGAGAACCAGGTCGTTAAATTTTTTCTCAATTGTTTCTTTAACAAAAACATTGGTAACGCCAATGACAACTTGGCCGTCTTCGGCCTTAAGTAATGCGGTATTTTTAAAATACGTTAGATATGCCGGTCTTGTTACAGAAATCTCTAGCTCGCCTAATACCGCCTGCCAGACATCGTCTTGCACCACTTTGTTACCTCTTCTTTGTAATAAGTTACTATAACTAAAATAACAGAAGTTTTCCACACATTTGTAGCCCTATGTGTAAGTTTTTTAACAATTTCTATCTGCACATACTCAAAAGAGTCGAATTGTACACAGCCTATTATTACCACTGTTATATCTGTGGATAATACGGCTAGCTTAGTGGATAAAACTACTTATCGGATCAAAAATTATTGTCAAATATACTCTATTTTTGACAGTTCATTAAAAATTCATTAAACAGCTAATCAATCTTTTGACCTATGGTTACTTTCTCTTGTAAACCATAAAACCAGGAGGAGTAAATTAATGAAACAAATTATAAAAATAACTTGCTTAGGCCTAATAATACCAGCCTTATTTAGCGGTAATGCGTTAGCCGCTACGGCCGGCATGGCCCAGGTACAAAGTTTTTTGCAGAATGTAATAACGGCAGTTGCCGGACTAGCTGGGCTAATTGCCACCGGTTTCTTTGTAGTTGGCGGCTTGAGATATATAACCAGCTCGGGTAATCCTCAGCATCTTGAAAAAGCTAAGCGCACGATCTTTTTTTCTGCAGCTGGTCTGGCTATAACGATAGCTGCATTTGTTCTCAGTAATATTGTTTCCGGTCTGGCTAATAACGCCTTTGGAGCATAGCGAAGTTATGAATTTTTCAATGATGGCAACTTCCGCATCGTCGGTGATGTCGTCTTACGTTAGTCCGATGATTAACAGCTTGTGTGTGTTTGCCGGCCTCTTATGTTTAGGATTTCTCGTTAATGCCGGTTTTCAGTATACGACCAGTTCCGGTAATCCAGAGAAGCTGGTCCATGCTAAAAAGATCATTAAGGACGCCTTGATAGGCTTGGTTATTGTTATATCGGCGGCCACACTTACAGCCATCATGACTCATGCTTATGGGAGTCCGGCGCAAAATGTTGCTCAGCACTTACCAAATTTAGGCCACGTCAAACCATCCTCAGCTTCATTCAGCCTAGTAGATGTAATAGTTAAAGCCATTACTGGACTGCTCAGCTATCTGATACAGTCAATTGGTAGCCCGATAATTAATGCGCTTAGCTATTTTACTAAAGGCACGCCTTTGATGGTCAGTAGTCCTGGCGTCTTCAAAATGTGGCTTGGAGTACTCGGTATTAGTGATTCGCTATTTGTTTTAGTGCTAGCGTTAGTCGGTTTTCATGTTATGAGCGCGTCTAGCTTGGGTATAGGTGAGTTGAGTTTAAGGCATTTAGCACCGAGAATTGCCCTTACCTTTGTGCTTATTAATAGCTCCATCTTCGCAGTCGATGCGCTTATTAGCCTGTCAAACGTCATGATAGCCGCTATCTATGCCGGCTTTGGCCAACTGAATGTTTGGAGCGTACTCAGTGCAATTGCCGGCCAGTCTGGTCTTACCGGTTTGGCCGCTCTACTCATCATGATGGTCTTTTTAGTGATTGCCTTTATCTTGCTGGTTTATTACGTGGGCAGACTTGTAACACTTTACCTGGGTGCTGTGCTGGCACCATTAGTAATCCTCCTATGGTTATTGCCGAGTTTTTCCGACTTCGCTACTTCAGCGATTAAGTCTTATATAGCGACAATCTTTGTGCTATTTATTCACGTCATTATTTTAATTCTCGCTGGCTCGCTCTTGTCCTCGCTTATTGCCGGCAACAGCGATCCTAACCCCATCATGTCACTGGTTGTCGGCATTTCCACTTTAGTCGCTCTTCTCAAAACTCAGGGTGTCATGATGCAGTTAAATTACGCCAGTATTGGTCCAAAGTCACTAAAACGGCTTAGTAGTCAATTAATGAACGGCATTAGCCACTCGGTTAGGGTTTAAGCCGTGAGGACCATAAACATTCCGGCTCAAGTCACCTCCGTTGAAGACCGGATAATTGGAAATTTGACGTTAATTCAAGTTGGAATCCTGGTCTCGCCGGTATTTGCAGCCTTTGCAGTTTATGCCGTCCTGCCTAGACCAATGCACCTTAATCTTTACAAGTTGATTTTAATAATTATTGTGAGTGCAATTCTATTTAGTTTGGCAATTAGGTTGAAAACTAAGCTGATATTATTTTGGGTTTTAACGCTAGTCCGCTTCCGGCTACGTACTAAATTATTTGTTTTTAACAAAAACACCTTAGCCTTTAGAAATGTTTTATGTAGTGAGCTTAGGAACGAAACCGAAATCCCTGAGCCTTCAATCGCAACTCCAGTAAACCGCCAAAGTTTTAACCAGTACTTACCCGGCTTAAGGGCTGATCATAAACAATTAAGTTTTATAGAGGAAAGGAAGGGGAAGTTAAATGTTTACATTAATAAGGCCCAGTAATGTTACTTCATCGCGCGAGCAGATTAGACTTAAAGGTGTTAAAAACGACATATTAATTCTTCCCGGTGATAACTACAGACTGGTATTAGAAGTCAGTTCGGTAAACTTCGAGCTTAAAAGTGAAGCCGAGCAAGATTTAATAATCGATAACTACCAGAGCTTTCTAAACGCCTTGCCTTGTTCGCTACAGATTCTTTTCCGAACCAGGTCAATGGACTTAGATGGTTACTTGAGCCGGTTCCAGGGTAAAAATGAAAAGTCGACTAAAGCCCGAACTGCCCAAATCCAAAATTACTGCCATTTCGTTAAAAACTTAGTATCAGATAACCGGATACTGAGCCGCAGTTTTTATATCGTCCTGCCGATTAATACTAATTCTTCTGATGAAATAGAAACTATCTGCCAGCAGTTTAATCTTCTAGAAGACATACTTAAAAAAGGCCTTGAGCGCTTAGGTATGAGGACCAGACGACTGTCGGGTTTGGAAATACTTGACTTGTTTTATAGCTTCTATAACCCTGAGAAATCTAAAACCCAATCAATAACGAATCAGGTGCTGAATCTAATTAACGGAGCCTATTTGTAATGCTGAAAATTTCTCGTAAACCTAACAATCCTAAAGTGCGCCTGATTGAGCATGGCGACCAGGACAGCATCGATCTTATATCTTACGAAGCGCTACTTGAAGAGAGCTCTTGCCTTCATTTAGATGGACGTTATGTCAGGACCTTATTTATATCCGGCTATCCATATACAGCCAGCTCGGGCTGGCTGAATAGCCTGATTAATTTCAATAACAATATAGACGTCAGTTATCACTTGGATATCGTTGAGCCTACCCAGTCGTTACCGAAACTTAACCGCAAGATAACCGAACTGGAGTCAACCAAAAGAGCCATGATTAAAAATGGTCAGCTAGTCGGTCCGGAGGTTACCGATCCGCTAGAATCCGCCACTCAGCTACGTAACAAAATAATGCGCGGTCAAGAAAAGCTTTTTCAAGTGTCCATCTATATGTC
>DASSZG010000038.1:0-13594 GCA_035702905.1 Saccharimonadales bacterium (SeqCode)
TAGGCCCTGCGGCTGAACGCTTTATTGACAGACAAGTAGAGAATCACCTACATAAATCTCCTTCTAAGCTGACTAAAAATGACTTAGCGGCTTTAATTGACTGGATAAGGGTAATTGTGTCTTTGTTAACCGAAGACACCGACATGGTTGAAGAGTATATAAGTGAACTTAGTAAGTTAACCTTGTCGAGTAAGCATCCCAGGAAATAGGTTATGCAAGATCATTCCAAAATGAAGCCCCGACAGCAAAAAGTTTTAAGAGAAAGCCGCGAAACCGATGTGCTATTCAACAGCATGGGCGACGGCGCTATAACTACCGATGAATTTGGCCGAATAACACGAATTAACAAACCGGCTCTTAAGATGCTTGGCTATTCAAGAACTGAGTTGATCGGCCAGCCTTTTCTTAAGTTTGTCATTGCAGAAACCCTTGAGGGCCGACCGGTTGGGGTCATCGACCGCCCAATAACCCAAGCTTTTCTAACTGGCAAACCGGTACTTGGCAAAATGAATTACCGGACCAAAAAAGGCACCTTACTTCCTGTCGATATTAACGTTTCACCGCTAATGTTTGACAATAAACCAATTGGAGCAATCGAAGTATTCAGGGATATTAGCGTCGAGTTGGAAATAGACCGCATGAAAAGCGAATTTATATCTCTGGCTTCACACCAATTACGGACACCACTCTCGGCTATTAAAACCTATACACACATGCTCAGCGACGGCTACATGGGCGAACTTAATGACCTTCAGAAGAGTTCACTCGAAACCATCATTAACGCCTCAAATCGCATGAACGAGCTAATATCCACGCTCCTTAATATCACGCGTATTGAAAGCGGTACAATTTCGGTTAACCTCAAACCCTTAAACATAGAGGAGCTTATTAAAGAGATACTGCCAGAGCTAAATATAATGGCAGATGGCAAGGCTATCCACTTTAAAGTACATATTGCTAAAACAGGATCGACTGATATAAAGACCGATTCCCTGATCGTTAAAGAAGTAATTACAAATTTAATATCTAATGCCATTAAATACACCCCAGATAATGGCCAGGTATCTCTCAATGTTAAACCGAGAACTAATGACATTCTAATTGAAGTGAAAGACACAGGCTGGGGTATACCGGAAGCAGCTAGAGACAAAGTATTTACTAAGTTTTTCAGAGGATCTAACATCATTAAGAAAGAAACTAGTGGAACAGGACTGGGGCTATACTTAGTCAAAGGTTTGCTTGATGCTCTTGGTGGCAAAATATGGTTTAAAAGTACAGAAAAGCAAGGTACTATTTTCTACATAAGCCTACCAAGAGGCGAAAATGCTAAATAACAGTAAGATATTAGACAATGACCTACTGGAGCTCTATGATATAAATAGTTGCATCACAAAACTAACCTATCTGATATATAATTAGCGTTTTGTTTATTAATTAAGGAGACAATCTGTGGCCAAAATTTTAGTTGTAGAAGATGATCGTGATCTTAATAAAGCATATTGCATAATCTTAAGGCATGAAGGGCATGAAGTTGTTACTGCTTTCGATGGCAAAGAGGCTTTAACTAAAGTTGGCGAATTTGAGCCTGATCTAGTTCTACTTGACCTGCTGATGCCGATTATGGGAGGGTTAGAGTTCCTGCAGTCATGGTCGGAAACCGGACGCAAAAACGTCAAGGTTCTGATATTCACTAATATGGAAAACTCTCCAGAAATCTCCCAAGCCTATAAGTTAGGCGCCAGCCGTTGCATAATCAAAAGCTGGACAGCGCCTCATAACCTAGCCAGAGTTGTGGCTGAAACCCTAAAGAGCGGTAATAGCTCCCCAAAAGCCAAAAGGCTTAAGACGCCAGCGTAGCTGGGTCTAAGTCGGCAATAAACTGGTCGTTAACCTTTTGTAGCAGTTTGTGCAGATTCAATTTATACGGCACATGCTTGCCGTAGTTAATAATGCCGGCTCGCTTCAGCTTATTCAGCTCAGTAGCGGCCGTTTCTCTAGTCAGGCCCGTTAGATTTGCAAAATCCTGATGGGTTAAATCTAGCGTAATTTCAATTGTATCTTTGTCGATTGGTCTACCATGAGTTAGCGCTAAGTAGTGAAGAGTATAGATTAATTTATCGCTGGCCCTGGAGTGTTGCAAGGCATTTAAACGCATAGAACCACCAAGCTGATCGGCAAGTAGGCGCTCCATTTCCTGAAAGAGCAGTTCCGGACTCTTTTTAATGAAAGTTACATATGAATTTCGGTCCAGCAAATGAACTTCGACTTCAGGTGTAAAAGCTTCGTAATAATAAATAGCGCTTGGGACTTTACCATATATCCAGCTGGCAGGGAAGACGTGCGACTCTGGGTAAAAGGCTACTGGCTTTTCATCACCGCTAACACTTAGGTTATAGGCTTTAACAGTGCCGGACTTAACCGCAAAGGCATGCTGAGGAGCTTCGCCCTGAAAGATGATAATTTCGCCTTTCTTAAACTTCCTTACCGGCTGGCGGTCTAAAAAGGCTCTTAGGTAATTAACTGCTACTCTATCGGTCATTGTCGCCCTTTGTTTATCTCTCTATTATACTGCAAATACTCCTAGAACATATTAGACACTTCGCCAAATATGTATGAAATCATACAAAGATTAGCAATACATGGCTAATTCTGTTGCGCGACATATGCCTGAATTTGGCTGAAGTTGCCATAGCCAGCCGCCGGCACTAGTACAGAGCCGACATAATAGCCGTTGTAATACATATATGGGTAGGGAGGTACTAGATCCTGACCGTTGACATTATTTAAGCTAATCGACTTTATTTTATTATTCGGTATTTTCTTCGAAAGGTCATAGAGCCTCCGCACATTGCTTAAATTAAAGTCTGTTTTTACGTTATCTCCCAGTGCCGTAAACAAATTAGCGAGTTTTATCGGGTTAGCAAAAACACCGGCAGTAGTAACTTTGGACTTCAGCGCCTCTAGCATCTGCCTCTGATGTAGTTGACGATCAAAATCACTGTACACTCCATAACTGACGTCGCCCGCAACGTTATCTCCTCTAGCACGGGCAAGATCAAGGGCTTCATTGCCGTTTAGGTTAACCCATCCGTTAGGCAGTTTTAAGTGAGTATAAGCATCATAAACACCCCTAGGATCAGAGCTTTGGAGATCGATTCGAATTCCACCGACTGCGTCAACCGCTTCTTTAAAAGCATTATAGTCGATTACCGCATAGTAATTAATTGGTATGCCTAGGTCACTCCCGACTTGCGATTCTAAAGCCTTAATACCTTGGAATTCATAAACAGCATTTATCTTTTGGTAACCATGGCCCTTGATGTGTGTTAGTAAGTCTCGGGGTACACTCAACATCCAGCCAGTATTATTCTTAACGTTTAGGCTGACAACCATGATAGAGTCTGTTAAATCAGGGCCGCCTGATTGACCGCTGTTTTGGCCGGCCATGCCGGCAAGTAGAATATTAACGTGTCCTGTAGATTCACCGTTAAGTTTCTGAGTCTCAAATAAACCAAATATGCTACCGCCGAACGCTTTGTGTAGCTCATATAATGATTTTCCGCCAAGATATCCGCCGCCAATAATGACAATGGCAAGTAGCGTTAAAAAGACTCTTTTTAAGCTAAGGCGGCGCGTTTTAGGCTTTACACCTTCAGGCACCTTATTGCGCGCGCTTAGCGGACGTCTGGTTTGTCCATAGCTTGAAAGAGTCATACCGACGCTAGGAAACTGCGAACTTGAAGGCGCATTAAGAGACTTAGTGGATGGTCGGTTGGTTACTGGTGGTGTTGATTTGCGGCGAGGTGTAGGCATATTTTAAATGTGACAATTATTATAACAGATGCTATATGAAATTAAGCTGATAAAACATACCCTCATCTTTTTTACTAGGGTTAGTCAAAAGATGAGGGTAATATAGTTAGTTCTTTATTAAGTAGGCTTAAAGGCCAACTTTAGCAGAACAGACAGGCCAGGCACCCCAGCCTTGAATTGCCTGAAGTCTCTCGGCAAGTGCAATCTGGGTAGCTTCGCTGGCTTGACTCGGCAAACCGGTGCCGCCGACTGCTTCCCAGCTGGACAGCGTGAACTGTAGGCCACCATAGAAGCCGTTGCCGGTATCTATTGACCAGTCTCCACCAGACTCACATTGAGCAATCTCAGTCCAGACACTTGTGTCTGATGATTGACTGACTGCCGGTTGAGGAACTGGTTGCGCTACCGGCTGGGGAGCCGGTTGAACTGGTGCAGAAACTGCTGGTGCAACGGGCGGCGTAGCTTGTGTGTCGTCCGTGTCAGCTTGGCTCTGACTCTCAACTTGGCTAGCTTGAGAAGCTGCCTGAGCTGATAGATATTGGCCATACCTGTCTGGCAACTGTTGGGTTGCGCTCGGTATGTTTATCAGCTCACCTACGAAAATCAGGTCTGGGTTTTGAATCTGAGTATTGTCATCAAATAACCTGACGTAGGTTGTGTTATATTGCGTAGCAATCGATGACAAAGTTTCATCTGGAGTCACGGTAACTGATGTTACCGCCGGTGTTGTATTAACCGGCTCACTAGTCTGTGACGCTATTGCTACTGCTGACTTTGAATTAGTTGATGTAGTTTGACTTAGTGCTTTTGCAGACGCGGTACTAATAAGACCGCCCGCGAGTACAGCAACTGCAAGAGTTGCCGTTAACGCCTTTAAATGCATTAACTCTCCTTACTTTCCTCCCTTTATATGTACTTACAATTACTTGATGTTTTTTAAAATGTCTGTTTCGAAAGTACAATCCAGGAAATTGTGCCCACCCCTAGTCGCGAACACGAAGTTCTAGCATAGCAAAGTATAAATCCTTGTCAAGTTTACAGAGAGGAATAAGCGTAAGCAGTTATTGAGTAGAAATGCCGACAAGTAGGCTAAATAGGCAAAATATAATATACTAGTAATTAAGCTATTAAGCAGAAAAGCCTTATAGAGCGATGTCACAAAACAGCCAGCTACGTTTCAGTATTGTCATTCCTTGTTTCAACGAAGGCTCTTATATTACCCACGCGATAAAGTCTCTTAAAAAACAAAATTTTGATGACGAGTACGAAATTATTATCGTCGACAACAATTCAACCGACAAAACCGCCGAAATAGCTAAGTCTTTAGGTGTTAAAGTAGTCAGCGAGAAAAAAGCTGGCGTTTGCTACGCCCGACAAAAGGGAACTGAAGTAGCCAGTGGCGAGATCATTATCTCTACTGACGCCGATTCGACTTTCGATACTAACTGGCTAAAGAATATTGATCACACCTTTAAGCAAAGCGACGACATAGTCGCTGTGGTTGGTCCTTTTACATATAACGGCGGTCCAGTTTGGGGAGCCTACGCCGATCTTTTATTTAACATCTTAGGTCTTATATATAAGTTCACTGGCCGCGTCCTATACTCACCGGCGGCTAATTTATCTTTTAAAAAGTCAGCCTGGGAAGGCTACAACACGACTATGACCCAATACGGCGATGAAATGGATCAGCTAAGAAAACTCCGAAAGAAAGGCAAAGTTGTATTCAAGCCAAATATAACCGTCAAAACCTCAGCCCGACGCCTGCAAAAAGGCCTGCTTTATAATATCTTTATCAGCCTTCTTGTCTATTCGATTCTAGAATACAATTTAAATCGTATGTTTAAGAGACGCTTCTTCGGTCAGGCTCCACATTTCGTAGAAGAACCTGAGACAGATAAATCCTACATTTAAATGGCTAAAAGCAACCAACTAAACCGCTGGCTAAAGCACACCCTCAGCACAATTGAGGCTGCAGTTGTCATTATTGACTTAAACCCAATCCTTAGCGAGCCGATAAGATTCGGTAGCCTGTTTGCGACAATTGCCATCACTAATAACGTCCTGGCCAGCGCTTTAGTCTTTGGTGGCACCACGCTTATCCTCGACATGCTCGGAGCAATTGCTACAGCCGACTTGCTCGCTAAGAAAAGAGCTACATCCCTGATCGAAGGAACGAAAAGATTAATAACCAGAACCGGCTTCGGTCGAGTGCTGAATCTAAAAACCGGACTAGCTAGTGACTTTTCTATAACTCTACTTGTCGGTACTCCTATAACCATAATCTTGAAACAGATGCAGGATCAGAGTCGAACTAGGGAACAAAATCTAAAACTGGGTATAGAGTTATCTTTTGCGGCTTCGGTGGTGTCCGCAGTACAAGGAGGAGCAATGGTCACAGGACTTTGGCAGCCTAGCCCAGCCGGCATTACGCTAACCATCTTAGCCGTAGTCAGCTTATTAGCTATTCCTACTTGGCTAAAAAAGCGGTTTACTCAGGAATAAATACAAGTTCATACTTGCGTCTGACGACTCTAGTAAGCCCACCGAAGGAGTTTATGTCAGTCGGTCGGTATTGGCTTTTGTAGGTTCTTAGGGCTTCGTCTTTAAGACGACTCTCGGCATCAGATAACTCATTTATCTTGTAACTAAACTTTAAGCCTAGTTTCATTTCGGCCCGTTTTTGGATTCGTCGGATAATCCGCTCGTACGGTGTTCTTGGCAAGTTCATATACGGGCTATCCGGATAAAACCATACCTTATATCCATCTTGCAAAAGCTTCAAGCCAGCATTTCTAATATCTTTGTGATTCTTATGTTGGAATATACGGCTAGTAGCTATAGGCGCAAGAAACACAGAATCCTTTGGAGAATTAGCTAGGATATCCGCACACATCTGATCGATTGGCACAGGACCGTTATCGTATTGACTATCATAATAATCTAGAAGAACTTGCTTATGCTTAGACCCAGTTAGGTTGATAGCGTTATCATTTTCTATACGCCTAATCTTAACCATTTTATGACTATCCCGCTCTCCACATACGGTGTCCCAAAAGGTCTTAACTCCTTCGGGGGGAATCTTAGCGCAAACAGTTATAACTGTTGACTCGGGTTCTTTAACAAGGTAGCTAAAGCAATCAATTACTGCATCATCAAAGTGAGGTGACAGAATTACTGTTTTAGCCATATTGAGCGCTATTATAGCAAAAAAAGGCTCATCTATTCAGCAACACTTCGTTGCCAAGTTTCCATAATATTCATTGTGTTAAACTGCTCAGACATGCGCCTGCAAAAATACGGCTTCAAACTATTAGGCAAAGCAAAGTCCTCGGGAAACGGTAGGGGATACAACAGCGCTTCTGATCTTAACCATCTCTTAGAAGATGCTAGTCCGACGGCTTCGTCCTTGTCGAATGTTAATTCACCAAGATCTAATAAAACTACGCTGTTATTTTCATCCACTCCACAATTGGCGGTAACTTTAAAAACTCTTTCCATAAATCCATAACTTACATGAAAGAGAGATAGATCGACATATTTGTCGATAAGCTTGCGAGCACCTCTTGAGGACTCTTTAGTTAAGGCTCTACCGAAAGTAGTTACACGGTCCTGGCTATAATCACCATTACCTTCGATGACTGGATTTGCCAGGCTTGGCGATATTTCTGGATAACTATCTAGCAAGTTTTTTATGCGACTAACATTTTGGCTAGCGTGAGATATAGCATCCGAAGCAATCTTTTCAAAATTTACAAAAAACAGCAAACTCCTTCCCAGGCTCTTAAACCTTAATTCGGATTCTTCTGCGCTGATTAGACGCTTGTAAACTTTATCGTCTTGAAAAGTAACATCAAATTGATAACTTAAAGATTTTGGTTGCTCAGCCATTAATGCATTATGTTAACATAATGTTGCTGTTCGTCAAGTTTTATATTCTCTTATACGCTTGGTTTGAGTAACAGGTAAGCCTAACCATTACAGCTATTTTTCAATATCCCCTATATAATGTAGCTATAGATGAGAATACTTGTTATTGAAGATGAACCTAAAATTGCCCAAGCTATAAAGAAAGGTTTGGAGTTGAAGGGGTTTGCGGTTGACGTTGTCTATGACAGCGACAACGGCTTAAGCTACGGAACGGATCCAGATTATGACGTAATCGTACTAGATAGAATGCTACCAGGTAGTATGGATGGCATTGAGTTATGTCAAAAACTACGAGAAAACGACATTAATACAGCCATTATTATGTTAACGGCTAGAGGCACAATTGGCGATAAAGTCGAAGGGCTAAATAGCGGTGCCGATGATTATCTGGTTAAACCTTTTTCTTTTGACGAACTGACCGCCAGAGTAAAGGCACTACTTCGTCGGCCTTCACAGCATGTCGGCACTGAAGTTATGGTCGGCGATCTGAAGCTCGATACTAACACCTATAAGGTCAGCCGCGGCAAAACCGAAATAAAGCTGTCCTCGAAAGAATTCGCTCTGCTTGAATACTTTATGCATCATCCAGGCCAAGTAATAACTAAGGACATGATTATTAATCACGTCTGGGACCAGGACGCCGATATTTTGCCGAACACTATTGAAGTTTATATCGGGTATTTACGTAATAAGATCGATCGGCCATTTCCGAACTTAAAGCCACTTATCCATACTATGCGAGGCTTTGGCTATAAGATAGAAGCGAGCTAAAGGACGCCTATGTTTCGGTCGGCTACAGTAAGATTGACTCTTTGGTATCTGGCGATAGTTATGGCTATCAGCCTTATATTTAGCGGCATCCTCTACAACGAGACGACCAGGGAACTCAACCGAGGACTTAGGAGTGAATCACAGCGGATAGTATCTCAGTATCCTGTCTTCCAAGGCGATCCAGATTTAAACCTCGGACCTAACACTTATTACCAAGACAGCTCTCATCGAATACTAATCCGACTAGTCGGCTTAAACCTCATCGTACTAGTTGTGGCCGGTTTTTCCAGCTACTGGCTAGCCAGACGCACACTTGAGCCTATCGAGGCGGCACACGCCCGTCAAAAACGATTTACTTCTGACGTATCGCACGAACTAAGAACTCCGCTTACAGCCATTAAAATGGAGAGCGAGGTGGCATTGATGAATTCTAAGGCATCGGCTAGTGAGCTACGTGGCACTATCGAAAGCAATCTAGAGGAAGTAGCCAAGTTGGAAAGCCTAATTAATAATCTGCTTAGACTATCACGCCTAGAGGCCGACGAACTACAGCAGAATTTTGTTAGCGTTGACTCAAAATCAATATTTGACGATGCCGTCGCTAAACTTGGCAAGAAGGCCAATACCCACAACATCAACGTAAAGGTTGGTAAACATCTAAATGTCCAAGGAGATAAAGATAGCCTAGTGCAATTACTAGTTATCCTTCTGGATAACGCCATTAAATATAGTCCGCAGGGAAGCGAGATTCAGCTCAGTGCCAGAAGCACCAAAGAAGATATTATTTGGGAAGTCAGCGATCACGGAGTTGGGATCGACCCAGTATCTTTAGAGCACGTCTTTGATAGGTTCTACCGGGCAGATAATTCTAGAAATAAAGCCAATGAAACCGAAGGTTACGGGTTGGGGCTGAGCATTGCTCAAATGATAGCCGATATCCACGATGGCACTATTACCATTACCAGCCAAGTTCAAAAGGGTACTAGCGTATCTGTACACCTAAAAAAGATCGTGACCACTTAAGGCACAATTTTAGAAATCGGTAACATTGCTGACATGAGAAGCAGAACTACAAGCGAAGTTAGGAAGACTTTTTTGGCCCAGGCAGTTTCATTACCCTGGCTAGGTTTATAGACTACGTTGAGCCAATAGGCGCTTGCAACCACCATAACGGCCAGAAAGCTATAACCGGCGTAGCCCAAAACCGTAAATAAAAAGGATGTAAACAAAAAGGCCAAGATATATAGCCTAATCTGATTGATCGTACTAGGTATTCCTCTTTTTATGGACCAGAGCGGCAAGCCAGCCGACGCATAGTCTTTGATCCTGTATATAGAAATTGCAAAAAAGTGCGCCATCTGCCAAAAGACCATTAAGGCGAGTAGCAGAACTGCTGCTAAACTTAATTTATCCGTCACGGCCACATAGCCGGCTACTAGCGATGCGCCGCCGGGCAAAGTGCCGACCAGTGTTCCATAAACAGTTCGACGTTTAGCGACTCCGTAAACAATAACGTAGCTAATTACTGCCAGAATACCGATTAATATTGTTAGGCTGTTGGTTTCTAGTAGTGCTACCAGCCCAAAACTGAGTAGTAGCGCCCCAAATCCAAGAATCCTAGGCGGGCTTATTTCTCCAGAGACACTGGCACGCTTCTTGGTCCTCTCCATCCTGGCGTCCAGACCTCTATCTATAAAGTTATTTAATACACAGGCCCCGGCTATCAGTAATCCCATGCCCAGCAATAAGGCCACTAGTACCAAAAGTCGTATATGCCAGTCACTAGCCAGCAAGTAGCCAGCCACACCGGTCATTACATTGGAGTAAACAATCCCCGGCTTAATCAGACGGTAATAAAGTCGGAAGTTTGTCTGTTTACCTTCTTGAGAGTATGAACGGGGATGACGACTAATACTAGAGTCCGCCATCATCCTGTTTTTCCATGTAAGTATTTATTTGATTTGTCGTCATCATCCGGCTGGTAAGATTATGCATAATCCATATTGTACCGCCTACTAATATAGCAACGACAACTACCATGAAGCTGAAGACTAATAACTTAAACCTGGGCTTAGATTCCTTACCCAAATGCAAAAACAATGTTAACTGCGTAATTGCCTGAATTAATGCTAGCGTGCCAACTATAAGTGCTAACGACCAACTTTTAGATAAGACATGGTTTATCGTCAGTAAATATGCGAGCATGGTACACGCAAGTGACAGCAAGAATCCAATAACGTAGGCTTTGTAACTGGCTCTTTCGGCATTATGCAAAGAGACTACGGCATGCTTGGTCATATGTTAAGTCCTCCGCTGATGAGGTAAACAATACTAAATATAAAGATCCAGATAAGATCCAGAAAATGCCAGAATAAGCTCATCAGTGTCAGTTGTCGAACGGTAATTCGTCCTAAACCACGCTTTATTACCTGAAATATCATCGTTAGTATCCAGATAAGACCCATTGTTATATGCAGACCATGTGTAGCTACTAGAGTAAAATACGACGACAAAAAGCCACTTCGACGCCAGCTGTCACCGTTATGTACAAAACTGCTAAACTCGCGAATCTCTAGTGTCAAAAAAGCCGCTCCGAGCAAAAAAGTAACCCCTAACCAAAACAGAACCAAACGCTTAGCTTTATTCTGCGCAGACAAAATCGCTAGGCCGCAGGTAAAACTACTAACCAGAAGTACTAAGGTCTCACTCAGAGCGTAGGGCATGCTAAATAAGCTATGAGCACTGGGTCCTCCAAAAGTATTGCTATGAAGTACGGCGAAAGTAGCAAATAAGCTAGCAAAAAGGACACAGTCGGTCATTAAGTAAACCCAGAAACCAAAGAAAGTCTTATTGTCGGCTTCCTGCCTTTCTGTCTGACGGGTTACCTTAGCATCTATTGCCAGTTCTGCTTCACTCATGCGTAATCCCTCCAATTGGTTAGTCCGGCTTCAACTGCTTCCAATTGTGCAACAGTTATCTTTTCTTCATGCTCACCGCTAGTGGTACGGATTAGGATAGTAAGAATAATGCCAAGAATACCGAATCCGACCAGCCACCAAATATGCCAGATCATACCGAATCCGAACAGGAAGGCAAAACTAGCTATAAATAATCCCGCAGGTGTATTCTTAGGTAAATAGATTGGCTCAAGTTCAGGTTTAACACTTCGTTTTTTAGAGTGCTTCATGTCCCAGAAGGCATCGCGGGTACTGACAATTGGCAGTACTGCAAAGTTATAAAACGGCGCCGGTGACGATGTTGACCATTCCAGGGTTCTCGCGTTCCACGGATCACCAGTTAGGTCGCGGGTTGAATCGCGTTTAAGGAAGCTGTAGATTACTTGGAAGATCTGAACAGCAATGCCGCAAGCAATAATAACGCCGCCGAAAGCAGCTACAATAAACATCGCCTGCCAGCCGGTTGAGGCATTGTAATGATCTAACCGGCGCGTAGCGCCCATCAGACCAAGAATATATAGAGGCCCAAATGCAAATATAAAGCCAAATATCCAGCAATATGCTGCAATCTTGCCTAGTCGTTCATTTAATCTAAAGCCGAAGACTTTCGGGAACCAATAAGTAAGCCCGGCGAAATAGCCAAATAAAACGCCACTAACGATCATAGTATGGAAATGAGCTACTAAGAATAAGCTATTATGCAGCTGGAAGTCTATGGCCGGTACGGCTAGCAATACACCGGCTACACCGCCCATCGTAAATAGAAAGACAAAGCCCATAAACCAGATCATTGATGCCGAAAAACGGATCCGTCCTCTGTACATAGTAAAAAGCCAGTTGAAGATCTTCACCCCAGTAGGAATAGCGATCAGCATCGTTGCTATACCGAAAACAGCATTGACGTCGGCCCCAGCTCCCATCGTAAAGAAATGATGTAACCACACACTGTAGGAAAGCACGGTGATTGCCATAATCGCCCAGACCATAGATTTATAACCGAATAATCTTTTCGATGAAAAAGTCGAGACAACTTCTGAAAAAATACCAAAAGCCGGTAATACTAAAATATATACCTCGGGATGCCCCCAAGCCCAGATCAAATTAACGTACATCATAGCATTCCCCCCGCCGCCGGCAGTAAAGAAATGCATGCCGAGTGTCCGATCAAGCGCAAGAAGAGTTAATGTAACAGTTAGAATAGGGAAGGCAAAGGCAACAAGGAGCATACTACCCAGCACACTCCAGCTAAATAGCGGCATTTTCATAAGACTCATCCCCCTGGCTCGTTCCTTCATGATTGTAGTAATGAAGTTAATACCACTCATCAAACTGCCAATACCGGCTATCTGTAAACTCCAAATCCAATAATCTACACCTGTACTTGGGCTATATCTTAGCTCCGAAAGTGGCGGGTAGGCCAGCCAGCCAGCTCCGGAAAAGTCACCAAGCCCGAGAGAAACATTAATTAACAGGGCACCGGCTGCAAACAGCCAAAAACTGGTTGCATTAACAAACGGAAAGGCAACGTCACGGGTACCTATTTGCAGTGGTAATACTAAATTGATAAGACCGAACATTAGGCCCATTGCCGCAAAGAAAATCATAATCGTGCCATGCGCACTGACTACTTGCTGAAACATAGACGCCGACATAAAACCATGATGAGCACCAACACTGGTAGCCTGCTGACCCCTCATCATCGCCGCATCCGATGCCCCCCGCAGTAACATCAAGATGGCTACAATAATATACATAACGCCAATCTTTTTATGATTGGTAGTCGTTAACCATTCACGCCACAACCATTTCCAGCGCCTTGTAAATGTAATAAGTATAAGAATTAGAGCGATTAGGCCAAACATGCCAATTGCTGCAAACAGTGTAAGTTTGCTCTCCGGGAACACATTTCCTTGGCTAAACCGGCCAAATAAGCTTGCCAGCATTATGACTTTACCCCCCTCACCAGCATTTGCCCAGGCATCATATATTGATAAATAATAGCGTTAAACAGATTAGGGGCTGGATGATTATAGTAAGCAACCGGATTATTTTGACTAGGCTGGGCTAGGCTCTCGTACATAGACAGGGAAAGACTCGCTGATGAATCCTTAGCTTGCGCCAGC
>DASSZG010000056.1:0-7426 GCA_035702905.1 Saccharimonadales bacterium (SeqCode)
CCTCGCTCACGTCACGCGATTCGATGACTTTGATGTCTTCGCTATGACATTGAGTGCATTTCATTCTGCCTCCATTCGTTATTGTTTAATTAGTAAATGTGCTCAGCGTTTTTATTGTTTCTATATGTCTGTTTTTCCACATATAGTGCTGTGTGCTTCTAATATAGCCCCAGCTGTAGTGTTTTGCAAGCAAAAAGTCGCTGTATTATTTAATACGGATAACCTCTAAAAAATGCCCGATTTTTGGAAAATTAGACTTAATTATTGTCTGATTCGTCTTTACGTTTGCGGCGTAATTTACGTAAGAATGATGGCTCTTCGACTTGGTCTTCGAGGTCACTAGTCACTACTCCAGAGCTGTCCTCATCGTCTTTTTTCCCGTCTTCTTCGGCATGAGCATCATCATGAAGCGTCCAAATGTCGGTCGTTCCAGTTGTGTCTTTTGTGAAGTCTGATTCGGCATCATTTTCATCATCATTGAGGTCCATATCGATCTCGGATAATGTCTGGTCATCTTTTGGTTTATCTAGGTTAGTGTTTTCCAACACAGCCATGCGAGTACGTGGAGTTTTAGCTGAATAATACGAAGCGTCAAATCCGGTTGCCACTACCGTAATGATAACTTCTCCTTCCAGATCCGGATTAATAGTTGCACCAAAGATTATATTAGCCTCTGGGTCTGCAGCGGTCGTGATAGTCTCGGCAGCAGCATTTATTTCATGCATTGTCAGGTCATTGCCGCCAATAACATTGAATAGAATGCCTCTTGCTCCATCTATGGAAACTTCTAGTAGTGGCGATTCTATGGCCTGTTTAGCAGCTTCAACTGCTCTATCGTCACCACTGGCCCTACCAATACCCATAAGAGCACTACCAGCATCCGTCATAACCGCTTTAACGTCGGCAAAGTCGAGGTTTATAAGACCATGTACAGTAATAAGATCTGAAATACCTTGTACACCTTGTCTGAGGACGTCATCGGCGACCTTAAAAGCTTCCATGAGAGGCGTGTCACGGTCGATGGTCTGGAGTAAGCGATCATTAGGTATAACAATCAGTGTGTCTACGGCTGCACGCAGTTTTTCGATTGCCGCTTCGGCATTTTTGCGTCTTTTTTCACCTTCAAATGCAAACGGTTTTGTCGCAAAACCAATTACTAAGGTGTTAAGGCTCTTGGCAATCTCGGCCACTACATGGCCAGCCCCACTTCCCGTGCCACCACCCGCACCAATAGTTACGAATACCATGTCTGCACCTTCAATAGCCTTTTTAATCTCTTCAACTGATTCTTTTGCGGCCGCCTCGCCTACTCCGGGATCAGCGCCAGCACCTAGGCCTCTAGTCGCATCTTTACCAATATGAATTTTTTTATTTGCCTTAGAATGGTGTAATGCCTGAGCATCAGTATTAATAGCAATGAAATCTACGCCTTCTATACCAGCATCTACCATCCGGTTTATGGCTGCACCTCCGGCGCCTCCAATACCTATAACCTTTATTTGCGCGAATGTTTCTATTGCTGGCTCAACTACTTGCGGCATTTTCTTCCCCTTTATTATACCTCACCAATCTCGCTTTATATAAACCCAAGTATAACTGATAAAGCGATAAAAGTTCAATAAATTTGCACAAGCAAAATATTGCCGCGGAATCAATAAGCTAATTTAGCATGTATTCTTATTCAGTGAAAAATTATATTTATTCAGGGTTTTAAGCTTTAAGCTTATTGAGCAAACTTTTGATCATAGAGCCTGTATTAACAGATGTACCATGCCTACCGGAGGTTGTCTCGGGAAGGGCTGGAAGTAGCAACATATCCAGCAACATTAGGCCTACGACGGTTATATAACTTGGATCTTCAACGGTATCTACTAGACCGCCGATACCATGTAGGCTTCCCTTGCGAGCCGGTAGCTGTAAGCGTTCCTTAGTGAATTCATCTAGGCCTGGCAATTTAGAAGTTCCCCCCGTAAGTATTATTCCCCCGGGTAATTTTTTAGCTCGTTTAATCTTTTGTAGCTCTTTTTCGATATAATCTAACATCTCTTCAACCCTGGCTTCAACTATCATTGACACTTCTTCAAAGTCGAAGCTATAGGCTTGACCATCTAGCTTTACTACTGCGGTAGATTTCGACTTTACTTCTCTTAAATCGGCATGCTGGACTTTTACCGCCTCAGCTACATTTAAATCAGTCTTTAAACCAATAGCAAGATCATTTGTTATATGTTGGCCGCCTATTGGCAATACAGCAACATGCTGTACTTCACCGTCTTCAAACACTATTAGATTGGTTGTGCCTGACCCAATATCCAGTAGTGCAGTCCCGGCTTCCTTTTGTTGCCGAGTAAATACCGCTTCGGCCGCAGCTAAGCCAGATACTGTATGGTGATTGGCTGACATTTCGGCTTTTTCTAAGGCCATATCCAGATTTCGTAAATTTGGAGTCGCAGCAGTTACTATATGAGCATCTACTTCTAGTCTAACTCCATGCATGCCAACCGGATCCTTGATATTCTTTTGACCATCTAAACTGTAATTCTTGGCAAAAAACTGAATTATCTCTCTATTAGACGGTAATTTAACAATGGTTGCCGCTTCTTCAACGCGGGCCCTGTCATCAGGTGTAATTTCTCTGTTAGCAGCACTAATCGCTATGACTCCCTCAGAATTAATACCAGTAACATGAGAGCCATTAACATTAACTGTTGCATGTTTGATGGACATTCCAGAAATCCGCTCTGCTTCAGTTACTGCTTGAACGATGGCATTAGCCACATCATCAACATGAACTACTGCCCCTCTGCGCATGCCGTCATTTTGAGATTGACCATGTCCTATGATTGAGGGCATCCCGCCATTTGGATCGACTGTTCCAATGACACATCTAACCATGCTGGTACCAATATCTAAACCGACAAATTGTTCGGGTTTCATCTGTCCATCAGTATAGCGCTATTGCTTGATGGATACAATGTTCTATAAGAATTAGGGCGAGTAGACTAGCCAAGTTAATGTATATATAATTGTAAATACTATGCGTAACTACACAGCAACCGTTATAAAAACTGGAAATTCATACGCTCTGCGAGTGCCAAAGAATTATATTGAAAATTCAAATCTTTCTTTAGGCCAAAAGGTCCAGTTAGGCAGCCCAATGCTACCACCAAAAGAGCATAATCCCGAGGCTTTAAAAAAGGCAATACGTAATCTGCAGGAAATTGGTGCTTTTAAAGATATTAAGGATCCTGTGGCTTGGCAGAAAAAAACCCGTCAAGACAGGCCTATCCCGGGTAGAGACTGATTGAACCCTGATGATATGTTTTGATACAAATATAATAATTTATTTAGCGAACGGTACTCTCAGTGAAGAAATTATTAGCGATAAGCCTATTTTTTATCCGTCTATAGTTTATATTGAAACCTTGGGTTATCCGAGATTACTTTCAGCCGAAGAGTTAAGAATAAAAGAATTATTTCATACGATGACTGAATTACCCTTAACCGAAAATATTATCTCGCTCGCCACGCACCTGAAACAACTAAGAAATATATCCTTGGCTGATTCTATTGTAGCCGCCACTGCTTTAGAACATAACCTTGAACTCTGGACGGCAAATACAAAAGACTTTAAAAACGTTGACAATTTAAGACTGAACAATCCCCTCAGTAACCACTCAGACCTGGGTTAATATTTCACTGCCATCTTCAGTAATGAGTACGGTATGCTCAAAGTGAGCCGACCAGGAACCATCGACTGTTAATATAGTCCAGCCGTCCGGCGCTACTTTGACGTGATCTTTTCCTAGCGTTACCATCGGTTCAATCGCTATTGTCATGCCCTTTTCTAACCATGGGCCGGTATTGGCTCGGCCATAATTTGGTATATTAGGGTCTTCATGAACATGATGCCCTACTCCGTGTCCGACAAGGTCTCGAACAATGCCGTATCGTTTCTTATTGAGAAAACTTTCAATTGCAAAACCTATATCACCGGTACGAACCTGATCATGTACTGTTGCTATACCGATGTCTAGGGCTTCTTTTGTATCCTTTAATAAGTTAATGTGTCCTATTTGTTTGGGTTTTCCAGCGATCACACTAATCGCGCTATCAGTTATCATGCCGCGGTAGCGAACCCCGAAATCTAAGCCAACGATATCACCCTCCTTAATAATTTTCGACGTGTTCGGTATACCGTGAACGACTTCATCGTTAACAGATATGCATATGACGTCCGGATATCCCTGATAGCCCAAGAAGGCCGCTTCCCCACCTAGTGCCTTCAACTCATTAGCGGCTATTAAACTAAGGTCTTTGGTAGACATACCAACCTTCAGTTCTTTTTGAAGGAGATTTAAAACAGTAGCCAGCATCCGGCCACTTTCTCTCATATATTTAATTTCTTGGCTGGTTTTTACTGCCGTTTGCATTTAAGTAATTGGGTTTGTTTCTTCTAGAGCTTTCACTAGATCGGCATTTACCGCTTCAACTGATTGCTCGGCGTTAATGTTTACTACTTTAACATCATGTTCTTTTAGCCAATCTATAAGCGGCTGGGTAGACCTTTCATATTCATCGAACCGAGCTTCAATCGCTGCTTCGGTGTCATCAATGCGTGCTCTTTTAAGTAATCTTTCCTTAACCGCATCCCGGCTGGCAACTAAATGTAGAGCCGCACTCAGATCAAAGCGCCCTGCTTTAACTTGCTCCATGAGCCACTCAGCTTGCGGGATAGTTCTGGGGAAACCGTCCATCAATATATCATTATTATCGTTAAGAGAAGTAAAAACTTTATCAATAATAGCTATGATTTCCTGATCATCAAGAAGTCCTCCAGCCAGCATTTTTTCCCTCTGCGCACCAGTTACGTACATTCGAAGAACATCGCCCATAGATATTAAATGTAATCCGTGCTGATCGGCTAACATTTTACCTTGAGTGCCCTTGCCACTGCCGGCAATTCCCATCAGTAATATCACTGTAATTTCTCCTTTGTAAGCCTAGCAATCACACTTCCGTCAGCAGCCGCACCCAGCTTGGCTTTAACTTGACCAATTACCTGCCCCATTTGTGATGGACTATCGGCGCCTAAGCTTTTGATTACTTCATCAATAACTTTAGCTATATCCTCTTCGCTCATGGCTTCAGGCAGATAGGCTTCTATCATGGCCTTTTCATCGAGTTCAGCCTTAGCTCGAGTGTCATCGCCAGCTTGCTTATATAAGTCAGCACTTTCCTGGCGTTTTTTAGCTTCTTTGGCAAAGGCTGACAAAACTTCGTTATCATCCAGTCCTGAATCTCTTTTACCAGTGGCAACCTTAATATTAAGTAAGGTTGCTTTAAGCCCTCGAAGAGTCGTTGCTTTATGACTGTCACCGGCAAGTAATGCCGACTTGATGTCTTTATCAAGCTTATCTTCTAGCATAAGATAGTTTCCTCTATCTTTGCCCTAGTTTGATTTTCTTGAGCTTTAGAGCCTTTCTTTCCTGGCGTATTATAGCCTTACTACGACGATCTCTCTTGCTTATAGGCTTCTGGAAATACTGATTTTGCTTAACTTCAGCAAGCATACCGGATTGTTGTACCTTACGGTTAAAGCGGCGTAGTAAATTTTCGGTCGACTCTTTAGCGTCTTTACGGGTTACTTCTATCATCAGATGCTATTTTACTTTACAGGGGTGAGTTATGCAAGACTAAAATTAGATTATCCTTATTTTAGCAATACTCTTATCGCAGTATTCAGGCTTTAAGACTATTTTAGCTGATTGCAAACCGATAATATATTTAGTGGCCAACGGCAATCCAGTTAACTCGGTAGTTACCCGTGGTCGAACAGCTTACGTAAAAACCAGTCATCGTAATGCCACCGGCACTGCCATTCACACCCACGGTGCAAGTATTCGCACCTGTATCACCGTTTGAAGCGACCACCATTGGCAAGCTAGTAAACGTTACGCCATAAGATACAAAACCTACTGTGCCACTGGTGAATGTATTACTTCCATAGATTACCTTAGATCCAACAGTTCCGAAACCATCTCCTATTAATGGTCCGTTACTTGCCGTTACTGTGCCAGCCGCCACAACAGTGCCGCTAGAATCGATAGAAAACTCAGTTGTACTGTTATTGTCTAATTTAAGTAGATACCCGGACGCGTAAGCTGTAGTTGTATTCAACGTGAATGCAGTCCCCCCTGATGCAATACCTGAGAGTAGTTGATCTGCTGAAGTATCAATACCTAGTACAGTCGTGCCCGAACTATCTTGGACTTGGAATGTATTAGCATTATTAGTTCCTGGCTTTATGTAAGTATTATTAGTATCTATATTTGCAATGCTATTTGTTGTATCTATATTGAATTGACTTGTACCGCTAGCGTTCTGGACTATGAAAGCATCGGCTGTGCTTCCACTTTTACCGGTTACCTTCACGCTTTGATTTAATGTATCTACACTCAATACATTTGATCCGCTTGAATTATCTACCTGGAAGGCGGTTGTACTATCTGATGCCGGCTGGATTATTACTCCTGAACCAAAGCTACTGTTACCACCGACATGAAGTGAGTCGCCGACATTTAAGTTACCGGTTTGTCCTGACGCTGACGTTGTTCCCACTACCACGTCATCCATAGTAAATGTACCAACGTGAGTACCACCGGTATATCCGTCACCTATTGCTAGATTTGGTGGAATAGTACCTGTATCAATACTAGTCTCATTTAAGACCTGAGTACCATCCATGTATATGGTTATAGAACCGGTAGTAGTGCTAAATGTAATGTCTACTTCTAGTTCATGCCATGAGTTTAATGGCAGGACTGTTGTGCTTACATAACTAGTGTTATTAGCTAGATCGTAAATTGATATATAGCCTGTTGTCTGTTGTCTGTATACGGACGTGAAGTTAGGTGATGAAGTACCAACTGATTCAAGGTTAAGATCAGAAGCGCCTTGGGAAGCTACATTAATGTAAGATTGAATGACTGTAGTTGTACCCATTGTGATACCAGCTACTACGTGAGAGTATCCAGCACCGGTTTCTACAAACTGAGCTGCATAATGTCCGGTGTGAACTGGAGATGATACAACCGTAGCCGTAGCTGAACCTGACTGTGTTACCCCTCCATTCCAAGAGTTAAAGTTACCACTTTCAAAACCATCACTAAAGAGCCTGGTTAATCCCGATCCTATGCTAACATCACCATTGAATAGGCTTTGACCGTTCGCTGTGTCAACTGTAAGTAGACTTGTTCCTGCTGTATTCTGCACCTGGAAAGCTGTAGTAGAGTTGACTGCTGACTGTAAAGTGGTTGTGCCTAGGACGTCTAGGTTAGCGCTTGGCGTAGTTGTACCTACACCTATTCTGGCGGTTTGGTCTGAAGTCTGGGTAGAGCCTGATGTACCAGCGGCACCAGTATCA
>DASSZG010000030.1:0-6551 GCA_035702905.1 Saccharimonadales bacterium (SeqCode)
AGGGTTGCATTATTATCCGTTGGTGAACCATCAACAATCATCACGCTTGGATCAGGAATACTCTTTGGCACGGCATTCATAACGTACTGAGCTTCTAACATGCCGACTTTGGTACTGTCGTAGGAATCATAGTAATCAACATTGCTATTAGTGATCATGCGGTCATAAGCGATAACCTTTATACCGGCAGCATGCGCCATAGCAATAGTCGGCGCCACAGCTTCAGGGTTATGAGCGACAATAATCAAAACTTGGACCCGTTGAGCAATAAGATTCTCAATCTGTGATACCTGTAGACTGTCATTACTATTTGCAACAAAAGCAGTTATAGTTCCGCCAAAAACTTTAGCGTATTTAATAAGGTCCGCTTCGTCAGTAGACCATCTTGATTCTTTAAGCGTATCTAATGACAGTCCAATTCGAGTTATGTTTACTGGTGTGTTGGCAGTCTTAACGCTGTTTTTATCAGCAATAAACCAGGCTGCTAAGCCAACAAAAAATATCAGAAGTATTGTTATGACTAACAGTACTCGGACCCACTTGTGACCACTCCTTTCATCTGGTAGGTGCGCTGAGTTTAAATTTTGGTTTTCGGTTTCCATTTGTGCCTTAGCTATTTAGTATACGCTTAAGCTTTGATTATCCGTTAATGCGGACAAAACCGCAACACTTAAATAACTAATGCGAAGTTTTATTGAAGCTTAGAGCTTGTTTATCACTCAACAAATAAACTTGGCCACCGTTATCCTCAACTATATTAACTACTTCAGCGATTGGAAGTTGAGAGTTACCCTGAATTAACTCTCTAACAACCACCGCTTTGCTAGCCCCGGAGGCCATTACTAAAACACTTGAGGGCTGCCTAAACGCGGCTGCAGTTAGACTTATCCTTTCGCTTGGATCCTTTGGTGCGTTCCTGACTGCTACTACCAATTCGTCACTGTCTAAATCAGCATTATTGAATAGCGATAAGGTATGACCGTCTTCACCAATACCAAGCCAGACGACATCAAACCGTGGCAATCCTTTTCTAATCTCGGGCAAGCGGCCGATAGCCTCTTCGTAATCCGTTCTCATTACATTCAAATCATCACTAAATTTAGGTTTTATTAGCTTTTCTGAATCAAAGTTTAAACCTTGAAGTAGATTTATTTCAATCGACCACCAATTAGACATATCACTATTTAGTTCGACGTGACGTTCATCGCCTATGACGAACCATACTTTATGCCAGTCTAAAGCCGTCTTAAATTTAGTATTGATTAGCTTGTAGCCGCTGAGTGGTGTATTGCCTCCGGCTAGAACCCATACTGCTTCACCGTACTCATCAATTGTCTGTTGTAACTTCGCTATAGTCATCTGAGCTAAACAGTCATCTAGCTCTTGCTCGGTGTTCGTTTGGAGTAATTTCATATACTAGTTTTACCTCTTTTCAGCTAAAGGCATTATACTAGTTAACATTATGAATGAATCAGAAAAAGCAGATATTGCCGTTATCGGCCTAGCAGTGATGGGTCAGAATCTAATACTAAACATGAACGATCATGGCTATAAAGTAGCCGCCTTCAACCGAACAGTTTCAAAGGTTGACGATTTTCTGAACGGTCCCGCTAAGGGAACAAATGTCGTGGGGGCTAATTCTCTAGAAGAGTTGGTCAGTCTGCTCAAACGACCGAGAAGAATTATGTTAATGGTAAAAGCCGGAGAAGCGGTCGATGAGACAATTGGCCACATCCTGCCTTATCTAGAATCAGGTGACATTATTATAGACGGTGGCAACACGTTGTTTACAGACACAGAGCGTCGAATCGACTTAGTTAAAAGTAAAGGCCTACACTACATTGGCACTGGTATTTCCGGGGGCGAAGACGGAGCACGCCACGGACCAGCCATAATGCCTGGAGGCGATCCGGAGGCCTGGCCACACCTAAAAGACATTTTTCAGTCGATTGCAGCTAAGGGCATCAACGATCAGCCATGTTGTGATTGGATAGGCAACGGCGGAGCGGGTAATTACGTTAAAACCGTTCATAACGGAATTGAATACGGCGATATGCAGCTTATCAGCGAAACTTATGCCTTACTTAAAGCCATCGGTTTGGATAACCAACAAATGAGCCAGGTCTTTACAGATTGGAATGCCGGTCAATTAGATAGCTATTTAATTGAAATTACCTCAGAGATATTGGCTTACAAAGACGAAGATGGTGATTTTGTAATAGATAAGATAGTGGATTCCGCTGGCCAAAAAGGGACAGGTAAATGGACCGTGATCAGCGGAAGCGACCTAGGCCAACCAATTAGTGTAATTGCCGAAGCTTTGTTTTCTAGGTTTACATCTTCTCTCTTAGAAGAACGCCATAAGGCCTCACTTGCTTACGGAGAATTGCAACAAATTGAAGTCAGTAATCATACAGAGTTAATTGAGAAAATCGGAAAAGCTCTTTATGCCAGTAAGATCATCAGTTACGCGCAAGGCTATATGCTAATGAAAGCCGCCGCTAAGGAATACGGCTGGCAAATAAACTACTCTAGCGTTGCCGGTATTTGGACGGGTGGTTGCATAATTAGAAGCCGCTTCCTAGGTGATATTCAAAATGCTTACTCTAAAAATCCAGATTTAGAAAATCTACTTCTGGACGATTTCTTTATTAGCGCTATCAAAGAATGTGAACCTGCTTGGCGGGACGTAGTAGCATTAGCTACTAAGAGCGGTGTACCTATACCGGGCCTGGCCGCTGCATTAAGCTTTTTTGATTCATACAGGAGTAGACGCTTACCGGCCAACTTAATTCAAGCGCAAAGAGACTATTTCGGTGCCCACACTTACGAGAGAACAGACAGGCTAAGGAACGAATTCTTCCACACCAACTGGACGGGCGAAGGTGGCAATATTACTTCTTCCAGCTATAACGCTTAACTGATTTTATATAGTGGTGTATAATTTAACAGATTGATGTATGGTCTAGGAAATATTAACCATACTTTCCCAAATTAAATAGTTTTGAAAGCAGATCCATGAGTAATTCCATTATTTCGGTTGAGAATTTAGTGAAAAAATTCGGCGATTTTACGGCCGTTGATTCCATCTCTTTTGAAGTTAAAAAAGGGGAAATCTTTGCATTTCTAGGGCCAAACGGAGCCGGCAAAAGCACTACCATAAAGATGCTAACAACCATGCTCAGACCGACTTCGGGGACGCTTAGACTAGCTGGACACGATGTAGCTCATGAGAGAGACAGCGCCAGGAAAGCCTTTGGTATTGTCTTTCAAGATCCAAGCCTAGACGAGGAGCTATCAGCTTACGAGAACATGGAATTACACGCCATACTTTACGGTGTACCGAAGCATAGGCGACAATCTCGAATTGAAGAATTACTACAACTTGTTGACCTATATGAGCGACGAGAATCAAAAATTAAAACCTTCTCAGGCGGCATGAGACGCCGTCTGGAAATTGCCCGAGGATTAATTCATGAACCAAAAGTACTTTTTCTTGACGAACCAACACTTGGGTTGGATACTCAAACCAGAAACATGTTATGGGCATACGTTAAAAAACTAAGTAAAGAAAAAGGTATGACCATATTCTTTACTACTCACTATCTTGATGAAGCAGAAGATGTTGCCGAGACTATAGCAATCATCGATCATGGCTCGATCATTACTAGGGGGACATCAAAACAGCTAACTAAGGAGACAGGTACAAAGAACCTAGAGGATGCATATTTGAAACTGACTGGTACCGAAATTCGTGATGAGAGTGGTAATAATGACGGCCTGAATGCAAGAATGGCCAGAAGGAATAATGCCCTAAGGTAGAAATATGGATATAGATGTAATTTACGTACTATGGCTTAGGCAGATGCGACGCTACTATCGTAGTGGCAGTCGTTTAATAGGCACCCTCGGGCAACCTGTACTGCTACTATTAGCATTGGGATATGGTATTGGAGCAATTTACCGAAGAGCCGGGGAAGGCAACTATTTGCAGTTTTTGGTGCCTGGTATTGTTACCCAAACCGTCTTACTCTCAGGGATATTCTGGGGAATAATTATACTCCAAGACAAAAGGTTCGGCTTCTTATCTGAACTATTAGTGTCGCCAGTTAGTCGACTTAAAATACTCATAGGTAGCGCTCTGGGTGGCGCGACAGTCTCAATCCTGCAGGGAATTATTGTTTTCGTCATCGCTCTTATTTTTGGCTTTAGACCCCACAACTGGCTCGAAGTTCCTCCAGCCTTCTTAATCCTGGTCCTGATGTGTCTCGCTTTGACTAGTCTGGGGGCAGGGATCGCCTCTGCCGTTGAAGACTTTCAGGGCTTTCAGAGTATCAACAACTTGATAGTAATGCCGGCATTTTTCTTATCGAGTGCTTTATATCCACTTAACCATATACCAACCTTTCTAAAGATTATCAGCACAATAAATCCAATTTCCTACATGGTTGATGCACTTAGGAGCTTACTCGCTAATCAAAGCCATTTTGGCTTAGGTAAAGATCTAATAATTATGGCTATTAGCTTCATTCTTTCAATTACCTTTGCGGTTTACCGGTTTAACCGCATCCAAATGTAACCCTAAATTGGCCCGGCAAGTGTAGAAAGTTTATAATTATCTTAATAATGAGAAGATATAGCCTTGTTTAGGAATCTGGAAAATACGCCACCGGCTGATGCCCCTGCCACTATCAATACCTACAATCATACCTATGTTGCTGATTTGGTTCTTTGGCCACTGGTAAGCGAATTCTGGAGAGAAAACTTTAGACTTTATGCCGGCATCGGTGACAGTATTGACGTTACCACATCAGCTTCGTATAAAGGTTCATTATATATAGTTGGGCTAGAAGCCAATGTCGAAACAATCGAGGACGAGGACGATGAATTATTATTGCTCTATTCAGCTCTTACTCTCAGCATAGGTAAGGTAGCCACTGGCTACCAACGACAACATATTATAGATATGGCCCTTCAAGCCAGAGCTCTGTCAAAACAGGAGGCATATAGTAGTCATACATTTGCGCAATCGGTTAGAGAATATTACTTTACGACTGAGGGAGACTTTGAGTTAACCACTTTTCAGGCTATTAGCAATACCCAAGGAGTGAATATGTGGGAGCGATATAATGAAAATGAAGATACCTTAGAAGGCAGGAATCCATTTATCGCTAACTCGGTACTACTCGACATCGACATGCAACAAATCGAAGCAGCTACCTATGTTCTAAATGCACCCGAATTGATTAAAAACAGCCTGCACAGGCTACATGCTCTACCGGCAATTAAAACATTGACTCTGAGCGTTTAATACGTAAAACCGTTCTGATGAATAAAATATGATATAATATGTTTTATGGAAAGATATGGCACAGATTTATTATATTTCCGAAGTTTTGAGCAGGCTGAGCAATCAGTTCTGTTTTCTCTCGATAGTTGTTTAAAATGGCTGGTTTATACAAACGAAGACATGCCCGGAGAACGAGAGCTTTTTGATCGTTTAACAAATGCTGCACAGGCAAGAGAAAGAGCTGGCGAACGCAATGTTAGTTATGGGACCTTTGGAATTGATGCGGAAGAAGCGTCAGTAGCTATTAATGCGGTTGAAAGATGCAAGAAACATAATCCATGGAGGGCCTTAGACTTGTCTTCTCCTAATCCTGTAGCGATGCTAGCTGCTGTACCTGAAGTTCAAGAGTTCATTGATGAGCAAAGGGCTAGCAGCAACAGCACGCCACTTTGCTAGTCTGTTTTAGCAATAAAAATATCAGGAAAAACAATTAGTCCTGAGCAAAACTTAAAACTGCTTTTAATTTGCATAAGTATCTACTTATGAATTAACATAAAATTCGTCCATATCATAAATAAACTAAGTCTATTGTTCGATTTCTTACGTATTACCGCTAGTAAAATATGGTTAAATTGAGCAATTCAATTTTAGACTTAAAAACCAGAGAAGGTAAATGACGAAGATAAGAGCTAATTCGAATACTGGGACATTATCCATTTGCTTCGTACTAGCCACGGTTTTTATCCTAGAGCAACTACTACTACCGGTGAACCCATCTAGTGCCGGCTTCTATCAAACAAGCGTAGCCAATTACCGGTTGTTGAGCATTTTAATCAACTTACCGATATTAATCATTTGGTTTGTGGCTTTCTGGGGTTATAGCCGCTTGCGGGTATATGCCAAATTACTTGGAAAAGCACCTGAAGCGCGTGGTTACAGATTATTATCAACGGGACTAGCATGGTTAGCATGGACTCTACCACTGACCGCTATTGTCGATCGATTACTCAGTAGTTTCGATATCCACAATTCAAGCCAGAGTATATTTACAATAATTAGTAATTATTTCAACTTACTAATGCCCTTTGTTGCCTTTATTATTATATTTATAGCAGCAAAAGTGCTGTTTAGGAGCCAAAAACCTAAAGCTAGAGAGGCAAAGTATCCAGTGTTTATAACGGTCTTTTTATTACTAGGTGCATTGTATTGCTACCTAATACTAAAAACCGCTGACCTGAGCTCATTATCTAGTACTAACAAC
>DASSZG010000009.1:0-4457 GCA_035702905.1 Saccharimonadales bacterium (SeqCode)
TTTATCGGTATTAACTAGCGAGGCTACGCTTAAAGAAATTGCAGAAGCCGCAAATCTTGATGTGAGCACCAAGCCCTTTACGCCAGTTTTGCCGCCACTAATGATCCGTACCGAGATTTATGACGATATGGACAGACTTGAACCTCGAGAGGACAGATACAAGATAGAAGGCGAAGAATTATGGTTACAGGGAAGTGCGGAACATGTCCTCGGTTCCATGCATGCCGATGAGATATTACCTGAATCAGCTTTTCCCGTTCGTTATGTGGGTTATGCCAGCAGTTTTCGAAAAGAAGCCGGCACTTACGGAAAGGACATGGAGGGCATTATACGCATGCACCAATTTGAAAAATTGGAAATGGAGAGTCTGGCAACTAAAGAGACATCTTTTAATGAGCACTTATTTCATATTGCAATTCAAGAGTACTTAATGCAAAAACTAGAACTGCCTTATAAGCTTATTCAAAAATGTACTGCGGAGATTGGGAAACCGAATGCTCGTGGTTACGACATTGATGCGTGGATGCCGGGTCAAGATAAGTACCGTGAAACACACACGGCTGACTATATGACCGATTACCAGGCTAGACGGCTGAAGACTCGAGTGCGTCGCGATAACGGCGAGATTGAACTAGTTCACACTGCTGATGCAACAGCATTGTCGCAAAGGCCGATGATTGCCATATTGGAAAATTACCAAAATGAAGCAGGTATGGTAGCTATACCGAAGGTGCTCGTACCGTTTATGGGCGGTCAAACAGAGCTGTAACAATAGTCATTTAACTTAATTTCTCTTCCAGCCTATAATACATATTTAGATAAAGGAGGTGTCCGTGTTAGACAGGCTTGAAATTAGCGGTATCCATACAGATCTAGATAAAAAAGTTAAGCTTTATGCAAAAGAAAAAATTGGCGGGCTAGACAAATATATCCCCAAACATGCTAAAAAAAGCGCCCATGCGGAGGTTAACCTTAAGGAACATAAAACCAGAGGCAGGAAATTTGTTTGCAAAGTAATTATGCACTTACCCGTCCAGACGTTGACTGTCCACGAAGAGGGCAGTACTTTTGAAGAAGCAATTGATTTAGCTGAAGCTAAGCTAAAGACGCAGATAATTAAGTACAAAGATATGCATACTTCATCCAAGCCCAGACGGTTACTACTGAAGCGATTTATTCGCTAACCAGAATACTAGCTTTACTATTGATTATCTTCAGCCAGTCTGGCGCTAAATACTAAAAGTGTCTATAATATTTTCTTAGATTATTACTCAGTTGAAGATTAATCTCTTCTTTTTTTGAAGAGAAGTACCGCAGAAGGGGTGTCATGAATACTGTCTTAAAAAAAGTTTTAGGTGATCCGCAGGCTAAGACGATAAAACGTCTAAGAAAGCGTGTCAAAAGTGTTAATGATTTGGCAGATAAGTATGCCAAAATGTCTGATAATGAGCTAAAAAGCCAGACCGATGTTCTTAAAAAGCGTTTGTCCAAGAAAGAAACACTCGATCAGATATTACCGGACGCGTTTGCGGTTGTTAGAGAAGCGGCTACGCGCGCACTCGGGCAACGCCATTTTGACGTACAGCTAATTGGTGGCATGGTTCTGCATGAAGGTAATGTCGCAGAAATGAAAACCGGTGAAGGTAAAACCTTAGTTGCAACTCTACCAGTCTACCTAAATGCCTTAAGTGAGAAAGGCGTACATGTGGTAACGGTAAACGATTACCTGGCGCAACGTGACGCCGGTTGGATGGGCCAGGTCTATAACTTTTTAGGCATGAAGACAGCCGTTATTATTGCCGATCAAAGTTTTATCTACGACCCGGAATATGTAAACAAAGATCATGAGGATGAGCGTTTTAGGCATTTAAAGCCAGCCTCCAGGCGTGAAGCTTACGAAGCAGACATTACTTATGGCACAAATAACGAGTATGGCTTCGATTACTTAAGAGACAATATGGTTAGAGAAGAAGACCAATTACGTCAACGTGATCTTAACTATGCGATAGTTGATGAAGTCGACTCAATCCTAGTCGACGAAGCCCGAACTCCGCTGATAATTAGTGCCCCTAGTGTAACTAGCGGTAATGCATATGCTCAATTTTCTAAAGTCGTTCGCCAGCTTGTTAAAGACAAAGATTATGAAACTGACGAGAAGCGTAAAACCGTTATATTAACAGATAAGGGTACTGAAAAAGTCGAAAAGATACTAGGACTCGATAATTTATATGGCGGTGAAAACATACGGACTATCTATCACCTACAACAAGCCTTGCGCGCCCAAGCACTTTTCCAGCGCGATAAAGATTATGTAGTAACTAAGGACGGTGAGGTAGTAATTGTTGACGAGTTTACCGGTCGACTCTTACCCGGACGAAGGTACAACGAGGGCTTGCACCAAGCGATCGAAGCCAAAGAAGGCGTGGAAGTCCAGCAAGAAAGCATGACTCTAGCAACGATCTCTTTCCAGAATTACTTTCGCTTGTATAACAAATTAGCCGGTATGACCGGAACAGCGCTAACAGAAGCAGAAGAGTTTCATCAGATTTACAAACTGGACGTGGTAGAAATTCCTTCTAACCGACCAATAACCAGGATAGATAAGAGCGACCGAATATACAGAACAGAAGCGGCTAAATTTAAAGCCATTGTCCAAGAAGTTAAGGCCTTACATACCAAGGGCCAGCCAGTACTAATCGGTACTGTGTCTATCGAGAAAAACGAAACCGTTGGCAGCCTGCTTAATAAAGCCGGAGTACCACATCAGGTTCTTAATGCTAAGAACAACGAACGAGAAGCGGCAATTGTTGCTAAAGCCGGTGAAAAGGGTGCTGTAACACTAGCTACTAACATTGCTGGTCGTGGAACGGATATAGTTCTTGGCGAAGGAGTAAAAGATCTAGGAGGGCTGTTCGTTCTCGGAAGCGAACGCCATGAGTCAAGGCGAATAGACAATCAGCTAAGAGGGCGAGCCGGACGTCAGGGTGACCCAGGCGTAACCCAGTTCTTTGTCAGCACAGAAGATGATTTAATGAGAATCTTCGGCGGTGACCGAATTAAGTCAGTCATGAACCGTCTTAAGGTTGACGATAACATGCCAATTGAAAATAAAATGATCAGTAAGAGCCTAGAAGGTGCACAGAAAAAGGTTGAAGGTTTTCACTTTGACCAACGTAAAAACGTTGTTCAATATGACGACGTAATGAACCGCCACCGTAAGGCTGTTTACGCAATGCGTAAAGAAATACTGAAGTCTGATGATATCAGTAAACGGATCAAAATATTTATCGAAGAAGAAAGTCATAATTTGGTCTTAACCCCTGAAGCAGTAACCGAGCAGTTTGAAGATATTATCCGTTCAACCTTCGGCTTTGACGAAAAGACGCTAGATAAATTATTTGATACTGAAGCAGATAAGTTTGAAGCTGTTCTTAAGGATGAAGCCTTGAAGTTATATAAGGAGCGTGAGAAACTCTTTGGTGACGATATCCTTCACAAAATAGAACGGGACATCTACTTACAAGTCCTGGATAATCTCTGGATGCAACACTTAGAAAACATGGATCATTTGCGTGAGGGAATACATTGGATGAGTGTAGGTCAGCAAGATCCCCTGGTTGAGTACCGACGACGAGGGCAATTACTGTTTGATGAACTACAAAATAGCTTGAGACATGATGTGCTGATGCATTTGTATCACGCCGAACCAATTTCCCAGGAGGACCTTGATAGGGCAATCGATACTGAGTTGACTATGGCTGCTCGAGGATCCGTTAGTAACGCGGCCCAAATTACTGAAGGTGAAGTTGAATTCGATGAGTCAGACTTCAAGTCTAAGACCGCAACACTGCCTAAGAAAAAGCAAACCACAACTATAAAAAAAGCTAGGAAGACAGAGCGTAAACGCAAGACAGTTGCCAAGAGGCGCAAGCATTAATGAAACATACGGTTAGTGAGCTTAAACTAAAAAATGGAGCTAAAGGCTTACTAATTAATATTCCCGATGCATCGGTTATGTCATTTGACTTTAACTTTAGGGCCGGTGAATATTTGGTTGAAGAAAACAAATGGGAAGTGCCGCACTTAATGGAGCATGTTCTATTAGGTGCTAATGAGTTAATTCCTAAAGCTAGGGATTTTCAGGCCGAGCTAGAGAAAAACGGCGCTTACTCTAATGCCACAACTGGTGTCTACGATATCTCTTATGAAGCTGAATGCGCCGATTTTGAATGGGATAGGGTTTTAGGCTTAATGCTGATGGCAATATCTAAGCCGTTATTTTTAGATGAGGAATTCCAGGCAGAATTTGGAAATGTTCAAGAAGAAATGGCCGCCCGTAGCAATAATCATTTCCGGCGGCTTAGTTTAGAGATGCGCAGTAGTTTAGGTTTAATTGCTAAATCAGATTTTGAAAGATTAGAGCTCATGAATAATGTTAAAGTCGATGATCTTAAGGT
>DASSZG010000019.1:0-5508 GCA_035702905.1 Saccharimonadales bacterium (SeqCode)
ATCTCAACAGCACCGCTTTCCATTTCCGGCACTTCAGCTCTAAACAGCCATTCAATAAATTCCTTATTGCCCCTGGATACTACTAACTGTGGCCCTCGGAAACCTCGCTCGACGTCTTTTAGAAAGACTTTAAGTCTTTGGCCTGGGTAGTATCGTTCGCCTTGAATCTGTTCGCTTTTCGGCATTATGCCTTGCGCCTTGCCTAGATCAATTCTAACGATATTGCCTTCAACTCGAGATACGGTTGCGTTTATAACTGTTCCTATCTTGTCCTGATATTCATTCATGACAATTTCCCGCTCAGCTTCGCGGAGCCTTTGCAGTATTACCTGCTTGGCCGTTTGAGCGGCCACACGACCAAATTCCTCGGCTTTCTCGTGCACTTCAATAGTTTCACCGACTTTAGCATTCTTTCGGCGCACCTGAGCATCACTAAGACTAATTTCATAAGCCGGATTGTCCACCTTCTCGACGATCTCTTTAGAGATGTATACGTCAATATCTCCGGTATTAAGATTCATATCGACTCTTATTTCTTGCTCTCGGTCGCCATAATCTCGCCTATAGGCCGCTGCAAGCGCCTGCTCTACTACTTCTTTAACAGAGTCTTCTGGTAAATTTTTCTCTTCCGCGATAGTTCTAATTGCTACCGCTAACTGCTTCATGTCTAAGTCCATATTTTTCTTTGTCCTTTCGCTTAAATCTTAACTAGTCTCTGCATGAAAAAATCCGACCACTGTCGGCCGGATTAACTAAGTAAAATTATACACTACAAAGGCGCTAATGGTCAACAATGATCCGGCAGTCATTGACTAAGGAATTCGGTAGCCTTACAAACTAGTTTTTTGGTAAACTATCCTAATGCCAAAAGGAGTAACACGACTATTTACGCAGTTTCAGCCAGCTCATTATGATCTGACTCTTGATTTAAATGACAAAGATTTGCTATTTAGCGGGCTGGTCAAAATTACCGGCAAAAAGATCGGACGACCGTCTAAAAGGCTAACGCTACATAGTAAAGACCTGGTGATTAAGAACGCCAAATTGAGCTATAAGACTAAAAATGGCATGGAGCGGATCGAAATAGCTCGTATAAATCAGCAGAAATCTTTCGACGAACTAAGGCTCCACAGCGATCATCTTCTCTACCCTGGGGAATACATAGTAGAGCTGGAGTTTAGTGGTGAAATAACTAAACAAATGCATGGCATTTACCCATGTTTTTTTGATCATGAGGGACAATCTAAGAAATTAATCGCTTCGCAATTTGAATCACATCATGCCCGGGAGGCTTTCCCCTGTGTTGACGAACCGGAAGCTAAAGCCACTTTTGATCTAACACTAATAACAGCCAAAGATCAGGAAGTTCTAGCAAACACTCCCTGCCGTGATCAACAAGTGGAAAACAGCAAACTTGTATCTAGGTTTGAAACATCACCGCTTATGTCGTGCTATTTATTAGCTTTTGTTAGCGGTGAAATGCACTGTGCGAAAGCAAAAACTAAAGACGGTATTGAAGTTCGGTCGTGGGCAAGCTTAGCACAGCCGAAGAGTCATTTAGATTTCGCTAACCAGGAAGCAGTTAAGATACTAGAGTTCTTCAGTGAATACTTCCAAACCCCATTTCCATTGCCAAAACTCGACAACGTCGCCTTACCGGACTTTGAAGTTGGAGCAATGGAAAATTGGGGTTTAATTACTTACCGCGAATCGGCTCTACTTACCGATCCAGATAACCGATCATTATCCAGCGAACAATACGTTAGTGGAGTAATAACCCACGAGATATCTCATCAATGGTTTGGCAATTTAGTCACGATGCGTTGGTGGAATGATCTATGGCTGAATGAAAGTTTTGCGTCACTGATGGAAAGTGTGGCCGAAGATAAATTACACCCGGAATGGCAAGCATGGGAAGATTTCACGGCCGGTAGAGTACTAGCCTGCTCCCACAGAGATATATATAAGGACGTGCAACCAGTTGGTCTTGAGGTTCACCACCCTGATGAAATAGCCGCCATATTTGACCCAGCCATAGTTTACGCCAAAGGCGCCCGACTGCTAAGTATGCTGGTTGAATATATTGGCGAAGATAATTTTAGGGCTGGACTAAAGACCTACTTTAAAAAATATGCTTTCGGTAATACTGTCGGCGATGATTTGTGGCAAGAGTTAAGTGGGGCGGCCAAGCAAGACATCGGTTCACTTATGCGACCGTGGATTGCCCAAGCCGGACAACCCCTGGTTCGTCTTATGGCTAAGCCAGATAAACTGACAATTTCTCAAGAACGTTTTCTAATGGACGGGGAAGATAAAACGGTATGGCCGATACCGCTACTGTCTGAACCGGCTCTACCTATCGAGATATTAAAAGAAACAGAAAAAACCATAGATTATGACGGACAATTGCCGCTACTTAACGCCCGAGGTAATGGGCATTTCGTTTCTTACTACGAAGGCAAGGATTCCAAGGAGTTACTAAAAAAACAAATCGTAGAGCGCAAGGTCGGTTCATCTAGCCGAATAATACTGCTCAGCGATATGCTCCTGCTTGCCCGCAAAGGTTTATATGAACTGACATACTTACTCGATATAGTAAGCAATGCCAAGAAAGAACCACGAGATGCAGTTTGGTCGATGATGGCCAGAATTGTCGGCCAAGGACAGCTACTGATTGATGACGATAAAGATGTTGAAAAACATATCCGAGCCTACAAAGCCAGTCTGGCTAGTTACTGGTATGAAAAGCTTGGCTGGGAAGACAGACCAAGTGATGACGCTAATACCAGACATCTTAGAACTACTGCGCTTGCTTTGTCCTTGTCGGGAGAATATGAGCACGCCGTTGATTATGCTCTTAAGCTGTACGATAAAACCGGGAACGCCGCTGATTTACCGGCCGATCAGCGAGCATTAATTGTTGCTTGCGTAGTCAAACGAGCTAAAAAAGCCGACATTGAATCTCTTAAGAATGAATACGTCAGGCATCATAATCCAGATGTTAAAATGTCAATCGCCAGTGGCTTGTGTGCTACGAGAGATACGGACCTAGCTAGTTCGCTGATTAAATGGGGCTTAAATGAAGGTGGCAACGTCCGGGCCCAAGATATTGCTACTTGGTTTGCCTATCTTATGCGCAATAGCTATACCCGGGAACTCACTTGGGAGTGGTTTACAAATTCCTGGGACTATATTAGCGAATTATCCGGCGGCGGTAAGTATATGGACTACTTTGTGTGGTATACATCTGGGCCATTAGCTACGGAAGAATGGTTAGCGAAATTTAAAAAGTTCTTTACGCCTAAACTTGATGATCCGGCGCTAAAGCGAAACATACTAATTGCTTTTAGCGAAATCGAAGCGCGGGCAATATGGCGAAAACGTGAAGCTAAATCGCTTAAAAAGTATTTCTCTAGCTTCTAGACTTCATTGAAAGACAAAACGGCGTAACTATCGCCGAGTATTTCTACAACCATAGTGGCCGTTGTCCCAGAGAATTTGTTATCTGTAACCCATGCCTCTTCGGCCATCTTTAATTTAGTATTAGCCCTGGCACTTTCAGCAACATCAACATTACCGTTCTCCGGCGCATAGCTAATATTAATAAACTCTATGACGTTATTCTTAGTAGCTATTAGGTCAATTTTATGGCGTCCACTACTCCAGCCTTGCTCGAGCAAGCGGTGACCGCGCATTTCCAGATAAAGCCGTGCTGCTTTAAAGGCACTTCGTCTTTGAGTCTGATTCATATGAGTAGGCCTACTTTAAATGTTCGCCGATGAAGGCTACTTAGGCCGAGTAGTTGAAGTTTTTCAATATGATAGGCAGTACCGTAACCGACATGCTTGTCAAAACCATACTCAGGAAAAATTCGGGCTTGTTCACGCATGTATTGATCGCGGGCACATTTCGCAAGTACACTGGCGGCACTTACTGCTGGAACTAAATTGTCCGCCTTAATTAACGATCTGGACTTCGGATTATCTTTCAAAAAGTTATAATTGCCATCAATAACTATCTCATCATAGTCAACCTTTATTTCCACTAGCGCCCTTTCGATTGCTAGTTCGGTGGCTTTTGTTAATCCTAGGTTGTCTATTTCACTTGCGCTGACCCAACCCAGCGCATACCCCTCGCTCAGCAGTTTAATCTCTGGAACTAGCCTTTGTCGTTGGACCTTGGATAATAGCTTCGAATCCTTAAGGCCTTTTATGGGCTGGGTTAAGACAACCGCGCCAACGACCAGCGGTCCGGCTAAACACCCTCTGCCTACTTCATCAATCCCCAGAGTAATCATCAACTAATTGTAACTTAATCAGAGGGAAAATTCTTGGACTAATCGCCAGTTATCCGCAGAACCATTGGTCAGGAAAAGTGAAAGTTCAGAAACCTCAAAGCTTTTTGGACTATACGGATTATCTGCAATAATCTGCTGTTTTGTTGATTCCGGATAATGTCCATATAAAACACTAAGGTGCGGCATCGCCTCAAAATGTTCGTTTTTAACCTGAGGAAATGATTCGGACAGTGAACTGTAAATATTTGTAAGACTAGCAGGTTCAGCTAGTAAATACAGGCAACGATGTTCTTCGTTTTTATAGCCGTACTCTGATAATGTAACCGTAAACGGACCTAGGGACTGCGCTACCTTAGAAATCCGAGCAGATAAATCAGCAACTTCATTTTTGGTGGCCATTAAACCCGCAACCAAAGACAAATGAGGCACAAAACTTGTTGACCCGTAATCTTTTGCCAGCTTGTTTATTAGCGACTGCAAGCCATCGCCTGTCTCGCCCTTAGGTACAATTCAAAGCGAATATTTATCCGAGTCTGATTTGTTCATACTATTATTTAACTTTAAGCTTGCTGGTGTCGAGCTTCGACTTCAGCGGCTTTAGCGGCTAGCTCAGCTTCTTCTTTGGCTTTTTCTTCAGCCTTAGCAGCGGCTTCTTTGGCTTTTTCTTCTCTGAGCTTAGCTTCTTCAGCTTCTAGAACGGCATCGTGTACGGAGTTAACTGCTTCACGGTCAAAATCTATTCCGGTCATACGGGCAGACTTACCGGTTCTCGCTCGCATGTAGCTAAGGTAGTTACGTCGGACCTTGCTCCTTTTAGTTACTTCAACTTTTACAACTAAAGGGCTGTGCAGTAGGAAGCTCTTTTCAACACCAACTCCACTGGAGATACGGCGCACTGTAATTCGGCTGGTATGACTGTTTTTGCGATCAGTTCGAATGACTAATCCTTGGAAAACCTGAACGCGCTCTTTGTTGCCTTCACGGATTTTCTGGTGGACGCGTACGGTATCTCCGCTTTTGACATTAACAACGGCCGGCTTCTTGTAACTGTCACTTATCTCTTTAATAACATTTTGCATATCCGGTCTAGTTTACACTATCTTATCTGTTAATGCAATACTTAGACCTTAAAGATTCTAACCTAAAACTCTGAATAATTCGTCAAACGAGGTTTGGCCGGCTATGACTTTCAGTATGCCGTCCTGGAGCAT
>DASSZG010000047.1:0-6107 GCA_035702905.1 Saccharimonadales bacterium (SeqCode)
TTATTGCAGTAGATAGTAAAGGAATAATAAATAAATCTCGATCAGACCTAAATGACGAAAAAATTAGATTGCTGGAAATTACAAACAAAGACAATACATCAGGCCAACTGGAAGATGCCGTTGCCGGAGCCGATATTTTCATTGGCGTATCGCAACCTGATTTGCTCAACCCAAAACATATAAAAGCAATGACTAAGGACTCTATTATTTTTGCCCTGGCTAACCCGGACCCAGAGATAGATCCAGAACTAGCTAAGCATGCCGGTGCCAAAGTAGTTGCTACTGGTAGGAGCGACTATCCTAATCAAGTTAATAATGCCTTAGCATTCCCCGGTATATTTAGAGGCGCACTCGATAATAACGTTAGACAAATAACTGATGAGCATAAGATGGCGGCCGCCGAAGCAATCGCCAACTTAATTCCAAATCCTACGCCTGAACGAATAATACCAAGCTTGTTCGATAAGAAATTGCTTGATAGTGTAGCAAGTGTCTTCAAAAACTAATTTGTAGATAATCTAACATACATTAGGATCCCAACTACAGATAATAAGTCCTATGGAATCCGACATAACACCTCGTCGGGAGGATCATTACAAAGACGATATCAAGCCACGGGGAGCTGATGGCTTTGATAGTCGTGACTCGAGAGTACGCATGCATAGCATAGGCTGGCTGGACGATAATTATCTAAGCAAGCGAAGTATACTTCAGCCAAAATACGCAAGTGATGAATTTACCCGAATACCACCGTTATCTGATCTTTCTGTGAATCCAGCTAAGCAGGGCTTAGTAGATGCTCTCAAACCTAGACTTAAGTATTTAAGAAGAACTTTGCCGGTATTGATTGCCTCGGCGGTCGGCTGGATTTTGTTACGTCTGAGAACCTTCAGAAAAACACTATTAAAGAGTCTTCCGACAAATTATTCCGAAAAAAGAGGCTTATATGTCGACTGGCCTAGCGTAAGAGAGTCCCTCCTGAAAAGAGGCGCGCCTTTTGCTTTATTAGGATGTCTAGCTATAGGTATCCTTTTTCTTGCATCAGGTACACCAACAAAAATCCAAACCCATAGGCAACACCACGCTACTTCTAACATCCTCAGCAGTAGAGGAGGTAAAAACACTGCACAAGCGAACAAACCTAATACTCCTTCAGCTGGAAACAACCAAAATAGTACAAATAAATCTGTTCCCCCAACTACGGCAACGAACTCATCAAGCTCAAATAGTGCTTCATTAGGTTCTAGCTCTAGCACTTCAAGTCCGGGCTACTATTTAGGGCCATCATCATCTAGCGGCTCTAGCCCTACTTACTCACCGGGCTATGGTGGCGGAGGAGCTTATTCCCCTCAAACGAGTACAGCTACATCAACTACACCGACAACTTCTTCTTCTAGCCCAACCAGCACCACCAGCGGCTCGTCAGGAACAGGGAGCACCTCTACCGGCGGGACCGGTAGCTCATCACTACTACCGCTAACTGTTACCTCACCTCCGGTAAATAGCTCTTTAGGAGGTAAAACCTTACTAAATACCAGCCCCACCACGGTGACAGTTAATTAAAAGTGTTGGATTTTTCTAACTAATATAGTATGATAAATGTATGAATAGTAATAAAAGTAGTAAAAGTTCTGTTATTATGGACATCGTTACCCTCAATGACAAAGGTCAGGTAGTGATTCCGGCTGATGCCAGGGCTGCCATTGAACTACATAGCGGTGATAAGCTGTTGGTTATGATCCACCCCTCTAAAGAGGGTATTACCCTTATTAAACCAGACCGCTTTGAGCAATACGCTAACCAATTACTAGAACAGCTAAGTGCCGCCAAAACCAAACACACTAATTAATACTTACGAGGAGATTATGGAGAAAAAAGCTACTGCCGTAATGGAAGAACACCGCGAAAGAAGTCACGAAGAGATAATGTTTATAATTGTAGCGCTTATGCTGGCGATGCTTCTGTCAGCATTAGATCAAACTATCGTTTCAACCGCCCTACCTCGCATCGCGACGGATCTTCACGGTCTGAGTAAACTCTCCTGGGTAGCTACCGCTTATTTAATGGCGGCCGCTATTTCAACTCCGCTTTACGGTAAAATCGGCGACCAGTTCGGGCGAAAAAAAATATTTCAGTTCGCCATAGTCTTATTCCTGATCGGCTCCGCGCTCTGTGGAATTGCGCAAACTATGAACCAATTAGTTATATTCAGAGCTCTCCAAGGGTTTGGCGCAGGAGGTTTAATGAGCTTGTCACAGGCAATTGTCGGTGAAATTGTACCGCCTCGTCAAAGAGGCAAATACCTAGGTTACTTTGCGGGCGTTTTTGCATTTTCCAGCGTATTGGGCCCACTACTGGGCGGGTTCTTCACTGATACCCTGTCATGGCGATGGGTGTTCTATATCAATATACCTATCGGTGCTGCCGCTCTCTATGCAATAGCCACTCGGCTACATTTGCCTTTTAAAAGAAGTAAGTCCAAAATCAAGATTGATTTTTTCGGTGCAGGCCTTTTAACGGCCGCTACCGTTCCGCTATTACTGGCAACTATCTGGGGCGGCGTAACTTACTCCTGGGGCTCCACAACCATCGTCAGTCTGCTTGCCGGTAGTCTGATAATGGCCATATCTCTTGTTCTATGGGAACAAAGGCAACCTACCAGCCGAGCCATGCTACCCACCCACTTATTTGCAAACGATATATTTTCAGTATCAACAATTCTGTCATTATTTGCAGGTATTGCGCTGTTCGCATCGATCCTATTTATACCTGAATACCAGCAAATAGTCCGAGGTTACAGTGCCGTAAAATCCGGTTTGTTAATGTTACCACTCATGGTCGGTATGCTCATATCGATGATCAGCACTGGCCAAATTATAGCCAGGATTGGTAGATATCGCATTTTTCCAATCATCGGCACGCTGGTCACCGGCCTGGGCGTCTGGTTATATAGCCATGTAACGTTAACTACCCCGCAAGTCGAATTAAGCGCCTGGATGTTGGTTATTGGCCTAGGGATAGGAATGTTCATGCAGATAATGACTTTAGCTGTACAAAATACCGTGAAGCGAGAAGAGCTGGGTGTAGCAACCGGAACCATTACGTTCTTTAGGAGTATTGGTAGTAGTCTAGGTGGTGCCGTTTTTGGAGCAATTCTAACCAACCGCTTGAGTATGCATTTACACCAATTGCTACCTCATTTCAATGGACAGTCCAGTCAATTATCTAAAAGCGTATTGTCCGGAATCTCTCCGGCAGGACTTAAGAAATTGCCGCCTAGCGTCAGCCACTCTATCCTGGAAGCCTTTGTTTTATCTTTCCGCGATTTATTTCTTTACGCCATACCGGTTCTAGCTTTGGCTTTCATAGCGGCGCTATTTTTAAGAGAAGTACCGCTTCGTACTACTACAGCAGAGCCCGAGCCCTTAGCCTAAAGTTACGGGCTAATTGCCCTATACTATATTTGTGAGTAGACTATACTATGGTTACCTGAAATTTAGACCTTTCACTGACCATGAAGCCTGGCTGATCTTTAAACTAGCCGCCTACTTAGAAGCCATAGGCTGGACCTTACTGATTGGCGGAATTCTTGTAAGTAAGTACCTGACTCCGCATAGCACAATTGCTGTACAAATAGCGGGGCACATGCACGGAACGCTTTTTATTTTATATATTGCCGCTGTAGCTGTAGCTTCACCGTCATTACACTGGAAGCCAGTTAGGATTATCTTGGCCGGGCTAATGAGTGTGCCTCCTTATGGAACGTTGTTTTTTGAGTTCTGGCAATCACATCTCAGACAGCGCCAGCAAAGGCAATACTTAATTCATAGTAGTCTGGCCGGTTTAATTAAAAACCATTGACTGAATAATGGCTGATACGATTTGGCCAAGAGGTGAGCCACTCCAACTAGCCGAAGCTATGGTGAGCGGACTAAGAGTCTTACAAGTATTACCGTTACAGCTATTGAAAGTGAAGTATATCAAAGGGTCTAAACTAGTCAGATCAGTAGGGGCAATTACCTGGTCTTTAAGGTAGCCCATATTGCCAGTTACATAAACACTGTCCAGTCCGCCCACTACATTAGTTGTCGAATACTGAATGAAGCTGACGTAAGTTTGCCCCGACTGATTTGATGATGGCTGTGTATAATTAACGACGGCTGAATCAAGGACGGCCAGATCTGTGCCCGCCGTTAAAGCGGTCGGAAAAACTCCAGCTTTAACAACACTTAGTACTACATGGCCCTTAACGCCGTTTCCTCCAGCCGAAATTAAATTAACAAGTGGCGAACTAATAATAAGTGAAGTCTTATTGTATTGAAGGATCCAAGCCTCAGGGTAGGCAAGCGACATATTAAAGTTACTTGATGAATAAATTTTGGTGGGTCCGCTAGCCTCTAAGTTAGTCGCTGTTGGCAATTGCGGCTTGGCTACTATTGATTGTTTAGGTTTTGACTGGCCACCAGACATTGTTAGCACCAATACAATAAACACAAGAACTATAAAGGGAAGGGCAATTAGCCACCGTCGATGTTTTTGATTAGCTTTCGGAACAATAGAATTGACAAAATCCACTCTGGCTTGGGCTTCGGGAGATAAGCGAGATTGTTTTGAGGAGGACATAGAACTCATTATGTATCCGCCAATTTAAAAAACAAGTACCTTATAGTCTTCAGCAATATATAAGCCACTGAATATATTATGTTATAGTAATTACTTACATGCGAGGTAGTAAATAAGCCTTGTTTTTGGAGAAAAATGAAGTTAGTTATCATGATTCCTTGTCTCAACGAGGAAAAGACTCTGCCGTTGACGCTCTCAACTATTCCAAAGAAAATCCCCGGCATAGATTCAATCGACATCTTAATAATCGATGATGGTTGCTCCGATAAAACCGTTAAAGTTGCAAAGAATTTAGGCGTCAAGCATTTCATTCACCATCCTAGTAAGCGTGGCTTGGCACTATCACTACGTGACGGTATTATGGGTGCTTTAGAATTAGGTGCCGACATCTTGGTACTAACCGATGGCGATAATCAGTACCCTCAAGAACGTATTCCTGATTTAATTAAGCCAATCTTGGACGGTAAAGCTGATACCGTTATTGGCGATCGCCAGATACATACCATTTCTCACTTCAGTCCAACAAAAAAATTTCTCCAAAAATTTGGCACTCTGGTTTTAAATACGGTTGCCGGGACCAACATCCCTGACAGCACAAGCGGATTTAGGGCATACTCCAAAGAAGCTGCCATAAAGTTAAACCTGATTGGCCGGTTTAACTTTGCAATGGAAACCACCCTCCAGGCCAGCCAAAAACATCTAAGACTAGCAACTATTAAAATCAAGACTAACCCTAAGACCAGAGAATCAAGACTGTTTAAGTCCTCTTGGGAACATGTACGCAAGTCAGCTGTCGCACTCACCAATGCCTACATGATGTATAAACCCTTCGCCGTATTCTTTACAATGAGCTTAATCCTATTCTTGCTTGGCTTAATACCGTTTGTTCATTACCTGATTCTGTCTATCACCACCAATGCGCCATTGTTCGGTAGTCACCATTTGCAAGGCCTCATCATTGGTGGCGTACTCATAAATGCTGCCTTCGTAACCTTTGCATTAGGTGCAATAGCTAATCTTGTTCGCATTAACCGCTCCCTAACGGAAGATGTTTTAGAAGAAATCAGACGGGCCAGGTTTGGCATGGCTAACCAGCAAGACGAAAAATAGTTAATAGCCCTTATCGTGAACAACAACCCGTTTAACGACGTGCCGGGCGGCTTTATTCAGCTTAACGATCACGGGGTCATTATCCCAATACCATGAATTATCGCTCCTAAGTATAAAGGTCACTAATCCGCCACCTTGGAAGAACAGCAAAATTACCACTAGGGTTATCAAGGCTTTGGAATGATGCCATCTCTTCAGGCCACGACTTAAAGCCAAGCCAATAACTCCGGCCATCGGTAACAAGATAGGTACCAGATAGCGGCCGTTCATATTCTCTAAAACGGCAGTGTAGTCATAAGTTACGTATCCTTGAACGAATAACGTTAAACAGTAAATTACGGTAACAAGTAATAATAGCACCGCATAAGGGTTGT
>DASSZG010000067.1:0-5856 GCA_035702905.1 Saccharimonadales bacterium (SeqCode)
GTTACTTTATTACAGACGATAATCGACTCGTCCCTGATGGGAATAACTTTCTTATTATTAAAGAGGCGTTTGAAATGCGTTGTCAGAAGAAGTCACAAGCAGAAATTGTTAGATATTTGAATAACCGGAAAGAATATACCTACCGACGACGTGACCAAGGTCCACGTTCTTTTACCTGGAGTAAAGACACTATTGCAGACTTACTAACCGATCCAGCATATGCTGGCGTGCTCAGATATGGTAAGCATATTGTTGACCTTACAAAGATTTATGACTTTGAGCCGGCCGTTACAGCAGCAAAATTCCTAGAAATAAATAAGGCAAAAGATTTCTTGTCACCGACTCTAAAATCAGCATTTAGTGTACGAGATAAAGAAGATCAGATAACTCTACTAAATGGAATGGTGCTATGCGCCAGTTGTGGCAAGCGTATGACCGCAGGTATAACAATAAAATCTAGCGGGGATAGTTACTTTAGATTCAGATGTGAAACCAGGACATGTGAATTTAGAAACAAGGGTCCAAGAGCCTCAATTTTGACTGATTTCGCCATAGAGCAGCTTGATTGCTACAGGTTTACTACGAAAAATAATTATGAAAATTATGTAGACAATATGAAAGAAGTTACAAGTAATAGACATCGTGAACTAATGTCTACAATAAACGGCCTCAATAAGACCATCGGTTTTAAGAGAAAAGAGTTTGAAAACGCAAAAAGAATTGCTGCTGACACAAATAATAAACTTCAAAAATACTATATCAATGATATTGAAAGTCTTAATGATGAGATTATCAGCCTAGAAAAACAACGCCAAGAAGTTATGCAAGAGAAAGATACGATAAAGGACGCTATTATGACTTATGAAAAATACCTCGAACTTTTTGAAAATGTGGCTGATTTACTGAGGTCAAATAAAAGTATAGAGACACTTGACGTTATACTACGAAAATTCTACTCGAACTTCACCGTCAAAGCTGAATTAATCGGTCCAAAATATGTTAATTCAAGATGGGAAGTGATCGACTTCAACTTTCAAGAACCGTTCTCACAGTTCATTAAACATGAAGATTTCGATAGTGGTCGGGGTGAGAGGACTTGAACCTCCGACCTCCGCGTCCCAAACGCGGCGCGCTAGCCAACTGCGCCACACCCCGAAGCATCAATAGATTATACAAAATATTGTTATCTATTACTACCTGTTAAATTATCTTTTGTATTTGTTTGATACTAGTTGAGCTATTTCTGTCATTGGTGTCGATTAATACGGCATTGAACTGCAAGGGCCCGGCAGTTTCAAGTTGGTTTCTCGTTTGGACCCCGTCATGCCATCGGGGTAGTACGCTAGACAAAGAAACCCCAAGTGATGCATTTAGAATGCCGCACATGCCGACGTCGCTTATATGAGCAGTGCCTTTGGGTAAGATCCTCGCGTCGGCTGTGGGCACATGCCAATGATCACCGACAGAAGCGCTGACCTTACCGTCCAAGTAATGCCCGATTATAACTTTTTCACTAGAGTAATCGCCGTGAAAATTAACTACAATTGCATCAATTTTTTTATCTTTATACATATCTAAAATACTATCCACTGTTTTTAAGGGGACTTCTTTGGTTTTATCGGCGTCCTTACCAACAATACTTCCCAGCAAGCTAATAACTAGAGTACTATTGCCATTTTTATTTATTACTTTATGTCCTAACCCGGGCGTATCGGCCGGATAGTTAGCCGGACGGATAATAGGCTCTTCTGGTGAAGCAAGCATTGGGTAGATTTCTTTACGGTGTAACGTCCAGTTCCCACCGGTAAAGAAGTCTATGCCTGCCCGTTGCAACCTGCGGTAATCTTCCGGTACTATCCCACGGCCATCAGTAACATTTTCGGCCTGAGCTATGATTAGTTCACAGCCTTCGCTGCTGATGATATCGGGCAAAACCTTTTCAACTACTTGCATGCCAGGCTCACCCATTATGTCGCCGACGTAGAGGATCTTCATTTTACTTAGCGAATTCTACTGCTCTTGTCTCACGAATTACATTAACTTTTATTGTGCCTGGATATTGCATGGTAGATTCAATCTTGTTAGCCACATCACGTGCCAGTTTAATGGCACTTAAGTCATCGATATTTTCTGGCTTAACAAAAATTCTGACTTCTCGTCCTGCGCTAATGGCATACGATTTATCTACTCCAGAGAAGCTGTTAGCCACGTTCTCCAGGTCTTTCATGCGTTCAGCAAAGTTCTCCGCACTGATATTCCTGGCACCTGGGCGAGCGGCTGAAATGGCGTCAACAGTACGAACAATTAAAGCCTCGGTGCTTGTCGCTTCAACGTCGTCATGATGCTGTTCGGCAGCTAAAGCGACTTCTTCAGGAGCACCATACTTACGGAGAATTTCGCCGGAAATGTGATGGTGTTTGCCTTCGATCTTATGCGTCAAAGCTTTACCAATGTCGTGTACTAGAGCGGCATACTTTGAAGTCTTAACGTCAGCACCAACTTCTTCAGCTATCATGCCGGCTATATGTGCCATTTCGGTAGAGTGTTTAAGGACATTCTGGCCGTAACTGGTTCGATACTTTAGTTCGCCAAGCAAGTGAAGTATTTCCTTCGGTATGCCAATTACGCCAACTTCACGAGCGGCGTCCTCGCCGGCTCTAATTACGTCCTTTTCTACATTCTTCTGGGCTTTTTCGACGACTTCTTCAATACGTCCCGGATGGATTCGTCCATCTTTCATTAGCATCTCGAGAGCTTGCTTTGCGACTTCTCGCCTAACCGGATCAAAGCTACTTAGCACAATATAACCAGGAGTGTCGTCTACCATTATGTCGACCCCGGTAGCCCGTTGTAAGGCTTGGATATTTCGGCCTTCCTTACCAATGATCCGCCCCTTCATCTCTTCGTCTTCTAATTTAAGACTGGTAACGGTGCGCTCAGCTGTTACTTCGCTTGCCATTCGCTCCATGGCAGTCGTAATAATTAAGGCCGCTTGTTCCTCGGCGTTATCTTTGGCCTCGTTTTGTAGCTTATTGATTAGTCCGGTTAGATCATTTTTAATGTCCCGCTCAGTCATTTGCATTAACTTGTCAGCGGCTTCTTGCTTAGACAGTTTTGCTATCTTCTCAAGCTTATCCTGCTGTTTCGAACGGATTGCCCTGATCTCGTCTTTTAGCTGGTCGACTTCATCTTCATTCTTCCTTAAGGCTTCATTTCGCTTGTCTAGTTCATCAAGCTTTTTATCTAAAGCCTCTTCACGGCTTACTAGTCTTTGTTCCAGGTCTTTAAGTTCTTTACGGCGTGTCTGTTCTTCTTTCCTGGTTTCTTCAACTGCCTTGGCAGATTCCTCCTTAGCGTCGGCAACTAATTTAGCTGCTTCTTTTTTGGCTTTATCTAGCTCCTTTTTAGCCTTTTCTTCAGCGGAGCCCATTCTTTGTTTAGTAACGGCTGCATTGGCACCAAAGCCAACAAGCAGTCCTACTACAGCTAGCACTGCTTCTATCATAGTTTTTCCTTTCTACTGTAGAGAAAAGTCTTTTAACTTTTTAAGCATCGCTATCACTTCTCTAGCTAAATAAGTTAATAGATTAAGGCTTTTCCCGAAAACAAAATTAATATTGAATAATTGATTAACAGTTAGGACTCTCTTGCACTTGTCTCTTTAGTTGTGCTGATTCCTGTCTATAAATATACGCTGAGCTCGAGCAGTAGGTCAAATGTTTAGTTTAATGAATCTGCTTAGTTATATGTGGCTCACGGCCATAGTCTGGTAAGGCAATCTTTTCATCTTCACGTTTAAGGAGTCTTTCGATGCCGGTTTTGATCCAATCTTCACCACTACTAGAAACTATAGGTATGGTGAGCGAGTAGCTAAGAGCATTAGCGACACTCAACCCAATTCTTAGCCCTGTGAAGCTTCCAGGGCCTTTAAAGGCTACGATCCCGCCTAGCTTCTCTACTGTCAGGCCGTGGGCTTGTAGCGTCTCGCGTATTTTCAAATGTATGGTACTAGATAGCTCACGGTGAGCTTCCCAGTTTATATAAGCCAGTTCCTGATGTTTATCGAATAAACCGATTTCGGCCTCAGGCTTATCTGTACGTAACGTTAGGATAATCATATCTTTATACCAATCCTTCTACTAAATATTTGAGGTTTGTGGGGAAATCTATAATTATTTGCCTCGAGTTCTGGTCGTCCACTACCAGCCTCACAATTAAGCGCTTATCGGGCAATAGATCCTCTACTATATTGGCCCACTCGATCACCACCACCGCCAACCGGTCCTCAATTATCTCTAAAAGCTCCTGCTTCATGATACCTGGGTCATCCAGCCTATAAAAGTCCAGATGATGAATAGTTAGAGGACCGGAAATATATTCGTTTTCAATAGTAAAGCTAGGGCTATGTACTTTATCTTTAGATCCTATCCCTTCCGCTAATCCTTTAGTCAAAGTAGTTTTGCCGCCTCCAAGATCGCTTATGAGTTCAATCAGTTCTCCACCCCTTAGCTTTTCGCCAATTTTTTGACCTATCATAATTGTTTCGGCCGCACTGGAGGAATTAATTATTAACTTTTCAGCCATTGAATAATATTATACCGATTAACACTTGATCGCCACGCGTTATACTAGATATATGTTGCAATTAAGCGAAGGTTTAACGAGTAAGCTAGTTCTATCACTCCGAACGGGTAGCCCTGTAGCAACTGTCGTGTCTACGATAATTAATCCAGATAATCTTAAAATTGAGGGCTTTTATTGTGAAGATAAGTTTAGTAAAACTCAGCTTGTACTACTCACGCAGGACATTAGAGAAACCGGTCCAAAAGGTTATTTTGTTAATGATCACGAAGTTCTCAGCGATCCCGGTGATCTTGTAAGGCTGAAGCAAATTCTTGAGATCGGCTTTAACCCGATCGGTAAGCAAGTGGTTACCTTAGATAAAACAAAGGTAGGGAAGGTTAGCGATTATGCATACGACACTAACGCCATGTACATTCAGAAGCTGTATGTTGCTCAAAGCATATTAAAGAGCTTCACTGGCGGGTCGTTGAGCATTGATCGGAGTCTAGTTCAAGAGATCACACCAAAGACTATTGTTATTAGTGAGCTACTGAATAAGGCGAAGATGCCCGCTCGGGCACCAGTTCCTACTACGCCTTAATCATCCTCTAGGTTGTCGAGGGCAGACTTGATGTCGGGATAGCTAAAGCCCTGCCTAGACAAATAAGCCATCAGCTTCATTTTGTCAGGGTATTTTCTGTGTTTAGTTTCAATTAGCTTATCGAGGGCAGACTGGTCATTACCTGCAATGCCTTGTAAAGCTTGCTCAATCGCTTCTTCTTTAACACGTTTTTGTTTAAGTTTGGACAATATTTTGCGACGTGAGGCAGGGGAGTGATGCGTAATGTCCCTTATATACATTTCTGCAAATTTGTAATCATCTATTAATCCTAGTTCGCTTAACTTGTTAAGTATATCTTTTATCAGGGCAGGGGATGCGTCCTTCTGGCTCAGGTAGTTAGTAACTTCCCACTCGCTCTTAGGGCGTGCGGCGACCAATTTAAGAGTTCTGGCATATAACTTATCCTGGGCAGAAATTTGCTTTAAGCCTTTTAGTTCTTCTGGGGATAGCTCTTGGCCAATTTTTATACCGTTTTTTAAAATCTCTATCTCTCCGAGAGAAAATGAATACTTGTTGTCTACGTAAATACTAAATCGGTGCTTACTGTTGATCTGCTTTTTTATGGCAGTCAGTTTCATATTTTAGCGGCATCAATTTCTTTGACTTTTTCAATTACTTCTTTAAGTATTTTAGGATTTTCTTTTAAGAAAGTTATGGCCGCAGGACGACCC
>DASSZG010000055.1:0-11106 GCA_035702905.1 Saccharimonadales bacterium (SeqCode)
AAATTAGCTGATGCCGCCGTTAATAGGGCACTTGACGAACAACTCTTACCAAAGTAAGAATAACTGGTATAATAAGGGAGTCAGATTATCAGCTGATCGCGTGCCTAAAAGCACGAGGAAAGTCCGGGCAGCAATAGGGAAAAGGTAGTTACTAACGGTAACCGGGGGCAACCCTAGGGAAAGTGCCACAGAAACGATACCACTAAGACTTGTTCTTAGAAAGGGTGAAATGAGTGGGGTAAGAGCCCACAGTTTATATCGGTGACGATATAAAGAGGTAAACCCTACCTGCTGCAAGGGGATGGATCCTTTGAGCCTAAAGCTCAAAGTGTCCCGCTATAAGGATCTCATCATTAAACCGCTTGAACTTAGCGGCAACGCTAAGTCTAGATAGATGATCAGCCTCGACAGAACCCGGCTTATAGATAATCTGGCTAATTAAAAACCCCTCTTTATATCGAGGGGTTTTTAAGATAGAGAAAAACTGGTTTACTTAGATGCCGTTTTTACGACTTCAGCAAATGCTTTGGGTTCGTTGACCGCTAGCTCAGCTAATACTTTCCGGTCTAAATTAATATTCTTGGCCTTAAGATTGGCCATAAGCTTACTATAGGTGGTTCCGTTAAGCCGGGCGGCTGCGTTAATACGGGCATTCCATAACTGCCTAAAGGTTCGCTTGCGATTTCGTCGGTCTCGAGTAGCGTTCTGTAAAGATTTTGTTACGGCTTGTTTGCCACGCTTCACGCTTACTCGATTCGAATGAGTCATGCCCTTTGTGGCTTTTCTAATTTTCTGATGCTTCTTGTGGCTGGTAACGCCTCTTTTTACTCTCATACGTTCTCCTTAAACACCTAAATTCTTCTTAACATTTTTTGCAAACTTACCCTGGCGGGTATGAAGTCCTCTTAGAGCTCGCTTCCGGCTACCGCTTTTCTTACCTAAAAAGTGGTTAAGGTTGGCGCTCCCAACTCTAACTTTACCGTTTTTAGTAACTTTTACCCGGTCCTTCGTACCACTATGGGTTTTTAATTTAGGCATTTTCTTCTCCTTCTTCTTTGGCTAGATTAGCTGATTTTTTGCCGCTGCTTCTGATTACAAAATTAAGTTGTTTTCCAGCGAGCTGGGGCAATTGATCTACGATAATTGTATCACCGAAGTCATCAATAATTCTCTGGGCTAATTGAAAACCTATTTCACGGTGAGCTTGTTCACGCCCTCTGTATACGAGCGTTACTTTAACTTTATGGCCGGCTTCTAAAAATTTAGAGGCCTGACGCATCTTGATTGTTAAATCATGCAACCCAATTTTCAAACCTAAGCGTATTTGCTTCATTTCTAAAGTTTTTGCTTGCTTACGGTTTTTTTGAAGTTGCTTGGTTCGCTGGTAATTAAACTTACCCCAATCAACAATTTTGCATACAGGAGGGTCGGCGTTTGGTGAAATCTCGACTAGGTCAAGTTCACGTTCCCGCGCTAAGCTTAAAGCCTCATCTTTACTTAAAATACCAAGTTGCTTTCCGTCTTCATCAATTACACGTAACTTGGAAGCCCGAATTTGATCATTCAGGCGAGTATATTTGGCTATGGCTTCTCTCCGTACTTAATTAACATTAATAGTATTTAATGTGACTAGAATTTTAACAGATAAGCTTACAGAGATCAACCGCTTTGCCATAAAATAACTAGAAATATTTTTGCAGTAAAACTAAAACGCCTCATCTTTTTGTCAGATAAGGCGTCTCAGTGTTGAATTTAAAGTTTTTGTTTGGCTTTTAAGGTTTTAATTTAATTTGGATTTTGGTGGGACAACGACTTGCGAGAAACCGTCGTCCCTATAAAGCTTTTTGTTTTTGAGCACTTAATTTGTTCAAGTGCTATACGTATCTTATAAAATAGAAAAATAAGCGTCAATACTATTATGCTTAAAGTTATAATAAAGCTGTGTATAACTCTAAAGCTAAGTAACCGTTAAGGAAGCGAAATGGTTATGTATGAGGCATACTTTTTTGTTATTTTAGGACAAGTTTTATTAAAGTTTTAAGTCTTAATCCTGAATAAGTATATTGACATTTCAAGACGCTTATGCTAGATTAGAAGTTGTAAGTCACAAAAACAAAAACGGTACGAAAACAAAATTTAGGCTTACCGAGCAATTACAAAAACGGAGTGATTGCTTAAAGTAAATGTCGCTCTGATTATGCCCTAAAGGCATGCAGAGCGGTCAGTCATCGCCATAGGGTGATAAGCGCTCTTACAGTAATATATAGCAGCGGATTTATCACCCAGGCACTATTTTTCTCTTTAAATTATCAATATGCCCATACGAAGCCTCACCAAACACAAGCTAGCACAATCTGTGCTAGCTTTGTTTTTGATAGACTTTTTATTCTTTGGGAGCATTAACAGCACTAAAGTTGCTCCTTTTATGCTGATAGTCGGTCTAATTGTTCTGGTAATGAATATTTATTTCCTTGTTTACGGGGTAATTAGCCTTATACGGCTATATGGTATTGCAGTCAAAAGGAAGGGTAGGATTAGTCTTTACTCGTCGATTTTTCTGGGAATACTAATAGCCCTACAGTCGATCGGCGAACTTAGCGGTCGGGACTTGATTGTTATCGTAATGCTGGCGGTAGCTAGCTATGCTTACATTACTTATGCAGGCACTGCCAAACAAAAAGAACAAAAGCTTTAAGACAGGCTGTATAATATAAGGTATGAGTCCTACGAATAATATCGGCATGGAGCTACCTCCGCCGATAGCTGAACAATTGCCGCCGGCTAGTGTGCCTGAGCAGGTAGATAAAAAGCAAGAGCCGCAGGTGTCACCATTTGAGTCCGCTCCAACCCCCAGTGTTGCTTTACCGGCTAGCACGCCTATGATGCCTGCAACGCCTGTTGCAAATGCAAGTAATAGCTATCAGCTACCAGTAGCCAGCGATAATACCCAGGCGACGGGCATGACCGCCGATGACGGTGACATAATAGAGAAAGAGTGGGTAAATAAGGCTAAGGCTATTGTTGAGAGGACTAAAGATGATCCATATAAGCAAAGCGAGGAGCTAAAGTTACTAAAAGCTGACTACCTCGAGAAGCGATACAACAAGACGCTAAAGCAGAGCACTTAAAGGTCTTCATATGACAACGTTATTAATTTTTCTGGCAATAATATTGCTTATCGGTTTGCTAGCCTTACCGGCGGGCTTTTTTTATTTCAGAAAAAATCGTCGGGAACTGAAAAATTATGAACGTGGCCTAAAAATCGTTCCGATGATGATACATCTCCCACCACCTAGCGATGATATAGAAGTCGGGGCAAGAGATGCTCGAGATGTTACAGAAGAGACCATTAGTCAAGCAACTACGATGTATAACATTATTGCCAGCACACTTAAATCGGACTTCAAGAGCCGCTTTTATGGTCAACGACATTTTGCTTTTGAGGTTGTAGGCTTACAGGGTAAGGTTTACTTCTACGCCGCTGTACCGATAGCATTAGTTGAAGTAGTTAAACAGGCTATCAATAGTGCCTATCCGACGGCTCGTATGGAAGAAGTGGCAGAACATAACGTCTTTAGCCCAGTCGGACGTCTGAGCGGTACTATGGGCGGCGAGTTAACCCTAAAAGAGAACTTCGCCTTTCCAATTGCTACTTACCAAGATCTCAAGAGAGACGGTATGTCTTCGCTACTTAACGCTCTTGGGGCTTTAGGCAAAGAAGATGGAGCCGGTATACAGTTTTTGGTCAGGCCAGCACAGCCGTCTTGGCGCAAAGAGGCTAATGAACTAGCCGATCGAAAGCGCAAAGGAGAAAAGGCTCTCGGTTTTGGGAGTTTAGCTAAAGATTTAGCCGTTGCCTTTACTAAGCCGCCAGCCGGGGACAGTAAAGAAGCCAGCCCTAAGAAAGAACTTTCTAACCTTGAGCAGGCAACAGTAGATTCTATCGATGAGAAAACCCGTCATCCCGGGTTTGAAGTATTAATTCGGGTAGTCGTTTCATCTAATGTTAGTCAGCGAGCCCTTGGTATCCTGAACAATATTGTTGCTAGTTTCAGTGTCTATGATGCGCCTGGTAAGAATGGTTTTAAATACACCATGTCAAAAGACATAGAAGAGCTTGTTACTGCTTACGTGATGCGTTTCTTTCCGCCTGAAGACAACGAAAACATCTTAAATTCAATAGAGCTTGCTACGTTATTCCACTTTCCGGATGAGCGAAACATTCCCACCTCGCAGCTAATGCGCCAAGGCTCGAAGCAAGTTGATGGACCTAGGGATATACCTGAATCTGGTCTTCTGCTTGGCTATAACTTATTCAGAGGCGCTAAAAAGCCTATTCGCTTAAGTCTGTCAGACAGGCAAAGGCATATGTATGTAGTCGGCCAAACCGGAACTGGAAAATCAACCTTTTTAGAAAACCTGGCTTTGCAAGATATGGTCAATGGCAACGGCTTTGCGTTTGTTGATCCACACGGCGATGTAGTAGAAAAGTTAGTCGCTATGGTGCCTCGGGAACGGACAGAAGATGTAATTTATTTCAGTCCCGCCGAAATGGAATATCCAATGGGTTTGAATTTATTTGAATTTACAACGAATGATCAAAAAGACTTCTTAATTCAAGAAGCTTTGAACATGTTATATAAACTGTACGATCCACAACATCAAGGCATAATGGGCCCTCGCTATGAACACCTTTTTCGTAACGCTGCGCTGACCGTGATGGCTGATCCGGCGGGTGGAACTTTTGTAGATATCCCAAAGCTATTTCGGGATCCAAAATATGTTCAACAGAAACTGCAGTACGTAAAGGACCTCAATGTCTTAGAGTTTTGGAATAAGGAAATGCCAGCCTCACAAAGGTCTAATGAGTTCGGCGATGTTGTTAGCTGGTTTGTCAGTAAGTTTGGAGCCTTCTTAAGCAATGAGATGATGCGCAATATTATCGGTCAGACCAAAAGCGCATTTGATCTGCGTGACGTAATGGACAATAAGAAGATATTACTAGTCAACCTCAGTAAGGGAAGGACCGGCGAGCTTAATAGTAAGCTACTGGGTATGGTGTTTGTGATGAAGTTTCAGGCTGCGGCCATGAGTCGGTCCAACATACCTGAAGAAGAGCGGGTTGATTTCAGCCTTTACGTAGACGAGTTCCAGAATTTCTCTACAGATAGCTTTGCAACGATAATGTCCGAGGCCCGTAAATACCACCTGAACCTAATAGTCGCTAACCAATTTACCACTCAGCTGACGCCTGAGATCCGAGACGCAGTCTTTGGAAACATCGGTACAATTACCAGCTTTAGAATCGGTCAAAGTGATTTAGAATCGTTAGGGAAGTATTTTCAGCCAACCTTTGATGAAGACGATTTGCTCCGCCTGCCAAACTACAACACAATCGTACGAACGCTGGTTGGTGGCATACCAACTTCGCCTTTCAGCATGGCTACCTTACCGTCACTGGGGCAACCTAATCCAAGACTTGCAGTGGCGCTTAAACAGTTATCGGCAGCGAAGTATGGTAGACCACGAAACCAAGTTGAGCAGGAAATTAATCAGCGTATGACTACTATTGGCGAATCGTCTCCAACCCAGCCATTAGGACAATTCGGGGCAGCTACGGCGCCTTTTGGCTCGGTTTCGCCAACTAGTTCACCGGCGCCACTCAAACCACCTTCAGCACCGGGGACATTTCTAGATGAATGGCTTAACAAAAAAGCTCAGATGCCACCTGTGGCGTCTGCATCTAGCACGGCAGTGGGCCCGAGTGTATCAAACGCCGCTACTAGGATCAGCCCAATCTCGCCGACGCCGTCTAGTCCATCCTCCAACAGCTCCGCTCCTCTAAATCCTGGCACAAAAAATATCTCCAGCGAAGAGCTGGAAAAAGAAGAAGTCCATCAAGTAGCCCAAGAGCTAAAGCATACTTTGGACAGTCCTGAGTATTTGGCTGAACAACAGATAATGAAAAACGCCAACACAGAAAAAAAGGAAGAGATAGATAAGAATCAGCCAGCGCCTGATGACACTATTTTCATAGATCACGACGGTAAATTTGTCCAAACGAAACCGTCATTATAGTCTCAATAGCTTGTTGTTAAATGGAGCTCAATCTGATATACTATTTTAAATAGTGGGACAAAACTTAAAACGATATTTTAAAGGGTAAAGGGTATTTGAGCTATGGCTGAGGCTAAGACAAAAAAATCAGGCTATGGATCTGAGCAGATCACAGTTTTAGAGGGATTAGAACCGGTCCGTAAACGGCCAGGCATGTATATTGGTGGAACCGGTGTAGAAGGTTTGCATCATCTAGTTTGGGAGCTGGTAGATAATGGAATTGATGAAGCTTTGGCTGGACATGCTACTGAGGTGTCGGTAAAGCTACTTGAAGATGGCGGAGTTACGGTTATAGACAACGGCCGAGGTATACCGACAGATATACACCCTAAAACCGGCAAGAGCACCGTAGAGACAGTATTAACCGTCTTGCATGCCGGTGGTAAGTTCGGTGGCGGGGGCTATAAGGTATCTGGTGGCCTTCACGGAGTAGGCGTGAGCGTTGTTAATGCGTTATCCTCAAAGCTTGTAGTCAGAGTGTCTAGAGAAGGCAAAATATGGGAGCAGTCATATCAGCGAGGCGCACCAGACAGCGATCTTAAGGTTGTCGGTAAAACCGATAAAACCGGTACGGAAATTACCTTTTATCCTGACGATACGATCTTTGAAACAACAAAGTTTAATTACGATACGATTCTTGATCGATTGCGGCACGCAGCCTATTTAACTAAAGGTATCCATACTTGGCTCGAAAATGAGAAAACCAATGAGCACCATGGCTTTTACTTTGAAGGCGGTATTCGTAGTTATGTAAAGCATTTAAACATCGGCAAGGAAGTTGTTGACGAAGATATTTTCTATGTCGATAAGACAGCCGGCGATTCTCAAATAGAGATTGCAATGCAATATACAGACTCTTACAGCGAAACAATAAAAGCTTTTGCTAACAACGTCCTTAACCCAGAAGGGGGCACGCATTTAACTGGTTTTAGGTCCGCTTTAACCCGAGTCGTTAACGACTATGCACGGAAAAACGGATTGCTTAAAGAAAAAGAAGAAAATCTAAGTGGTGAGGATACAAGGGAAGGACTGACAGCTGTAATCCTTGTTAAACTGCCTGATCCACAATTTGAAGGTCAGACAAAAAATAAGCTAGGCAACCCAGAGACAAGAGGTCATGTTGAGCAGGTTCTCAATGAGTACTTTTCTTATTACCTTGAAGAGCATCCGGGCGTAGCTCGTAAGATTGTCGGCAAAGCGTTGCTGGCAGCTAGAGCTCGAAAGGCAGCTAGGGCCGCAAGGGAGAACATTTTACGTAAGGGTGTTCTAGACGGTGCTAGCATGCCTGGGAAATTAGCAGACTGTTCTAATAAAGACCCTAAAAGTTCCGAAATCTACTTAGTAGAGGGAGATTCGGCCGGCGGTTCAGCTAAATCAGGCCGTGACAGTAAGAGCCAGGCTATACTGCCACTTCGAGGCAAGGTTTTGAATGTTGAGAGAGCGCGTTTAGATAAGATGCTTGCTAATAATGAGATCCTAAGCCTCATTAAAGCTCTAGGAGTAGGCATAGAGGATTCCTTCGACATTGCTGGTCTCCGTTATGACCGAATAATAATTATGACCGATGCCGATGTAGACGGTAGTCATATTAGCACTTTGCTAATGACCTTCTTCTTTAGGTATATGAGGGAAGTTGTTGATGGGGGTCACTTATATCTTGCCAAGCCGCCTTTATTCGAGCTGGTTAAGCAAGGCAAAAAATCCAACGTCTTTATTTATGACGAAGCCGAGTTAGATAAAGTTATCGATGCCGAAATCGAAAAGCGTAAAAAGGCCGGGGATAATGTCAATCTGGAAGCTGAAAGGTATAAGCAAGCCGGCTTCATTGAGCAAAAGAGATATAAAGGTCTAGGTGAAATGGATGCCGATCAGCTGTTTGAGACTACAATGAACCCTGAAAAGAGGGTGCTTGTTCAAGTAAAGGTAGAGGACGCCGAAAAAGCCGACACAATCTTTAGTAAGCTGATGGGTACGGAAGTAGAGCTTAGAAAAAACTTTATTCAGGCAAATGCCAAGTTTGTAAAGGATTTAGATATTTAATATGGACGAGAATAGCATCACCCCTCCAGAGCCGGAGAATTTGGATAGTCAAGTTGCAACTGAACTAATTAAGGTTGATCACTCACGAGTAGTCGAGAGGCGTACGGTTGAAGATGTCATGGAAGACAGCTACCTGCGTTATTCAATGAGCGTGATCATCGACCGTGCCTTACCTGACGTCCGAGACGGCATTAAGCCTGTTCATAGGCGCATTCTTTACAGTATGAACGAAGAAGGGCTTAGAAGCGGCGCTAGGCACCGTAAGAGCGCAAATGTTGTGGGTGCTGTGATGGGTAAGTACCACCCCCATGGCGATTCTTCTATTTATGACGCAATGGTTCGCATGGCTCAAGATTGGGCAATGCGCTATCCACTTATCAACGGACAAGGTAACTTTGGCTCAATGGACGGTGATCCTCCGGCAGCCATGCGATACACGGAAGCTAAGATGGCTAAATTAGCCGATGAGCTACTGGCTGACATCGATAAGGATACGGTAGATTTTCGCGATAACTACGATGGTAACACCCAAGAACCAACCGTACTGCCGGCGAAACTTCCTAACTTGCTACTCAACGGACAGTTAGGTATTGCTGTTGGAATGGCTACCAATATTCCACCTCATAATCTAAGTGAACTTATTGATGCAGAGGTGCATGTCATAGATAATCCCGAAGCCTCGTTGGATGATTTACTACAATATGTTAAAGGTCCTGACTTCCCGACGGGTGGTACCATTTACGACAAAGAAGCTATAAGAACTGCATACGCCACGGGTAGAGGAGGGGTTGTAACCCGTGGAGTAGCAGAAGTTGTTGAAAATACTAAAGGTCGTAGTCAGATTATCATCACTGAGATACCTTATTCATTGAACAAAGAAAGTTTAGTACTCAAAATTGCCGATCTAGTCAGGGATAAAAAATTAACCGGCATAAGTGATCTACGAGATGAAACTGCTCGAGGAGAAGTGCGAATCGTTCTCGATCTGAAAAAGGACGCTTATCCCAAAAAATTGCTGAACCAGCTGTATAAATTAACGCCTCTACAAACAACCTTTCATTTTAATATGATGGCATTAGTGGACGGCATACAACCCCGAGTGCTAGGCCTCCAAGACATTATTAATGAACACATAAAGCATCGTCAGGTAGTAGTGCGTCGACGAACGGAATTTGAACTTCGTAAGGCTAAGGAAAGAGCCCATATCCTTGAAGGACTAAAGATCGCCTTAGATAACATAGATGAAGTAATTAGAATTATCCGGGCGAGCCAGACAACCGATGAAGCCGGACAAAACCTGATTTCTAAGTTTAAGCTGACCGATATTCAAGCTAAAGCTATCTTAGCTATGCAACTTCGGACGCTGGCTGGACTAGAGCGTCAGAAAATAGAAGATGAACTAGCTGAACTGATGAAGCTCATCTCTAGTCTTGAGGCAATCTTAGCTGATGAGCAGAAGATCCTAAATATTATTAAAGAAGAACTATTAGACCTAAAGAAGCAGTACGGTGATGAAAGGAGAACAAAAGTTATACCATCAGCTCTTGGCAAGCTCAGCGATGAGGACTTGATTGCCGATGAACAGGTAGCTGTAACACTTACTGCCGCTAACTACATAAAGCGTAGTCCGCTAGCCGACTATAAGCGGCAAGGACGGGGTGGCAAAGGACGACGTGGCATGACCACTAGGGAAGAAGACGTAATTGAGCATATGGTTAATGCTTCAACTCACGACTTCCTTCTATTCTTCACCAACAAGGGCCGAGTATTCAGAATGAAGACTTATGAGGTACCAGCCGTTGGCCTAAACGCCAAAGGCATAGCTTTAGTTAACTTATTGCAACTTCAGCCAGGAGAGACGGTCAGTAGCGTTATAAACGTCAGTAAAACCGATGCTGCTGCCAACCTCATTATGTGCACCTGTCGAGGAGTCGTTAAGAAAACTCCGTTTGAGCAATACCAGAACGTTAGAAGTAGTGGATTAATTGCGATCAATCTGGATGATGGCGATGAGCTTAAATGGATTCGGATGACGAGTGGTAACAACGAGGTCCTTATATCTACTGCTCAGGGACAAGCAATTCGCTTCCACGAGCGCGATGCTAGGCCTATGGGACGAGTTAGCCGAGGTGTTCGAGGTATCAGACTGCGTCAAGGTGATCAAGTAATAGGTATGGACATAGTTGAAGAAGGCTCGTCGATATTTGTTATTAGTAAGTATGGCTACGGTAAGAAAACTAAGGTATCTCAATTTACACCTCATGCCAGAGGCGGAGTCGGTATCAGATCGGCCGTGGTTAACGATAAGACAGGAGAGCTAGTGGGTGTTAAAACTCTTGTCAACGACGACCAAGAATTGATCCTTATAAGCCAGCAGGGCCAGACTATCCGGTTAGGTGTAAATGACGTTCCAGCGCTTGGTAGAGCTACTCAGGGAGTGCGCATAATGCGCCTTAATGACGGTGATGAAGTCGTGTCCCTCGCACTAGTTGATAAGGTATTAGATGATGAAGAAGAGAATGTCGATAGTTCTCAAGCTCAAATAGTCTAGCAACAAGCGTTAATCAAGTTTATAACCGATGTTATAAATACTATATTACCTAGCCATTCTTATCTTGACCGGTACTTATATTTAAGGTAAGATGGATGCAATAGCTTGACTGGGGCCTTTGTTAAAGTGTCTTTAAGTTTCGCTAATATGTACGTTAAAAATTGAATAGTGCAAATCAACGTCAGTTCATTTTTTGAATTGTTTTAAATAAGTCAGTGTAGTTCTTTCGTGAGCTACATGTTCGACTGAAGTTTAGGCAAATTCTTTTTTTTGGAGAGTTTGATCCTGGCTCAGGATGAACGCTGGCGGCGTGCCTAATACATGCAAGTCGAGCGGTAAGGCCTCTTCGGAGGTACACGAGCGGCGGACGGCTGAGTAACACGTAGGAACGTACCCCA
>DASSZG010000005.1:0-18551 GCA_035702905.1 Saccharimonadales bacterium (SeqCode)
TGGTAACCGTAGCCGGCTCCAAAGGAACGCTTAAGACGGCGTTATTAGAAGGTATAACTGTTGAACAGCAAGAAAATCAGCTACTAGTTAAAAGAGCTAACGATGAAGCCGAGCAACGAGCAAAGCATGGTCTTATAAGAGCTCTAATTAATAACATGGTAGTTGGTGTTAGCACTGGCTTTTCTAAAAAGCTGGAAGTCAATGGCGTTGGATATAGAGTCGCATTGGTTGGCACAGATTTACAATTAAATTTAGGATTTTCTCATCCGGTAACTTATAAAGTACCTCAAGGCATAACTGTAGCAGTTGAGCAAAATTATATAACCGTTAACGGCATAGACAAACAGCAAGTCGGCCAAGTCGCTGCTGAAATTCGCGCGCTTAAAAAACCAGAACCGTATAAGGGCAAAGGAATTAAGTACGAAGGCGAGCGAATCCTGCGTAAGAGCGGTAAGAGCGGGAAGGACAAATAAATGAGTAAAGACTTAATTAAAAAAGCTGCAAAGAAAGATCAACGTAAAAAACGAATCAGAAGTCGCATAACCGGTACTACTGAACGACCTCGACTCAGTGTATCTATTACTTTGCAACACGTTTCAGCCCAAATTATTGACGACACAAAGCAATCTACAATTGCTTACGTAACGACTGTCGGAAAATCAAGCGTTAAGGGTAATTTAACTGAAAAGTCTGCTTGGGTTGGCACAGAAATAGCTAAAGCTGCACAGGCGCACAAGATTAAGCGAGTAGTTTTTGACCGCAACGGTAAGTTATATCACGGTAGGGTTGCCGCCCTAGCCGATGCCGCTAGAGAACAAGGATTGGAGTTTTAATATGGCAGATACTAATACAACACAGAGACCACCAAGAAGAGTTGATCCAAGCTTAAGCGAAGAAAAGCAATTTGAAGAGCAGACACTCCACATTGACCGAGTCGCTAGGGTAGTTAAAGGCGGCCGCCGTTTCAGGTTTAGAGCTCTTGTAGTCGTCGGTGACCGAAAAGGTAAGGTTGGTATCGGTTCAGCTAAGGGTTCTGACGTTACTTCAGCAGTAACTAAAGCCGTAGAGGTCGCCAAGAAAAACGTTATCGATGTCTCGTTATACAAAGGTACCTTACCTCACGAAGCTGAAGCAAAAGTTGCCGGAGCACACATTCTGATTAAGCCTGCTAGTTCAGGTACCGGCCTTATAGCTGGCGGTGTAGTCCGGACTATCTTAGAAGTTGCAGGAGTTAGTAACGCACTAAGCAAATCGCTAGGATCCAGTAACAAGACTAATACTTCCTATGCAACTATTAAAGCTTTAGATAGCTTGGTACCGGCAAAGAATTGGGTAACAGCTAAGACAAAGACGGCTACTAAGACTGTTAAGAAAGCCGAAAAGTAAGGATAGCTATGAAATATAACGAACTAAAGGTTAAATCTACCCGTAAGACCAACCGTGTTGGTCGTGGTATTGCCGCTGGACAAGGCAAGACAGCCGGCCGCGGTACTAAAGGGCAAGGCGCCCGCACAGGCTCCAGTAAAAAGCCAGGTTTCGCCGGTGGCTCAAATCCGCTGATGCAGAAACTTCCCAAGCTGCCAGGTTTTAGGAGCCACAAACCTAAGAATATCAATGTTTATACTGGTCAGCTTAATAACTTTTCGAAAGTTGACGCTGAAACTCTATTCAAGGCCGGTTTAGTCGCCAGTCCATACGAGACTATTAAACTACTTGTTAAGGGTGATTTAACTGCTAAGGTTGACGTTAGTCTGCCAGCTGCTAGTCAATCAGCTATCGCTCTCCTTGAAGAAAAAGGTGGTAGCTTCACAAAAGTTGAAAGACTTAAGCGTGAAGTTACTAAAAGTAGTAAAACAACCAAAGAGTAAAACATTTTAAAGTTAAGAGGGTAGTGTCTTATAGCTAAACTTTGTGGTTTAATAGACGAAGTATATTAGCTAAAGAGATAAATCTGGGACATGAACTGGAAGATAATTGGTAGATCACTTAGCCATGCGGATATGCGTAAGCGTATATTTGCAGTTATTGGCATACTAATAGTTTTCCGGATTTTGGCTCAACTTCCCGTACCTCTAGGAAATTCTGAAACTCTAAGGCAGGTATTAACAAACCTTTTCAACTCGGCTTCTTCTCCTCAACTACTTAGCTATATAAATGTTCTGTCTGGTGGCGCACTGGCTAACTTTTCGATCCTTATCGCCGGTATGGGCCCGTACATTAATGCCTCAATTATTATGCAACTTCTAACAAAGGCAATACCGCAACTGGAGGCTCTTCATAAAGAAGGCGAATTTGGACAAAAGAAGATAAATCAGTACACCCGAATGTTAACCTTCCCGCTAGCTATTATTCAATCTATCGGCTCCATTTATCTTATCCGAACAGCCGCACAGAGTATCGGCGGTGTCGGCGATATAACAGCTCACGCTTCGCTGATGCAGTGGGTCATTATGGTCGCTGCCCTGACCGGCGGTTCGATGTTGCTGATGTGGCTTGGGGAACTGGCTACTGAACAAGGTATAGGGAATGGTATATCTTTGATTATTACTGTCGGTATAGTTAGTCGACTCCCTTCGAACATTGGACAAATATATAACGCTCTCGTACCTAAAGGACACCATATGAAGTGGTTTGGCGTTCAGCTACCGATTAACAGTGAACAATTATGGTTCGGTGTTATTACGCTTCTGGTCGGAATAGGGATAACTTGGATAGTCGTTATGCTAAATGAGGCGGCTCGGAACCTAACTATTAATTATGCCAAGCGCGTCCAAGGCAATCGTACGTATGGCGGTATTACCACGACGTTGCCGGTTAAACTGATAGCCGCCGGTGTTATACCTATAATCTTCGCTGTAGCTTTCTTAAGTGTGCCCAGCTTCGCCGGACAACTTATGCAAAGCAGTCATAATCATAGTATTGCTAATATTGGAACCACTTTAGTAACCTGGTTTCAAAGTCCATCCGCTACTACCTTCGCCACTGAAGGCATCAAAGCCTATATTTATCCGGTAGTATATTTCTTACTGGTTTTTGTTTTCACTTTCTTCTACACTGGCGTAACATTCAACTCTAAAGAAATTGCTGAAAACCTCCATAAACAAGGCGGATTTATTGAAGGCGTCCGAGGCGGTGAGCAGACAGAGAAGTATTTATCCCGAATCATTAACAGGCTAACATTATTTGGTGCATTTAGCCTTGGCATTCTGGCTATCATACCTATTATTGCTCAAATATTCGTGAATGTTAGTATAACGATCGGCGGTACTAGTGTGCTGATCTTGGTTTCTGTAGCTCTACAAACTCTGCGGGCTGTTGAATCGAGGGCCCTTATGGTTACCTATGATCAGTATTCTCAACCTGATTTTTTCTCAGATAATGAACTCAACGACACACTTCGTCCCAAACCAAAGTTAATAACCAGGTTAACGCCGCGGTTACCTAAGCGAAAAGCCAGTTCCGCCAAGTGATCATTAATACTGCTACCCCTGTTAAGCTTGTCATATTGACATCTCGCCGCTTTGGAGAGTATACTTTTATTTATAAAGATCTGCACTTTTCTCGTGTAATTGAGAAAAAACTCTTTACACATGGTGTAGCGACTGATATAATTGAGCCTTAGTTATATTTATGGCTGCAAACAAGGAAGTAATTGAATTATCTGGAACAATCGTTGAAACGTTGCCAGGTACCCAATTTAAAGTTGAACTTGAGAACGGTCACCAAATTATAGCTCATGTCGCCGGTAGGATGAGGAAGCATTTTATCCGAATTGTGCCTGGAGACAGCGTTACGGTCGAGTTGACCCCTTACGATCTTACGAAGGGCAGAATCACCTACCGCAAAGGTTAATTATTAATTAGAAGCAGTGTGTCATTGCCTAAGTAAATAAGGAGCATGATCCGCATGAAAGTGCGTGCAAGCGTCAAAAAGATTAGTCCAGACGACAAGATAGTCCGCCGCAAGGGCAGGCTTTATGTTATCAATAAGAATAAACCTAAGCATAAGCAGAGGCAAGGTTAAATGGCCAGAATATCAGGGGTAACTATACCCGATCACAAACAAGTATGGGTTTCACTAACTTATGTACACGGAATTGGCTCTAAAACAGCTAAAGAAATTCTGGCAAAAGCTAAAATTGACGAGACTGTACGCGTAAAAGATCTTAACGACGCTGAAGTCGGACGAATCCAAGATATTATCAACGCTGACTACCTTGTTGAAGGCGAACTCCAGCGTGTAGTAAGCGGCAATATCAAGCGACTCAAAGATATTAAGACTTACCGCGGACAAAGACATTCAGCTAATTTACCGGTTCGTGGTCAAAGAACGAAGACGAACGCTAGAACCCGTCGTGGCAAGAAAGTAACTGTTGGTGGTACAGCTAAGAAAGTAGCAAGTAAAACTTAAAAGGTAATTATGGCAGAAGAAGCATTAAATACACCAGTTGCAGAGTCGTCTGAAGTAAAATCAGCCCCAAAGAAACGCAAGACCAAGCGAACAGTATCTCAAGGTCAGGTGCATGTTCAGGCAACTTTCAATAATACGATCATTACGGTTACCGACCCTAAGGGCAATGTGCTGACTAAATCAAGTGCCGGAGCCTGTGGGTTTCGTGGTAGCAAAAAAGGTACAGCCTATGCTGCTCAAGTTGCTAGCGAACAAGCAATAACTGCCGCCAAGCAACAGTATGGACTTGCCAAAGCTGAAGTATTTATCAAAGGTATTGGACTAGGAAGAGATGCAGCCGTACGAGTACTTGGTACTCAAGAAGTCAACGTTGAAAGCATCAAAGATGTTACAGGCGTCGCTCATGGCGGCGTAAGACCTAAGAAGGCGAGGAGAATCTAAAGATGGCCCGCGACCGACAAAGTATAGTTAAAATGAGCCGTAGGGAAGGTTACGCCCTTCACCCCAAAGCTCATAAAATTCTAGTTCGCCGTACAAATAAACCGGGTCAAAGCCAAGGATATAATCCGCGTGCTAAAACCAGTCAATATGCGTTGCAACTGAGAGAAAAGCAAAAGGTTAAAAGACTTTATGGCCTATTAGAGAGACAGTTTGCCAATCTTATGAATGAAGCCACCAGGCAAAAAGGTGAGGCTGGACAAGTACTGCTTCAACTACTAGAACGAAGAGCCGATAATGCAATTTACCGAGCAGGCTTTGCACCTAGCAGGCGAGCCGCTCGTCAATTAGTTACCCACGGTCACTTCACTCTAAATGACGTTCGCGTAGATATTCCATCCATACGAATGAAACCAGGTGACGTCTTAAAAGTTAGAGACCACAGCCTAAAGACTGATTATTTCAAAAGACTAGATGATACCAGTCCTGCCCCCAGCGACATCCCGGGCTGGCTTAAAGTCAATCGTAAGAAACTCGAGTTAAGCGTTACTGGACTGCCAACCAGAGAAGACGCTGAGCCTGATATTAATGAGCAATTAATTGTTGAGTATTACTCACGATAATAAGGAGAGAGAGCACATGGCAAATACTATTCACACACCAAGCCTCGTAAAAGTAGACGAGCATAGCAGCACAAGCGCTTCATTTACCATTGAGCCACTACATAGTGGCTACGGCATGACACTCGGAAACTCCTTAAGAAGAGTTTTACTCTCGAGTATTGCCGGCGCAGCCGTAACTTCATTCAAGATAGAAGGCGTAACCCACGAATTCACTGACGTACCCGGTCTGAAAGAAGATGTTGTTGAGATCATGAGCAACCTAAAAGGTGTTCGTTTCCGCGTTTACGGTCAAGACGTACAGACTCTTCGAATTGTCAAAAGCGGCAAAGGCCCTGTTACGGCTAAAGACATTCAGACTAATGCTGACGTGGAAATTGTTAACCCTGACCATGTTATTGCTAACATTGATGACGCTAAGGGCAAGATAACCATGGATCTAAATGTTGAAATCGGACGGGGATACCGAACTATTGAAGAGGGTACAGCCAAAAAGCCAAGCGACACTATTGCTCTAGATGCCATATTTAGTCCTGTACTGCGTGTTCGATATAAGGTTGAAAATACCCGTGTCGGCCAAGTTACCGACCTGGATAAGCTTCTCCTAACAATTGACACAGATGGCTCAATCACTCCCCAAGATGCATTCGAGGAAGCGGCAGCTATCCTAGTTAATCAATACACGGCGCTTGCCGGTAAGACCCGAGTAGCAACAAGTGAATTATCCAATGGCAACGATAACGACAGTAGCGATGAATTCGGTATGGAAGTTGGTGGCGATGAGCCGACCGCTCTTGATACTTCAATAGAAGATCTAAACCTGACTGCTCGCACAACTAATGCGCTCATTAATAACGATATTCACACAATTCGTGATCTGTTTGCTCTTAATGACGCTGAGCTGAAAGACCTCAAGGGATTTGGTAGCAAAGCATTAGATGAAGTTAAAGAGAAACTCGCGGAGCTGGAGCTTTAAAGATGCATCGTCACGGATATAAAGGTAAAAAGTTCGGTCGTGAGCGAGATCAGCGCGAAGCTTTAATTAAAGGCCTGGCTGATTCGTTAATTAAGTATGAATCTATTGAAACTACTCACGTCAAAGCTAAAGAAGTTAGCTCATATGTAGAAAAGCTAATTACTAAAGCTAAGAAGGGCGACTTACATAACCGACGTCAAATCATCGCTAGTTTACAAACCGTCGCTAGCGCCCACAAGCTCGTCGATGAAATCGCACCGAAACTAAGTGGTCGCAGTAGCGGACACTTGCGAATTGAGAAGACTACTGCCAGGCGTGGAGATAATACCCAGATGGCCCGCTTAAGCTTTGTTGATGACCTAAGTAAACCAGCAACTCCGCCTAAAGTAGCTCCTCAAGCCGAAGCCAAGGAAGATAAAGCAGTAAAGCTCACTAAAAAAGAACCCCAGAAAGCTGCTACAAAGAAGGAGACTAAGGCATGAAGACATATAGCGCTAAACCAAGCGACGTAACAAGAAAGTGGTACGTACTGGATGCCGAAGAAGTGTCTCTAGGTAGGCTATCTACTGTCGCCGCTACTCTGCTACTAGGTAAAAATAAGCCACAATTCACCACGCATATCGATACCGGAGATTTCGTAATAGTCATAAACGCTAAAAACGTAAAAATAACAGGCGATAAGCTGAACAAGAAAATCTACTACAAACACAGTAATTATCCTGGTGGCCTAACCGAAACGCCGCTTAAGGATAAACTGGAAGTAAATCCTGAATTTGTTATAACTCATGCAGTTAGAGGAATGTTGCCAGTAAACAAGCTACGTGACGAACGCCTCAAAAGGCTGAAAGTATATAGTGGTAGTGAACATGCCCATGCTGCTCAAAAGCCCGAAATCATCTCATTAAAGGAAGGCAAGTAAAATGGCCAAAGATACATATTTTTACGCCCTGGGTAGACGCAAGAGCTCGACGGCACGCGTACGACTAACCTCCGGAAAAGGTGTTATAACAGTTAACGGCAAGCCCGCTGAAGAATATTTTGCTGGCAGTAAATACTTGCTAGCTAAACTACAGGAACCTTTTGTAACCCTAGATAACGTTAATAAGTTCGATATTTCAGCTGTTGTATCGGGCGGCGGCCATCCCGGTCAGATTGATGCTATTCGATTAGCAACCTCAAAAGCGCTAGTTGAACTAAACCAGGAATTCAAGAGCACGCTTAAACGCGCTAACTTATTATCACGCGACCCAAGAGAGAAAGAACGTAAGAAGTTCGGTCTCAAAGGTGCTCGTAAACAACGCCAGTTTACCAAGCGTTAAATCCGTATTAGAAAAATTCACCATGCTGTTAATACATAGCCTGCATTATTAACGGGTGTTCTTAATTTAAAAAACATCACCAATCTGTGAAATAACCACCTGAACGAACGGTGGTTATTAGTTAGACTAAATAAACATAAGGAGAAATAAAGTGGAAAGTAATATTTTAGGGCGAAGGCTTAGCCATAAAAATTTAATCGCTCGAGAAGCAGAGAGTCGTCAAAAGCGAATGATTGAAAGAATAAGGGAACTTAGTGCTATTAAAAGGGCAGATGAGGCCATACAAGACCAAACAAGTCTTGGGCCTGAGAGGCTTCAAAACCTTGGATCTAATGCTACCCAGCGCCATATTGAACAGCCGCAGTCAGCAGAATAAGCTATAATAGTTTTTAGTAATAATAAAACTATGAATAAACCTGTAATATTAACAGGCCTCCGTGCAAATAATAATTTACACATAGGCAACTACTTTGGGAGCTTGCTCCCTATTGTCGAGTTAGCAAAACAAAAATCTAATGAATTTCAGATAAACTTATTTGTGCCTGATCTGCATAGTTTTACTACGCCAATCGATCACAGCTTGTTGCAAGATAGCATTATGAATAATCTCAGAACTTATATATCAGCCGGTCTACCAATAGACAATACGGACGTGCATATCTATAGGCAAAGCTATATTCCTGCCCATTCAGAGCTTACTGTCATATTGGACTGCTTTACGGGAATGGGTGAAATGAATAGAATGACGCAGTTTAAAGACAAATCAGAGGGTCTTAATGACGACCGGATTAGCGTTGGACTATTTAACTATCCAGTCCTAATGGCTGCCGACATATTACTGTACGATGCCTTATATATACCAGTTGGTGAGGATCAAACTCAGCATCTCGAGTTCGCTCGAGATATTGCAGAGCGAATGAATAACCGCTTTGGAGAGTTATTTGTGGTGCCTAAACCAGTCAAAGAACAACACGCATTTTTTGGTAAAGAGCAAGGCTTAAGGATTAAAGATCTGAGTGACCCTATTAAGAAAATGAGTAAAAGTGATGATACCGGTAAAGGTGTTATTTTTATGACTGATTCGCCTGAGATTGCCACCAAAAAAATTATGTCAGCAACAACCGATAGTCTGTCCAGTATAAATTATGACAAGGATAATCAGCCTGGAATTGCCAATCTGTTGGACCTTCTGGCACTGATAACTAATGACAACATTGAGAAGGTTGTAAGTAGGTATAAGGGGCAAACAAGCTATGGGCCGCTTAAAACAGAATTAGCTGAGCAAATGTCGTCCTTCTTAACTAAATTCCAGTCAGCTTACAGTTCTGTTAATAATGAAGAATTGATGGATAAGCTAATTAATAGCGAAGAAAGCATGAATGTACAGGCCAACTCGGTTTTAACTAAAGTTCAAAAAGCTGTCGGGTTAAGAAGTTAAAGTGAACGAAGAATTTAAAAAAGTACGCCTAGATCAATTCGTATCAAATAAACTGGCAATCAGCCGTAAAGCGAGCAATGATCTTATAAAAGACGGCAAGGTTAAAATTAATAAAGTTTTATCGACCAAGCCGAGCTCGAAAGTAGACAGCTATGATAAAATCTCTATCAGTCAGCGTGCGAAAACCTCAGCTGAAATTGAAGACATCGAATTACCAATCATCTATGAAGATGATAACGTCGTAGTGATAAATAAGCCGATTGGCATATTAACTCATTCTAAAGGGGCATTTAACCCCGAACCGACGGTTGCTTCGTGGCTTGAGCACAGAGTGCCATCAATGAAGGGCGATAATCGCGCAGGTATAGTCCACCGGTTAGATAGAGCCACTAGCGGCATAATGATCTTAGCTAAAAATCCCGAAACGCTTGCCTTTTTACAGAAGCAATTCTCCCAACGAAGAACTAAAAAATGCTACACGGCTATAGTCGAGGACGAAATTAATCCAAGTGAAGCGGTAATAGATATGCCGATTGAACGTAACCCAAAAAGGCCTCAAACATTTAGAGTGGGTGTTAACGGCAAGCCTGCTACAACCCACTATAAAACTCTGGAGCTTCAAAACGGCTTGAGTCTGTTAGAGCTCAAGCCTGTTACCGGTCGGACTCATCAACTAAGAGTACACTTAAAGCATCAAGGACATCCAATTGTCGGAGACACCCTCTACGGTGGAAAGGTTGCTAACAGACTGTACCTTCATGCGCAGTCTTTAGAGATAACCTTGCCGGGCGGCGAACGTAAAACTTTTTCTGCCGAGATTCCCAGTGCTTTTGAGGGCTACTTAAATGCCTAAACTTTGCCTAAGTAGCAAAACGCAAGAGGATATACGACACTTAATCAAGCTTGCTCCTCACGCGATAATGCTAATCGGGCCAAATGGTATTGGTAAAAAAAGCCTTGGCAAATATCTAGCCGAGTCAGTTCTTGATATTACAGACCTAGATAATTACCCCTATAGTCTGAACATTGAACCGGACGGAAAATCTATTAGTATTGAGCTGGTCAGGCAAATGGAGCACTTTCTTGCCTTAAAGGTCCCTATTGATAGATCACCAAATCGTGTTTTGGTCATACAAGAAGCTGAAAAGCTTACTCTGGAAGCCCAAAATGCATTGTTAAAAACATTGGAAGAACCGCCGGCTTCCACGGTTATAATAATGCTAGTAGCCTCACAATCTAGCGTTTTGCCAACTATAAGATCGAGAACGCAGAAATTACATATAACGCTACCTAGCGAAAGTAGCCTACGGCAATACTTCTCGAATGGAGATGATGTTACGTTTAATCAAGCATATCTAATAAGCGGTGGTTTGCCCGGGCTTATGCATGCACTATTAGAAAATGAGAACCATCCCTTAATTAAAGCGACCGAGGATGCTCGAACAATACTTAGTAAAAACCTTTATGAGCGAAACTTAATGATTAATAGCTTATCTAAAGACAGCGCTAAATTACTTAATATATTTCAAATCCTTATTCAAATGGCAGAAGTCAGTATTAAACGAGGATCAAATGCAGACAAGTGGCAAAGCATACTAGAAGCTTCATATGAGGCTCGCAGAGCTGTATTGGCTAATTCACAGCCAAAACTAGTACTGATGAAGTTAATGCTTAGCCTTTAATGGTATAATAATCTTTAGTATCTATGTACGAATTACTAATTGTCGCAGTATTCGGGTTTTTGGCTTTTAGAAACGCCGAAATACATGACGACGAAATAGCTAACGTCTCCCGTAAAATGGGTGATAGATTAGGCAAACTCTGGGACATTGCTCATCAGGGTATGCGTGAGAACCGTTTCTTAAGAGCTGAAAAGGCCTTACTTACTATTTTAAAGATTGATGAAAAGAACGCAGCTGCTTATAACCGCCTAGGCATTCTTTATGCCAAACAAAAGGAATACAGAGATGCAATTGATTGTTTTGAAATTGCCTCTAGCATTGAAGCGACTGCTTCCAGTCTTCATAACCTAGGCCTTATTTATTATGAAACAGAAAACTACGAAAAGGCGGCTGTGGCTTTTGAGCAAGCACTTAAACTTGAAGATAACCTAGCTGCTCGACACGTGGCATACGCGAAAGTCCAAGAAAAACTAGGTAACGACAAACTGATGTTCCATGAGCTAGAGAAAGCCGCGGAACTCGAGCCTAATAAGGAGACTTATACTCTTCTTCATAGGGCTTACGAGACACATGGTCGAGCCGAAGATGCCGATCTTATAGCTGACAAGCTAAAAAAACTAAAGATACCCGAGGGTAAACCAAAAAGAATTCTCCGTTCTCGTCGAGTTGTTATTTAGCTGATCTCTAAAGCAAAACCCTATTGTTGGGCTATGGAATTAAGTTTATTTATTAGAAGATCACAGGTTTTTTATTCATTGAGTTTAAGGTTTGAAGTAGCAAGAGTTGACCCTCAATTTGTTTGACCAATGGACCTAGTTGCTCGGTAGTAGAAGACTGTTGTTTTAGCTCGGCGAAGTTAACGACCGTTATGCGTAATTGATTTATTACATCATCAGATGAGTTCGATAATCCTTCTGTTGCTACTGCATTGCCTGCCATCCTCGGCAATCCTGTTCCAAAGATATTGATATATGAAGAATTTATTGCGAAGATCTGCTTTAAAAAGTCATCTAATTCAGATAGTGATTCCCTATAGTGAGTATAGCAACAATATATGAAGCCATCTAAATGAGTGAAATTGCGATTTGGTGCAGGGAGAGGGATTCGAACCCCCGAAGGCTGAGCCAACAGATTTACAGTCTGCCGTGTTTGACCGCTTCACTATCCCTGCTTGTTAATTGGAGCCACGACCGAGAGTTGAACTCGGGACCTCATCTTTACCATAGATGCGCTCTACCAACTGAGCTATCGCGGCGATAGCAACTAAACAATATTAGCAAAATTAATAACTTTTTGCTACACTTTATATCTGTAATATATAACTAAGCCACCTTAGCTCAGTTGGTTAGAGCGTTAGTTTTGTAAACTAAATGTCGTCGGTTCGAATCCGACAGGTGGCTCCAAAGTATTGTAATTTATCTTACTGATAGGGCTAATGGTTAGATCAATAATATTAATACTATAGTGCTGACCAGCCAAGTAGAACTTTACGAAGAGACTGCAAAGCGAGCACTGAAAAGCACCTCCACAAGTTAATCGGAGGTGTTTTTAGTTTACAGGAAGGACCTCATCTGTTAAGATATACTTAATTGATTCTATAAATTTAAGGACAGCAGAATGGCAAAAAAAGGCGACAAGCGTAAAATTATTGGTCTTATCAGTGAAGAAAGTGGTGAGCGTATTTACTATACAACCAAAAACACCATGAATACTCCGGACAAACTAAGTCTGCGAAAGTATAGTCCTAAACTAAGAAAACACGTTATCTTTACTGAAACTAAAAAGAACTTAGGCCGAAACGAAGCACCTAAGCGTTAAGCGTAACGGCTCAAATCTAAGATTGTATTAACCATCTCGGCGTGGCTCCATACGAGCGGCGTAACGCCGAGTGAGCTCCCATTTTCAGGGTCAAACTGTTCGCTTAAAGCCCCACTATGCAGCTGCCTAGAGAGAGCCCATTCGAGCATTTGTTTAGCTTTATCTATATGGTTAGTCGTTGCATAATATTGCGCCATCCAGAGTGTGCTAACTATCCATGGATTACCAGGGTATTGTTGCTTGGATAAGAAATAATTATCTTTTTCATATCTTAGTACTCCTCCACTAGGCGTGACGTTAGCAATGCGTTGCTCTATAGCTTCTGCCGTTGCAGTTAGTCTCGGATCATCAAGGGGTAGATTAGCGTACATATAAGGGCCGTATAGGCTAGATATGTCTAGAGTGTTGTCGTATTCGAGCGTGCCATCCGCCTGAAGCAGAAACCCTTTAACGAAGTAGTTCTGATCGGTATATAGCTTATCTAAGTTATTTCTAATCCCGTCTGCGACAGTTTGCCATTTTACTGCATCGGCTGGTTGATCGGCCGCTACGGCAAGCTTAGAAGCCGCCTCAAGCGCCGCTATAACCGTACAAACCGTATAAGTAGATGTGAGGAACTTTTCCTCCCATAAATCGTAGCTGGCATGTGGTAAGCCGGTCGATTCGTCTATATATTCACTCATAAAGTTAGCGGCTGGTACGACGAATGAATGGTAAATATTCTCGACGAAAATACTATCTTTAGTTGATTCAAAGTATTCTCCCATCATAAATACTACTGACGCTGTTTCATCTTCTTGGATTGCCAGCTCTTTACTGCGTCCGTGTATGAGAGGATGCCAGGTGCTACCGATAGCTCTATCCGGTTGATATTTATGCATAAGATAACCATCTTTATGCATAGTATCTTTAGCGAATTCAAAAAATAGCATTGCTTCTTCATGATGACCTAGGCGGATAAGCGGCCACAGTGCGTAAGAAGCGTCTCTGGGCCAACAATAGCAGTAATAGTCTCGTCCGTAGTTAAAGATGCTAGAGTCGCCGCTAGCAAGGACTGAACCACGTGCATCACAGTGGGCCTTTATTATGAGGAGGCTCTTTTCTAGCTCGCTCTTATTAAAGTCCGGAATATTGACACCAGTATCATTTAGCCATGAGTTCCAGTTAGCCCTAACTTCATTAAGCCGCTCCGCCATATTAAGCCCATTAAATTCCATATGTATATTTTGGGCATCAGTTTGACTACTGGCTGCTACAATCCAGTAATCTAGGGTTGCCGTCGAACCGCCTCTAAGCGATTTATTAAAACGAATAACACTGTCTACGCCGCCATGTTCAACAGCATTGCCTGACAGTTCGCCGTCCTCAGCATCAAGATAGGTACCGGCTTTGCCTTCAATGCCGTAATTGCCGACAGCGTACTGGTCAAAGACTTCACCGTCATCGAATTTTCCAGCTATTAGCAGGCAATAGCGCCCCTTATAGTCTAATAAATAATTGCCGTCCGGCACATAAATAGCTGTATCGGCGCGGCCTGCTCTACTTATCTGGAAGACCTGATGCATAAATAGCCGTACATTTCGCTCATGCTCGCTCTTATTGGTAATAGTTATATGACGGATCAAAGAATTGGTTGAACTATCGATGTAATCCTGGAGAAGTAAGTCTATTTGGAGTTCAGATGAAGACAGATTAATTTTGCTAATTAAGGCTTCAGATTCAAAATCTATTTCTGTTTTCCAAGTTCCGTCATCAGTCCACTTGAAATCGCCATCTACCCAAACACCAATTTTATGCTGTGTACTCCTGGCGTTGGTTAAATTTTCAAGGCCGACATATGGGTAGTAGAAATCATGAACCAGACCATTCTCGTCAAGCCCTACAAATAACTGATTATTGCTTAGTACTACCGGTCTGCCCATTATTCCACCCCCTGGAGCTTAATCATATATTATGTTTGCTTCAATTCGATACGGTATTTTATATCCCTAAAGGCATTCATGAAGTTTATATATGCCTCATAAGGAGTTTTGTACGGACTGAAATAAGCATGGATGTCGCCGTCATTAAAATATTTCGTACACATGTAGTAAAAATGGTCAGAGGTCTGTAACTTACGCCAATCTTCTATAAGTACGAGATCATTAGTGTTTAGTATCTGTTGCTCAAGATCATATAAATCTTTAATCGAAGTGTACTGCATAGGGTTACCCAGCCAGGCAGAAAGATCACGCTCGGTATCTGCCCACGTTACTGTGTTCGGCATATCGACGTCATCAACCGACTCGAAATTATCTATAACCTCGCTGACAGTCATAAAGCTATGTCCTTCAGTCTTGAGCCACTGCTCGGGCAGGTGATGAAGGAAGCTAAATATCCCTGACTCTTCCCACTGGTGCTCACCGAAGGTTTCATAATCCATGAACAAATCAAAATTAGTGGCTTGTCGGTCTTCGCTAAGCCAATGGGCAAATTTATCGGCAGTTAGCGGGTATTCAGCCCAATTGCTGTCGCCGAATCTGAAGGCGATATCGTCAGAAAGCTTGTAGTTTTTCATTAGCAACTTAACGTTTTCGGTATTTACGGGCTTATATACGTAATTTGGACTCCTCCAGCCGAGCACGCTATCCCATCCCTCAGCCAGTATTCCCTTATAGCCGGCTTGATCAGCCCAGACTGCTAAGTCATTATTGTAAGCAAGCTCGGTATTTCGGAAGACATTTGGTGTTTGTCCGAAGATGTTATAGATCTTGTCTTTGTGCATTTGCACTTGCATTTCAAACTCTGATCTCGAATAGAAGAAGGCTAAACTGTGATGATATGTTTCACCAACCAACTCGACTCTTCCGGTATCGGTTAGGTCTTTAAATGATTGCAAGGCTTCTGGTGCCCACTTTTCTAATTGCTCAATGATCGTACCGGTTATGCTCATACTAAGCTTAAATTCTGGGTATGCTTGCAGTAATTCTAAGAGTTTCTTGTTAGTTGGGATATAAGACTTCTCAGCGACTTTTTTTAGGATGCGTTCATTTGATTCGTCGCTATCGTAATTGGCATCAAAATAATCGTGCCGGGTTGCAGTATCAAAGACGGTATAATGCCTAATTCTGAATGGTTGATGTACGTGCAGGTAAAGAACAATGGCTTTCTTATTCATGAGGTTGCTCCTGCGTGGGCCGCATAGAGGCTCATAATCTTGTCACCAGAATTGCTCCATGAAATATTATCTAATTCATCTAGTGCATTTTGTTGCAGAGTATCTCGAAGTGGATCACTTTGCATGACGTTGGCAATTTGGTTAGCCATTTCATCGATGTCCCAGAAGTCTACCTTAAGGCAATTTCTGAGCACTTCTCCTACTCCAGATTGTTTTGAAATTAAGGCAGGTGTGCCGTAAGAAACAGATTCTAGCGGTGTTATCCCGAAAGGCTCCGACAGGGAAGGCATGACAAAAAGATCGCCAATCGCGAAAGCGTCTCGCCAAGTTTTACCTCTTTGGAAGTCTGTAAACAGGACATTCGGACCGATTCCCAGAGCAGCGGCTTGTTCAATTAACTCATAGTATTGTTCGCCACTGCCTACAATAACGAATAACGTCTTAGGGGCATTTTCTACAACTTTGCGGGCGGCTAAGAGTAAATTAGGTAGTCCTTTTTGAACAGTTAAGCGACCGACACTGACCACTACCCTGTAACCAAGACCTTTCATGAAGTCTACGTACTTATACGAGTTATCGGCATCGAGCGGTTCGATGTCGGCTAGGTCGATGCTGTTATGGACAACTTCTATCTTATCCAGCGGTACACCGTAATCGTTATGTATGCAGCGTTTAGTATGCTCACTAACGGCTATAACCCTGTCGGCCATGTGTAAGCTTATTGATTCAAGCTCCATGACTAACGGGTTGCCTTGCTTAGAACCGGCTCTATCTGACTCGACAGAGTGGACATGCAAAATTATCGGCCATTTTTTAGACGCTTTAAGGCGAAGTGCCGCTTTAAAGGTAAGCCAGTCATGAGCATGCACGACGTCATACTCCTTATCGGCTACCATACTAGCTACCGCTTCTTCATATAACCTGACCTGGTCTTGCAAATTGAGTGCTTCAATATTCTTCTTTGTTACTTTTTCCCATAAATGATAGTACTCACTGTCATAGGCATTTCCAGATAGAAGAAAAGTTTCTACGTCCTGTTTAGTAGCGGCCGTAACCTTCATAAAGTCTATGCCATGATCGGCCTCATATGGCACTATAAATTCGATATCAACATCTTTTTTTGAGAGGGCTTTACAGAGCTGGTAACAAGCAGTACCTAAACCACCGCTGTTGTATGGTGGCAATTCCCAGCCGAGCATCAAGATCTTCATCACCCTCTTTTTTTAAATTGTATTTTATTTGTTTTACAGGTTAATTATAGTTGTTTTCCTACAGTTAACACAAGCGTAATACATAGCTAGTTTATCACAGAGATTCAACAGATCAAGAGAAAAGTTGTATTTTTTTAATTATAACGTTCTCAAATTCACAACTAACAGTATGTTTTCTGGCAGGGGCACGTGGAATCGAACCACGATCTAGGGTTTTGGAGACCCTTATACTAGCCGTTGTACTATGCCCCTAAATGCTGAAGTAATGATACGACAAGATATAGGTTTTGTCATTAGCTATTGCTTAACCGAATACATCACCCTTTCCAACCAGATAAAAATCTGCTATACATAATAGGACTATGGCTAAGATTCAACCGACAAAGCCTTTTTTGCTTTTACTTTATGGATATCCAGGTTCAGGGAAATCGTATTTTGCCCGACAATTTACGGAGAATGTTCAAGCCGCCCACATGCAGGCTGATAGAATACGCGGCGAACTATTTGAAAGTCCGCAGTATGATAAACGAGAAAACGCTCTTGTTGCACAGCTACAGAACTATATGACTGAAGAATTTTTAGGCTCCGGAGTTAGTGTTGTGTATGACGCTAACTTACTTAGAAAAGGACAGCGAGCCAAGCTGGTAGATATAGCCCGTAAGAACGGAGCAACGCCTCTGATACTTTGGTTCCAATTAGATATGGAGACGGCTTTTTATAGAAATATAAAACGCGATAGGCGGCGAGCTGATGATAAATATGCTCCTGGTTGGGACCGGACTAGTTTCGACTCAGTCGTAAGTCAGATGCAGAATCCAACTGTAGCCGAAGGTTATTTAGTAATCAGCGGCAAGCATTTGTTTAATATGCAACTCAGTGCTGTGGTTTCTAAACTCCGAAGCCTGGGCGTGCTTAGTGACGATGACGCAAGTGATAAGGTTATCAAACCGGGAATGGTGAATCTGGTACCGAGCGTGGGTGGTAGGGTAGATATGTCAAGGCGAAATATTTCTATTCGCCATTAATCTTTTATGGCATTTAAACAATTTGTAATCGGTCAAAATACAGAAATTACTGTATATAAAAAAAGGTCCGCTCGAAACCTTAGACTATCGATAAATTCAACGGGTAAAGTCAGGGTTACTATACCGCTCTGGGCACCATACAGAGAAGGACTCAGCTTCGCTAAAAGCCGACTAGCCTGGATTGAATCTAACAAACCGGTGGCTAAGTTAATTAGCGAAAATCAAGCTATCGGTAAGGCTCATCACATTAAATTTATCGCTTCTGGTAACGACAAGGTTACTACCCGGGTCAAACAAACTGAAATAATTATCAACTACCCTATGTCGCTTTCTATTAGCTCTCCCGAGGTCCAAAATAAAGCAAAAAGCGCAGCGGTAAGGGCGCTTAAGTCCCAGGCTGAGAAACTACTACCAGGTCGCTTAGAAATGCTAGCCGCCAAACATGGTTTTAACTATA
>DASSZG010000022.1:0-6777 GCA_035702905.1 Saccharimonadales bacterium (SeqCode)
GGGTAAATCTTATAGAGCAAAAGACCAAGAGTTAATTCACTTTAATAAACCATGGGCTAGGCTTGATACAACCTTAAACAATGGATCAATTAGAACGGTTAAGTTAGCAAGTGAAAAAGTCTTTACCATTGACGATAAAGATTATAAACGCTTAAGTTTGGATAAAACCCTGCCAGTAGTATTATTTGAGCCGAACCATCTCCAGCTTCTATCAGGAGGACCTGAAAGGCGGAGAGACTACCTTGACGAATTAATAGAACAGACAACTGTAGGCTATAGCACCATTCGGCGGCAATATCTGAGAGCCTTATCTCAAAGAAATAACCTGCTTAAACAAAACTACACCGACCGAAACCATATTTTCCCTTGGGACGTAAAATTAAGCCAATTTGCGGGTCAAATAATAAGGGCACGACTAAGATTGGTAAATATTATAAACGAACGACTCAATAGCCTCTACGACGAACTATCGGGCGGTAAAGCGAGCGCTTCGCTTCAGTATCTTAACAAATGGCCGGTCGACAACTACGAAACAAGTTTACTGAAAGCTCTAGAAGCAAATATAGAGCTAGACTCGCTCAAGGGTTTTACTTCATTAGGGCCACACCGTGAGGATTTTGTAATTAAACTTAACAAGCACCCTACACAGTTAACGGCTTCAAGAGGAGAAACCCGCACACTAATCCTAACACTTAAAATAATAGAGCTTAGTATCATAGAAGAAACCAGAAACATTAAACCTCTTCTACTTCTCGACGACGTGTTTAGTGAGCTGGATCAAAACCGACGACAACACCTCATTAACTATTTACAGAATCACCAAGTGTTCATAACCACTACCGACGCCGACCTTAATACTAGTAAATTTGCCGGTCAAACAAAAACTATAAAACTTAAGTAACGCTACGGTGTAGTAACAGTATACTGAATGTTATAGTTAGCAGGGTTTAAGCCAAAAGAACTTATGTAGTCGTTTATTTCTTGTTTTATTTGAGTTATCGAAGAAGCTTCGTCAGCCATTTGCGATTGGTTTAGTAAAATATTTGCGTTGATGGCTAACGTTGGTTTACCGTCTTTACCGTTTTCAATTTGCGATGAGAGGATATAATTTAAGGTTTGATAAGGTAAGTGAGCAACCAAAGGATCGTTTAAGGGGGAGCTATAGTTATCTTGATGGTTAAGGATTGCTTTTTGTTGGTTGGCGGGTAGATCAGAAGGGTTTATATACACGGTCGTAAAGGTTAAATCTTTATTGGAAATCGTTTTTTTGTCGTTAGACTCGGCGTGGTTAATGGTTATAGTATAAGTTCTATTCAAAAATAATAAATTTAGGTCAATATAAATAGTTTTTCCACTTACCTTATAGGAACTGATGATATTTTGTCTCGAGCTAATACTCACACTTTTTGGAATAAGTGTCTTATTAAAATTAACGTCGAGAAAGGGCACGGCGTTTGAAAAGTTATCCAGTGACGGGTCAGTGCTAACTACATTTAAGTTGGTACTGTTAATAAAAGCGTTTACACCGAAAATAAGCAGAACTAATACAACTGCTACCACAATTACTTTGAGTATATTTTTTGGATCAAGATTCATCACAACAGCTATAATTATACGCCACCGTTCGGCTTAATTGGGTGACAAATATCCGGTTGTTGGCGGAGCGTCATTATAGGGGTCGTTGGTCGTGTACTCGGTAACTGAATTAACTGTATAGCTTGTTGATCCTTGGTCGCCACCAATCAAGGTAACCTCAGACCCGTGGACCGCGACTACGATATTAACATGTCCTGAGCCATGTAAGTCCAAATCTCCGGGTTGGGGCGTGTAACCGGTGCCTAAAGCATGATAAGTAAACTTGGTGCTATCCTGGGGTGGTATATACAGATTGGGTACGTAACTTACACTCCATGGTTTGCCCACGGAGCCGCCTGGCCCTAATGGATCGCCTGCTTGATCATAAATCCAACTGGCGAAATCTGCACACCACTCCTCGTTACGGCCATTACTATACTTAAAGTAAGCATTAGTGCCTGGTTTAAGTTGCCCAGTTTTCCATAGTAAGTATTCCTGTTCTGTAAGGCATACAATGTTCTGTCGAATTGACGACAATCCTGAATTACCCGCTGAACCAGTTGGTGTGCAAGTTGCTTGACAACCGCTTGAAGTGTTGGCTGCACCGGTCGAATTTAGTGGCACCGGTAGGGGTATGGGCGGAGAAGAGTTCCATAATTGATTAAGTAGTGATTGGGCTTGAGAAACAAAATGTTCATAATTGGAGCCGTCGGATGTACCAGATTTCTGTACAGCTTGGGCTGCCACCCAGGGTTGCATATTTTGCCAATTAGCTACATCTTGTAGCCCTTTAGTTAATGCTGATGGTGCGCTTGATCCATAAGGACTGCCAAAGAACGCTTCGGCTGCATATGCGGGTGTCATAAGTTGATTTATGGCATTCGGGTCGTTTAGATTACTGGAAATAGTGCTCCAATTATCTGTTATTTGCTGTTGAAATATACCCAAAGAATATCCGTTAGACCCATCCCCTTGTTTATTGGGATTTTGTTCAGATAACGGGACTTTAGAATTTGCTAGATTAGTTAGGCTTGATTCGTCCATAGCCGTTATTAGTCCTATTAGTGCGCCTTGCTCACTAAGGCCGTCGGCTTTTGCTATGCCTATAACTGCCTTAGCATTATTTGTTTGATCTTGGCTGGTAACGACTGGCCCGTTTACTTTTGCACTGCCAACAACTGCTCCACACTGCGTGGCATTTGATGATCCGACCCAGTTTGGATATTCATCTAAGGCTTGTAGTTCTGACTGAGATATGCCGGCTGCTAAAGTTGAGGATGAGCCATACGCCATTGTAAACAGCATTACAATGATAGAAACATAATTCCCGATCCTATGAATGATCACACATTTACTCACCGCTATTCGCCTTGAAGTAGTTCATGACTTCATTGCCTGCCCCGATCCCTAGCAGATTACCGGCGGAATCATAAGAACAAGAATATGTTCCACTAAAGGTGTCTGGCTGACTATAGCCGGAGGGGTTCTCAGGGAACCAGCTTTGAATGACGTCGCTGACAGGATAAGAGGGTTGCTCTGCAACGGTGCCAACCCCCGGTTCTAGCGACCAAAATATCATACCTATATCGTTTTGCTGCATAAGACTGAAATAGGTGCTTATATTGGAGGGTGCGTTAGTATAACACTCATAGGTTCGGGGGCTGGCATATTGTGCCCATTCACCATCGACAATTGGAGCGTTTACGTTTGCATCAAGGCCCATGCGTTCCATCCAAGCGCTTTCTGGCTTGTCTAGGTTAACGTGGTGGTAGGCATAGACTATGTTAGTACCCTGAAGCTGGTATTTACTTAAGACTTGTAGAGAAGTAGCGTGTAAAAGTCCTGGTATAGACTCGCCTTCAACAAAGACTAAATTGTTATTAAGGTTAGGACCGTTGCGTATAGCGTTAACGAGGTCCTGCATTCCTAAATAAGTGGTACCTTGGTAGTTGCCGCCAAAGGCCCAAATATTATCCTCGGTGCTTGGTTCATTAAACAGGTCGAAAATGACATTGTTATATTCAGTGTTACTTTTCCCTGCCAGATAAGCGGTAAAATTGTCCCAAAATATTACACTATTTTCAGTGGGAGCTAGTGGGCCACCGGTTTTCTCGGTATCGTCATTGATTATGGGTATTTTGCTAAGGTTTTCTATTTCATCGACTTCAGCTCCGAGCCTATTCATAGCGTCTTGGGAGGTATAAGTCTTGCCGGCATATGTGCAAGTTGCCCCGTTCATAAAATTATCTTCAGAAACTTGTAGTCGTATCGAATTAACGTGCCAGTACTGGGCGGCAGCATGAATCTCGGCATCGCTAACATTTTGAGCGTGCTGTGTACACCAGTTACTACCTTCTAGGTCATCAACAACAGAAATGCCGTAAGGAGTAAATTGATTTCCGTTAAGCAGTATTTTCTTTCCTTGTGTGCTGAAGCCACTCTTCGGCGGTGCCGCTGCGCTAGCGGTAGTAGCATTTGCGCCTGCTAAATCATCGGGTGTAAGCAAACTTGAATCAAATGCACCACCGTCCACGCCCGTAGTTGTTTTAATCAGTAGGCAAGGATTCGTAGAAGTGTTATCTGGCATGCCGGTAGTTGGGTCTATGTTGGATGCAGAATCTGTATTCCATTGGTTGGTTTTTTGGTAAGCCTGCGAAGGATTGTCTGTGCAGTACTGATTCCAGTATTGTTGAGGGTCTGACGGAATTGTCCCTTCAGGATAACCGTATTGGGTTATGCCAAATGGATCGGGTGTTGGCTGTGTTGCGGCGTGGGCATGTCCGGCAAAAAGAGACGAGAAGCTACCTCCCAAAGTAGACAGAGGATCGCTTATTATACTAGCCAGCGAAGCTTCTGTTGATTGGAGGCTGTAGGGCATGGCCAGGGCGATTTTTGACACCATAGAATAAGGACTTGATCCGAAAAGACGTGCGAACAAAGGCTGGCTTGAAAAGCTTTGCTTGGCTTCAGTATCCTGCTCGGCAACAATCTGCGCTGATTGACCAGGGGAAAGTACTTGCCCGCCTAAATTGTAATGAGCCGCTTCACTGTTTGCGCCATCAGCCCCAGCTATCATCATATCGACTGTTCTACCGCCACTCATATTATCACTGATCGGGTTAGGTACAACCTGATTGACCGCTGCGGTCATTATTTTTGGTGCGACGGTCTTTATTTCATTGCGTACAGTACAGTATGGGGCTGCAGGGCTGAGAGAGTTTAATATCGGTACATCACAAGTGGCGTTCAGAGTGGTTGTTGCTGCGCTAACTAGCGGGTTGATAATAAAGCCGGCTAGACTAGATATAGCGCCATATACCGCACCAATACTTCCATTCCAAACATCTAGCATGATTCCAAAAGGTGGGGAACTTAGAGTGCTGGAAATGCTATTGGCAATTCCATTACCGCCAGCTAAGTTTTCTTCAGGACAGACTAAATGCCCGGGCGTTACCGAACTTCCGTCATTACAACGATATGCAGGAGAAGATGAACTTAACGAATCAGCATACGCAGACGGCAGGAGACTATTTAAAACAGAAACAGTAGGACTTGGCGGAGTACTAAAGTTACTGTTATCATTTATAACGCTTTGATACAGCGGTGTCTGAGTAGCATCTGCCGTTCCTCCTAGTTCAGGGTCTTTTGCAGTACTGGAGCCGCCGGGACCTAAAGAATTAGTAAATGAACCAACCTCGGTGGCCGTTGCATGACCAGTGTGGATTTCGTCTGCATAGCTCTGATAAGTTGACCATAGACTTATTGCTGCAGTTAGGTTTGTCAAATATGCTAACTTTCTTATATCTGGTCCGAAGTGTCTGGCTTTATTGGCAATCTGAGCTACAAAATTAATCCAACCAATGACCGGCAATGCATTAGCAGTTACGTCCTTGGCAGCAATCTGGGCCGCTTCATCACCCCCGGCTACCGCAACCATTTTGCCAACGGTCTGTCGCACCAAATAAGTTTGCCAGCCATACTTTTCGACTTCTTTGAATGTGGCTTCAAGTTGATCGGCTGTAAGACCGCTTTCTTCACCGGCAAGCTGTGTTAATTGTTCTCTGAGTGCTGTGTCTACCTGAGGATTTTCCGGCGCTCCGTCGCCTTCACAACTAACACCCTCTTCACAAGGCGTAGGTTGAGTATCAGTCGATTTACAGTTTTGGGTGAAAAGACAGGTCATGGCTACTCCAAGAGCGGCATCTCTCGGGCGCACAACCTTTTCTATAACGAATAATTTGGCTGCAATTTTTTGATCGGCTATTTTATTTTGAAGAGGATCAGAGATACCACAGAAAATCGTACACCAACGAATACCGTATTTTTCGCTCAATAATCTATCCACCTTATATCTTAAGAACATTTGCTTATAGAAGGTTTCTCCAGCAACTGCATCCTTTACTGCCTGGCGCACGTCTGCCCGACTAGCAAGGACCGAGTCCAGTTTTTCTCCTTCAGAGCCAATATCTTCACCTTCTTTGCCGGTTGATGGAGTGATGATGTGCCAAGTGTTTAGCCTGCTGTCGTACTTAAATTCTATATTGTAAGGGGGGCTAGCCAGCTTTTCTTCTAAACGCGCTTGTGACCATGAACGGAATAAATTAGACACCGGATCACTGCCGACAATATTCCCAACTGAACAATGTCGACTTACGGTACTGCCGCAACTTTTATAGCTGGGTAAAACGTGGTCAACTATATAATGCGTCAAAAGACTTTGAGTTTCTTTATCCACAGCATCTGTGGTCGTAGCGTACATTTTAGTATGGATTTGATTAACTATGGTTTCAATTTTTAGGGGTGCTAGTAGTAAAAACCCAATTACTGCGATAGTAGCGAGACCTCCGCCTGTACCGCCAATAATAAGACCTCGGCGACGGTTAGCTGGGCTTCTCATGAATTTTTGAAATCTATCAGCCAAACCCGGCCTGGTTGTTTTATTCGTAAAACCCTTGCCAAGTTTTTCCCCTGGTAATCCGGCTTCGGCTGTTCCTAGGGACTGAGGATCTACTGTTTTACTCTCTGAGGGTTTATCCCCGTCTGGGTTGTATAGACCACCTGACTGTTGTTCGGGTTGTGCTGCCTTCTCTTGGCTAAGTAAGTCAGGTTTAGTTACCGGCTTACGGTCATCTTTGTCATATACGCCGTTATGTGGATCCATGGTTTTGATTATTTAAAGTCTTATAGAGATATTATAGCGTA
>DASSZG010000043.1:0-5356 GCA_035702905.1 Saccharimonadales bacterium (SeqCode)
ACTGTGCTTGTTAACGTTCTTAGCTACTTCGACGACATAAACACGGCTCTCACTGAGTGCGTAGGTCTTTTCACTAAGACGTGGCTTTAAGACTAGGGTTTTACTCATTTCTTAGTCTCCTTTAGCCAGTCGGTAATGATATCCAATGCATTTTGACTAATTATAATTGTGTCGGAGTTAAGCAGGTCAACGGCATTTAGGTATTTAGCGCTAATAGCTTTAACGTTGGGCAAATTCCTTGTAGCTCGTTCAACAAGATGGTCTTTTACGGATACAACAATCAGTGTATTGCCTGTGGCTTCAAGTTTTTGGAGCAACTTAGCTGTTTGGGCTACCTTTCCGTCCTTACACTCAAAGGTTTCAATTACCTTGATTGAATTGTCATTGGCTGCAAAGCTTAAGGCTTGTCTCAGAGCTTGACGGGTTGCTTTAGGGCTCAGTTTTTTAGAATAATTCTCTTCGCCAGTTGGGCCAAAGACAATGCCACCGCCACGCCAGATTGGGTTTCGGCTAGATCCAAAGCGAGCCCGACCTGTACCTTTTTGTTGCCATGGCTTGCGGCCACCACCGCGTACGAGTCCGCGAGTTTTAGTAACTGCTAAATTATTTCTTCCATTGCTAAGATATGCATCATAAGCTTGCTTAATAAGTTCATGGTTCTTTACCTCTAAACCGAATACTTCTTTTGGAAGCTTAGCAGGCGTAGTAGCTTTAGCACCGGCTTTTGTATAAGTTGCAACCGCCATTACTTAGTCCCCTTTATAATAACCAGGCTTTTTCTAGGTCCAGGAACTGAACCGGTGACACCGATAATGCCTTTTTCGGCGTCAACAAGAGCGACTTTGAGACCCTTAATTGTTCGCTGATCATGACCGAGCTGTCCGGCCATTCTGGTGCCTTTAAATATATGCTGCGGATACATTGATCCGATTGATCCTGGTCGGCGGTAAGACCGGCCACCATGAGTTTTGCGGCCCCGGTGGAAGTTGTGTCGACGAATAGTACCTGCCCAACCCTTACCTTTAGTGATTCCTGTAGCCTGAACGTCGTCTCCGACACTAAAAACGTCGGCGCTAAATGTTGCTCCGACGTTATGGTTTTCATCAATTTGATCAGTCCTAAACTCACGAATAATCTTCGGTGACGTATTAGATTGCTTAACATGTCCGGCCAAACTCTTACCGATCTTCTTTGCGGTTTCAGTACCAATTTGCACGGCAACGTAGCCGTCTTTGTCTTCGGTTTTATGAGAAATAACGGTATGAGTATCAACGGAAAGTAGAGTAATTGCTTCTAATACACCTTCTTGATTGATGGTGCTAGTCATACCAAGTTTTCGTGTTATGAGAGCTTTCACTCTTATCCTTTCACAGTTTAGTTTTGAGCCTTAAATAAAAATGCCTGGTGATGAGCGGTTTCTACCCCTGTTAGAGCTAGACCTGCTACCATGCACCAAGTGCACTTTTATTAAAGATACCGTTATAGAGTAACACGGCAATATTACTCCTGTCAATATGTTGACTATTCTACAAACACTATTGTTGCAAGCGAATCATGCCGTAGGCTACTCGGTCTTCTTCCCAAGATATATGTCTTTCTGGCTGGTTCTTAGGGCGAGCTAGACTACGGTCATTTAGTTTATATCCGTGAGGCCTAACATTTTCATTGTCTTTTGGCACTATGGGTAAATAGCCTATTTTTGGACCATTCTCAATGTAGAAGTGGGCTACGTCTTCGGCTTTTCTAAATGAGCCGTAAGTATTAGCTTCATCATCTGCAAATTTATGAGTTATTTTATGAATAATCATTTCATCGTTCAGGTCTAATATGAAAGAGTTGATTTCTCTGAGGGACAGCTCACCTATGAGCAAGTTAAGTTGTTCTCTAGTTATAGACGGATCAAACGTAGCTTCAACCTCTTCAGCAAGCAGACCTGGTTCAAAAGTTATACGACCTACAATTTCAGACATGGCAATTACATCTTTATTTCAACGTCGCAACCAGCCGGCAAAGATAGGTTCATTAGGCTATCAATTGTTTTAGGGGTTGGCTCAAAAACATCAATAAGGCGTTTATGAACGCGCATTTCAAACTGTTCACGGCCCTTCTTATAGACATGCGGACTTTTTATAACCGTATAGGTGGTACGGCGAGTTGGCAAAGGTATAGGACCAGCTAGCGACGCGCCGGTTCTAAGTGCGGTATCTATAATTTGTTTGGCAGCTTGATCAATAACTTTATGATCGTAAGCTTTAAGACGAATCCGGATTCGTTGTTTTTCATTAACTTTGGCTTCAGCCATAAGGTGTTGTTCCTTCTCTAACTTATAGTTAGCTTGCTGTAACATTACAACTTTATTGCAAATTGTAACTTTTAGTCAGCAAAATTAGTTTTTACAGAGTGAATATTAACAGATTAGTTAGTTTTTGGCAAGAATGATGGCGTTAGCGATGATCATCTTTTAATCCCTCAGGCAGGGCAATCGCTCCGGCACGGGCGGTAGCATTGATAAATCCTTCAAACCCCGACAAACTTAAACATTCTTCAGTACTGTCAGGTCTATAGTCATTGATAAATATGTCGGCATCATTTGCGGGATAACTTTTATCAATATGGTTATCGCCATAAATAAGAGGCCATACGTAATAAGAAGTGAGGTGCGGTCTAAATAAGAAACTGCCTACAAAGGAAGTGGCGTACCATTCTTCGGACCTTCCGAATGCTACTGCGTTTGTCTCCAAGCCAAGTACTTCTACATCTTCCGGTAATAGAACAATTGGGTAAGATTGGACAACACGCTCAATAGACATATTACGTCTGATCAGACGAGTATTTCCAATATCATCATTTAGCACTGTGTAATAATCATGCCTAATTCCGACATTTTTAAGGACAACTTGGGCTCCAGCTAACAATAGTTCGCGCTTCCGGTTATACTCGCCCAGAATTATGCCGTCCAGCAATTCGTCGACTGATGTTTCTTGTTTACTCATTATTAATTCGTCTCGGCTATTTAAAAGAGGGTCTGCCTAATGCGAGACCCTCTTTAGTTTGTTGTCCCGGTTAGTTACTTTATGACTTTAGTAACTACACCAGCGCCAACCGTTCGGCCACCTTCTCGGATTGCAAAGCGAAGACCTTGCTCCATAGCGATTGGTGCTAGTAACTTAACTTTAAATGTTACTGTATCACCAGGCATCACCATTTCTTTATCGGCTGGAAGTTCAACTTCACCGGTTACGTCAGTTGTACGGAAGTAGAACTGAGGCTTGTAACCTTTGAAGAATGGCGTGTGTCGGCCGCCTTCTTCTTTGGTAAGAATGTAAACTTCACTGTCAAACTCGGTGTGAGGTGTAATAGTACCTGGCTTTGCCAGTACCTGACCGCGTTCTATATCATCACGTTCAATTCCTCGAAGTAGGATACCGGCATTGTCACCAGCTTGTCCCTGGTCAAGACTTTTCTTGAAAGCTTCGATGCCTGTTACAACGCTTTTCTTAGTGTCGCGGATGCCTACAATTTCAACTTCTTCGTTGATTTTTACAATACCTTGTTCGATACGTCCGGTAGCAACAGTTCCACGACCTTTGATAGAAAACACATCTTCAATTGGCATTAGGAAAGGCTTATCTAGTTCGCGCTTTGGCTCAGGAATTGATTCATCCATTGCCTTAACGAGATCCATAATAGCTTGCTCTGAATCAGCGTCGCCTTCAAGCGCCTTAGTAGCTGAACCACGAATTATAGGAGCGTCTTTATCAAAGCCGTTCTTTTCGAGAAGTTCACGAATTTCTTCTTCTACAAGGTCGACCAGCTCTGGGTCGGCTAGATCCATCTTGTTTAAGAAAACTAAGATGTAAGGCACGCCAACCTGACGAGCTAGCAGTACGTGCTCACGGGTTTGTGGTAATGGTCCATCGTTAGCACCAACCACTAGTATGGCGCCGTCGATTTGGGCAGCACCAGTGATCATGTTCTTAACATAGTCAGCGTGGCCTGGCATATCAACGTGGGCGTAGTGTCGCTTTTCGCTTTCGTACTCTTGGTGAGATGTAGCGATCGTTATACCACGAGCTTTTTCTTCAGGTGCGTTATCGATTTGGTCATAAGCAACCGGTTTGTTAACTGCGCTTGGTAGCTTCTTAGCTAATACTGCGGTAATTGCAGCGGTTAGAGTGGTTTTACCATGGTCAACGTGGCCCATAGTACCAACGTTAACGTGTGGCTTACTTCGGTCAAAAGTATCTGCCATATGTTAGTGCTCCTTAAATGTTATCTTGTAACTTAACTTGATTATATTATGAAAGTCTTTTTTTGCATAAGGATATTAAGCTTACGCAAACTTACGGGAGTAAGTATAGAGACCCCTGATATCTTTGTAAAGTATATTTTATGCTGAGTATATAATGAGTGCAAGTAGGTAATAAAGCTTTAGTCAACTTTTTATTTGATAAATATGTATTTTAATATTATTATAACTTGTATGTCTGCCGAAGATGTGTCGGAAGATGCTCAAAACTTTTATCCTTTATACGCGAAGCCTGGTATAAACGAAGGTGTACTGTGGCAATTTCAGGATGAAGATCGTATTACCACAATCAATGACAGTTCGGGACAAATCAAAGCCATACTTGAACGATCTAATGGGCACAATTCTGTAAATGAAATTTTTGAAGACTGCGAACGAGCAGGTGTGAAAACTGACCGTATAGAAAGTGTGATGAGGGACCTGAGGCGCTTAGGTATAATAGTGGATAGTCGAGAGCTCGGGATAGAAATGCATGGATACACTAATAACCCCCAAGCATTTACGAGACCATTAACTAATCAAGATGTCCTTGATATTACGTTCAATGATACATATTTACCGAAAAGTGGTAGCGAGTATAGTCCTGGGACGACAACTAGTAATACGCTAGATTTATCTAAAATGCGAGAATCGTGCCGAAATTTTCTGCCAATAGCCATTGACTCTAAAGGAATTATGACTTGTCTCCAAAGTTCATATTCAGCGGAGCATCATCCCGTCCCATCAGCTGGCGGCCTATACCCATTAAGAATGTACTTAATCCAGAAAATTGGTAGCCCAGAATTACCAGAGGGCTTGTACCAATACGACCACACAAACCACCATTTAATACGCATTGATGAAGAAGTAGACGAGATTGATCTAAGTTATGTATTTGGTAGCGAAGATTTACTTCATAACGCTCCTACGGTAGTCGTTATTGCCGCAGCTCTAGATAGACATAATTCTAAATACGCAAACCGTGGATATCGCTACACTTTACTTGAGGCGGGACATAGCGCCCAAAATATACATATTACTGCTCAAGAATTAGGTATATCTACTCTT
>DASSZG010000044.1:0-2431 GCA_035702905.1 Saccharimonadales bacterium (SeqCode)
TATTCTTAGTTAGCTCTTTTCCAAGGTCAGTTAAAGGATACTTTGTTCATTACATTAGGGTACTGCTCAGTTACCAGCTGATGTGGGGGTTTTGAGAGTCAGGTTACTTAATATTGCTTTTTTCTAGTATATATTGTATAGTAGTTATGTAATGCACGTTAATCAACCTCCTGAAATGTTCCTAAAGGCTGATGCTGATCCCAACCTAATCAGCAATGCTTATATTAACGAACCTGCTGATAGCACTGCTAATACACAGTACTTGTCCTTTATCTTACCGGCGGTACCAGCAGCCGCTGAAGTTTATTTGACGAAACAAGATGATCACCTACTTTTGGAAATTGATGATTTAGATGTCGCTGAGACCGAGCAAGCACGAGGGTATGGAACTACGTTACTTGCCTGGATAGTGATAGAGGGTAAAAGTCGTGGCGCAAAGTTGGGTAATCTGTGTGCGGTCAACCCTATGGTAATTAGTGCGGCTGAGCGATTGCTATCTTCAGGGCAGATAGTCGATGTTGCCTATATTCCACTTGTTTTTGAAGATGAGTCCCCTCTACCTAAAGCTGAAGAGGCTTTTGTTTCAGATTTAAAGGTTGACGCAGAGACTGCTAAGGCTTTTATTAATAAAACCGACATAAGCGGTGTAGCAACCTGGCTAAAACTATAGACTGATTTTAGGCGGATCGGTATTCTTCTTCAATTTCGGGTAAGGCAAATTCGTATGCTGAAAGGCATTCAACTTAATTTAAAGAGAAATGAATGGCTGAGGAATTCCAAGCAGTTAAAGGTATTTCTGATTTTTCTTCGCTACGACTAAGTCCAAGTTTCACTATATTCATAATCATATCGTCGTGTTCTAGTCCTATATTTAAGACGCATGCCTTAGGAAATGAGCCATAACCACTAATAAGACTAGGTATTAAGTTGGCCTCTAAAAAGCTTGGGTTTCCACTTCTCGACAACCTTATGTCGATTCGGCCAAAGTCCCTGGCACTAAGGGAGTGAAAGCAACTAAGCGCAAAATTGGAGATTAGATCCTTTAATTTAGCGTCCTTAATGGTGTTTGCTGACTCGACGTTCAGCCTTTTAACTTTGCCGCTCAGGATCCGGTTTCCACATTCATCCTCCGGCGCAATAAGCTCTAAAGGCAGAACGTGATACTCGTGAGTTTCATAGTCTTTAAGTATAGCTACGCTAAATTCCCGTCCAGCTAAATACTGCTCAATAAGAGCATCACCTTTAAACTGCCCGGTAATTGTAATGACCTTAGCCTTCAATTGCTCAAAGTTATGAACTACAGATTGGCTGTCAATACCTAGCCCTCCTCCGCGATTTGTAGGTTTAATAAATAACGGATAGTTTAGGCTGATATCTTGATCGGTAAACTCCTGACCCTGGGCGATCACCAGGAAATCTGCAGAATCGAGCCCTGAAGCCTGAATCCTTTGTTTAGCTTGTGGCTTATTGCGCCCAAACTCATAGGCAGGACGGCCTGGATCCGGTATAGGCAATCGAGTTTTGTTCTAGGATATCTGGCAACCATACTATTTTACCAACGCCTTGCCTATCTTCACTCTCTCGGTGAATATATTCCATACCGAGAAAAACTAAATCCGGCTTCGAAGCGATTAATAGTTCTACTTGTTTCATATTATTTATGTCGGTAATTTGAACATCACTGTAGTGATCCACCAGAACATCTTTAATAGCATTAGCCGACTCAATACTCATCGAGCTAAGACTCTTTATGCTTGAACGCACTATCTCAATATGTTTATTGATTTTCATTATAAATAAGTTAGAGGGGACTTAATTTCTAGTTTAAGTCCCCTCGGTTAAGCTGGTATATTAAGATCTAATTCTAGTATGATCTGCGGTATCCACCGCCTCCGCCACCACCGCTACGTCGGTCTTCTTGTGGTCGGGCTTCATTAACCATTATTGCTCGGCCGCTGACTTCTTTGCCGTTTAAAGCAGCCATTGCAGCTTTAGCCTCAGCGTCATCCGCCATTTCGATAAAACCGAATCCTTTTGACTGGTTGGTTTCTCGGTCCTTAATAACTGCAGAGCTGGTAACTTTACCATATTCTGCAAATAATGTTTCTAGTTCTTGTTCGGTGATGCTGTATGCTAAACCACCTACGTATAGCTTCATAGCCATAATTGTTTCTTCCTTCTTATTAACTTAATCGCTTGCGACACTATTCTGACCGAAATAAAATTAAGTTTTTTAAGGACTAATTATGACAACGGAGAGGTTTGAGTAACCACTTGCTTAAGATCAATTATACCACAAATATCCTTTTAATGCATGATATTGGACTCTAGCAGTTAATATGCCTGGCTTAAGCTGGTTATTTGCGGCGCCAGATTAACAGGTGAAATAGGGCTACGGATGATTAAGATTAATGACGCTCGCTGTTTGTTT
>DASSZG010000046.1:0-14205 GCA_035702905.1 Saccharimonadales bacterium (SeqCode)
ACTTAAGCGTAAGTACTAAGAAATTAAAAACGGTGGGGAAACAATGGCAGAGCAACCAGATATAGTGAGTGTCGGCGACATAGTAACCGATGCTTTTATCAAGCTGTTCGAAGAACAAGCGCACACTTATGAGAATGAAGAAGGTAAATGGCTGGCTATGCCTTTTGGAACCAAACTACCTTATGATCACGTTGAGATCGTTGAGGCAGTCGGTAATGCCTCTAACGCGGCAGTGGCCTTTGCCCGGATTGGCTTAAAAAGCGCATTCGTAACCAATGTCGGCGGTGATGCTCATGGTCGTGACATGATAACGGCCCTGCATAAAAACGGTGTAGATAGTCGGTTTGTACGAATTAATCCGGATAAAAAAAGTAATTACCACTATGTTCTCTGGTATAAAGATGAGCGGACCATTTTAATTAGGCATGAGGATTACGATTACCATTGGCCTCACTTAACTCCGGATGAAACACCTAAATGGATTTATTTCAGCTCAATCAGCGAGCATGCTATAGCCTACCATGACCAAGTAGCGGATTGGCTGGATAAGCACCCAGAAGTTAAACTGGCATTTCAGCCCGGTACATTCCAAATGGATGCCGGAACGGAGCGACTGAAGAGAATTTATGAACGAAGCGAAGTGCTGATACTAAACCGTGAAGAGGCGGCTTTAGTAGGTGGCGGGAACCATGAGGATATTCATGACCTGATAGCTAAACTGCACGAATTGGGACCGCGCATTGTGGTAGTAACCGATGGCCCTAAGGGAGCATATGCTTCTGATGGCAACCAAGCCTTTTCAATGCCCTTGTACCCTGACCCTGCTCCGCCGGTTGATCGTACTGGCGCAGGTGATGCTTTTGCATCGACCTTTGTAGCAGCCCTCGCTAAAGGCAATACTATTGAAGGAGCCTTGCAGTGGGCGCCAATCAACTCCATGAGTGTCGTTCAGAAAGTTGGAGCTCAAGCCGGACTGTTAACTGAAGAAGAGTTGACTGACTTTCTAAAACAGTCGCCCGACTGGTATAAACCGACACCGTTTTAAGGTGATGGCTAGCATTAGCAGACCTGCTTATGCTAATCTTAAATAAGTTACTTTCAAGAGGAAAAATAAAAGAAAAAAATGACACGCTTTTTGTCACAAGCTCTAGAAACTAAAGAACCTTACTTTAGGCATGAGCTGATGGAGCTAGAGGCTGCCAATGGTCACCCTAATGCCGATATCCGCTTGTCTACGGAGATTATGCATAGTGCCCGGAATAAATGTAGGGAACTGGGGCTTGATCCGTCAGATACGACAGCCGAAGAGCTCTATCACGCCCTGATCGAGAGGATCAAAGCTGACGACCGAAGACTAACCATGAAGCTTAGAATGATTGCCGGCACAAAAGTCTCGGCAGAGGCTGACCCCATGTCGGGAATGACACTGGCTCTCAAAGAACTTAATGATTCTAAAGTTAGTTTTGCGCTCAAGACTTCAAAACTCAGAAGTATATTAAAAAGCCTGGCTCCAAAAAAAACCATGAAAGCCATCGGCTACCGCTCGGTTGACTCAATGCTCAAACATGAAAGCCCTGTTGAGGTTCTGGCCTTTGCCTGGCTGGTTGAGCCGGCTATATGGCAGAAGAAGCTTTTAAGCGAATACCGCAAATTGCAACCCTCGGACTTCGAAGAACGGCCAATAAGAGTTATTTATCCTAAAGACAAAAGGTATCGAACTATCAGCGAGAAATTAGTTAATGACTTCCACCATAACGTACTGTGCTTAAAAGAGTTGGGCACGATTGTTATATTACCACTGCCTGAGCATGCGCCAGTCGGCTCGGTTACATCAGCAATCAGTTTGGCTTTGCACGAAATGAATGAGATCAGGGCGACCTCTAATTACTTAAAGATTCAACAGTTTAAGCCAGGTTTTGGCTCTATGCTTGCCAAATGTACGCTCCAAGCGCCCGAACTTGCTTCAACTATTTTTGATTCACCAGTTTCCTGGAATTTAATCCAGCGGTATTATGCCCGCTTTAAAGAAGAAATAAATGAAGCAGTTTTTGAACCGTACTTAAGTTTAAGCGATATGAGTTATCATGCGATAGAAGAATCACTTGAGAAAATAGAACCAGGATTGTCTTTTTGGCGCGGGACCGAAAAGCTAGGGCTGATGGAAGATAATAGGGCCGTTTCACTCAATTTAATAGATAACGCGCTGAATTTATGCAATAAACTGTCATTTGAAAACCGTTTAACCCATTACTTCCAGAACTCGCTACTATCCGAACTACTCATGAAATATCTCAATCATGACGCTATTATTGGCGAGCTACAGCCAGAGCTGGCTACTGCGGAGGTTAACTAAATGACGCCGGGCCATAGAGATCAAGACAAAGTCTTTCGTTATTCGATCTGTGTTTCGGGTGCTGCATCCGGCGACACCGTCAAACAAGGCGCGGCATTAGCCCGCAAAGTCGGCGAAGAAATAGCTAAAAGCGGTCACATTTTAACTACCGGCGCAACTATTGGGTTGCCATATTATGCGGCGCTGGGCACTAAGGCTAAGGGTGGGATGAGTATTGGCTTTTCACCTGCAGTTAGCTTTAGAGAGCATTTACATAAGTACCGCTTGCCCGTGTCATGCTTTGACTTCATCAATTTTACTGGTCTTCATTATGTCGGCCGGGACTTATATCTCGTTCAATCAAGTGACGCAGTTATAACGATTGGCGGCCGGTTCGGTAGCTTACATGAGTTTACCTCAGCACTGGAAGCCCATAAACCGTGTGGAATTTTACTAGGCAGCGGTGGAACCGCTGATCAGATTCCTAAACTAATGGAAGTTTTGCCTCCTCCTCATGCCAGTCTTGTTGTTTACGACACCGACCCAGAACGTTTAGTAAAAAAAGTCGTCCGGATGCTTGATGAAAAAAATAAGGATATTGAAAACTCTTGGCAAAAATTGAGTGCCGAATGGTTTGTTGACGACACCAACCCACCGCAACGGGCCGGCTAGAGCACTCTAGGGTACAATAGATAGGGTGAGCAAGTTCAAACTTAAGTCGGATTATGAGCCGTTGGGAGATCAGCCAGCCGCCATTAAGCAGTTAATGGCAGGCCTGGATGCTGGTGAAAAACAGCAGACCCTTTTAGGCGTTACCGGTAGCGGCAAAACCTTTACTATGAGCAATGTAATTGCGCAGTACGGCAAACCTACACTAGTGCTCAGTCATAACAAAACTCTGGCAGCTCAGCTATATAACGAATTTAAGAATTTCTTTCCGGATAACGCCGTTCATTATTTTGTTTCCTATTTCGATTATTATCAGCCGGAGGCTTATATACCAAGATCTGACACCTATATCGAGAAGGACAGTCAGATTAATGAAGAAATTGACCGACTCAGGCATGCCGCAACCGACTCGCTATTATCTCGCCGTGACGTCATTATTATTGCCAGTGTTAGCTGTATATACGGCATCGGTTCGGTCGAAGACTACAATGGCTTATCTATCCCGGTGCAAAAAGGAGAGCGTAAAGTCAGAGATAAGTTTCTCCGTCAGTTGACCGATATTCAGTATCAAAGGAACGACATGGACTTTCATCGTAGCACTTTCAGAGTTAGGGGTGATACGGTCGACATCTTTCCAGCCAGCGAGGAAATGGCCTATAGGGTGGAATTCTTTGGCGATGAAGTTGAGAGAATTACCCGCGTCGATCCACTGACCGGTGAAATACTCCGGGAGTTAAATGATTACCGTATTTTTCCTGGATCACATTACGTTACCCCGCAGGACAAGCTTAAGCTTGCTCTAGTTAAGATCGAAGACGAACTAAGAGACAGGCTGGCCGAGTTTAAGAGTCAAGGCAAGCTACTCGAAGCTCAACGACTCGAGCAAAGAACCCGTTTCGATATAGAAATGCTGGAAGCCACTGGTTTTGTTAAAGGCATAGAAAATTACTCCCGCTACCTGACTAACCGTGAGCCAGGAGAGCAACCGGCGACACTGCTTGACTACTTTCCCGACGATTTCTTAATGCTTATTGACGAATCGCATATGACAATGCCCCAGATAAGAGGTATGTATAATGGCGACCGGGCCCGGAAAGAAGTGCTGGTCGAACACGGCTTCCGTTTGCCCAGTGCATTAGATAATCGGCCCTTAACATTTACCGAGTTCGAAAAACACGTTAATAAAGTTATCTATGTAAGTGCAACACCAGCTGAATATGAATTGAGCCGAAGTCCAACTCCGGCTCAGCAGGTTATTAGACCAACAGGCTTACTTGACCCGATGATCGAGGTTAGGCCGATAGAAGGCCAAATTGATGACCTGATTCATGAAATAAAGGAAACGGTCAAGAAGCACCAGCGGGTCCTTATAACCACTTTAACCAAGCGCATGAGCGAGGACTTAGCCGAATACTTGCAGGAAATTAATACCAAAGTCGCCTATCTTCATAGTGACATTGATACACTTGAGCGAAGTGACATCCTAAGAGATTTACGCCTTGGTACATATGACGTCCTAGTAGGGATTAACTTGCTGAGAGAAGGACTTGATTTGCCGGAAGTTTCCTTAGTGGCTATTCTAGACGCCGATAAGGAAGGTTTCTTAAGAAGCGAACAGGCGCTAATACAAACAGTCGGGCGGGCAGCCCGTCACCAAGAAGGCCGAGTAATAATGTATGCTGACCGAATAACTGATAGCATGAAGCGGACGATTGATGAAACATTTCGACGTCGTGAGATTCAGGCAAAATACAATCAGGAACATGGTATTACACCAACTAGCGTTAGGCGAGACGTTGAAGGGGCAATGCGACCGGAGCTACCTGAGGAAGCTAAACGAGCCAAGCTTAATCTCAACAAGATACCTAAAGAAGAATATGGTGAACTAATAAAAGATCTCACCTCTCAGATGGATCTGGCCAGCGCTAATCTGCAGTTCGAACAAGCTGCTGAGCTAAGGGACATCATTGCCGATATTAAAAAACGTCTTTAATGCTATAGCAATTTACTTTTTTTAAATGTACTTATAAAATCTAAACCATGTTAGAAAAGGCTAATCAAAAGAATCGGACATTGAGAGCGGCCACTTACGGGGCCTTTGCTGTTGCAGGAGCCATTGGATTGGTTTCATCTCTTTCATCAGGCGGTAATAAATCAAGGGCCGCAACCAAGCCTGCGCCTCTCGAGATAAAGGTCGGTGATACCTTCAAAGGCGTGAAGTTTGAAGAGTTTAATGCTCAACAAGAAAGTAGACGCGTGACTCTAACCCCAGATAAGAATGGAATACTGGGGATCGTCTATTTACCTGAAGTCAGCCAAACCCTTTTGGGAATGACAAACGATCATAACCCTGATCATGCTATCGGCTGTTTACTTACAGAAAAGTCAGACATAGTTCATCTTAGCTATATAATTTTCTTAAAACATTCAGGCGTAATAGAAGATATTATTCCTGAACCGGCTTTTAAAAGCACCGAGCAAGTTTTATTTAGTGGCGGCAATACAACATTAAACGAACAATTTGCTCTAAAGCTAGATCCAACCGGTAAATCAGACGGTGCTGTGATCCTGAACTATATAAACGAAATTCAAACAACCCAGACTCCGCCACCACCAGCCATAGCCGCCTAAATCAGCCGATTGAAAACAATTCCTCTAATTGTTTATCGCTGTGCTAAAATAAGGCTTAATAATGGCGAAGTTGTCTCGAGACGATATATTAAAATTGGCCTTGCTTGCCAGACTTGACCTCACTGAAGAAGAGATCGAGGAGTACTCGGCTGAGCTATCGGAAGTATTGGGCTATGTCGAGCTTCTCCAAAAAGTAGACACGAGAGGCCTTGCTCCAACCAACCAGGTGAGCGGACTCACGAATGTTACCCGTGAAGATGAAGAAATAGATTACGGCTATAAGCCTATTGATCTAATGTCGAATGTACCTAAAACCGAAGACAGCCAACTTAAAGTTAAGCGGATGATTACCTGATGTCTCAGTGGCCATCAATTACTGATATTGCTAGTCGAGTAAATACCGGCGAATTAAAAGCAGTTGAATTAGTCGCCCAGAGCCTAAAATCCATAAACGATAACTCAGATTACCAGGCTATCATTGCAACTCTAGAAGCCAATGCGGTTAAACGTGCGAAAGAAATTGATGCAAAGACCGCTAAGGGCGAAAATGCCGGTCGTCTGGCCGGTGTTCCGTTCATCGCCAAGGATAACTTCTTAGTTTTCGGAGCTGATACTACGGCAGCCAGTAATATTTTAAGAGGTTTCAAAGCACCCTATCAGGCAACAGCTATAAACCGACTCGAAGCGGAAGGTGCAGTTTGTGTTGCCAAAGCTAATCTGGACGCCTTTGCTCATGGTACTTCGACTGAAAATAGTGACTTTATGACCACTAAAAATCCACACGATAAAGCCAGAGTTCCGGGGGGTAGTTCCGGTGGCTCAGCCGCCGCTGTCGTGCTTGATATGGCGCCTTTTGCACTGGGTACTGATACTGGTGGCTCAATTCGTCAGCCAGCTAGTTTTTCCGGTTGTGTCGGTTTTAAACCAACCTACGGTTTAGTTAGCCGTAGCGGTGTAGTAGCCATGGCTAGCAGTACTGACGTTATTGGTCCGCTAACCAGAAACGTGGATGATGCCGCGATTGTGCTCGATGTCATGTCAGGACGCGACCCACTTGATGGAACAACGATTGAAAAACAATTAGATTATACAGACCTAAAGTATGATCTTAAGGGTGCGAAGATCGGTGTTATTAAAGAATATATGAACGAAGGCTTGAGCCGTGAAGTACGACAGGTTATAGATGAAGCTATAGCAAAACTTAAAGACGCCGGTGCAGAAATTAGCGAAGTCAGCCTGCCATCCATTGATATGGCGTTAGCAGTTTATTACATAATTTGTCCAGCTGAAGTCAGTTCCAATCTGGCGCGCTATGACGGCCAAAGATTCGGCTATTCCGATCCTGAAGCCAAAACGCTTGAAGAGAGTTATAAGCTTAGTCGTGGCCATGGCTTCGGCAAAGAAGCTAAACGTCGTATTATGATCGGTACCTATGTTCTAAGTAGCGGTTACTACGACGCTTACTACAAGAAAGCTCAAATCGTTAGAACTAAACTTATACAGGAGTTTGAAGTAGCTATAAGTAGCGTCGATTTTCTAATCGGTCCGGTTGCGCCTACGCCGGCATTTAAGATCGGTGAGAACATCAGCGACCCACTTAAAATGTACCTCTGCGACATAATGACTGTGGCTGCCAATATGATCGGCAACCCAGCTATCAGTATTCCAGCCGGAGTAACCGGCAATTTACCAGTCGGCCTTCAGGTGATGGCAGATAAATCTAAAGATAAAGAATTGCTAGGCATATCTAAACAAATTGAAGGGATTTTAGCATGAAACTGTTGAAGCGCCGCAAAAAGATGAAAGTAGACTATTTCACCAAAAGCTGGATTGAACTTACCAGCTATTGCTCGAAGCGGAAGACGTGGCCTATGGCAATAGCAGAAGCTGACAGACTACTGGATAAGGCACTTAAAAAGAAAAACTATAAAGGTAAAACTACCGGCGAGAGACTGGTTTCGGCTCAGCACGATTTAACACTTAATGAAGAAGTCTGGTTTAGTCATAAGTTTACCCAGAAGATATTAGAAGAAGATGTTGATGTTCGTACACTTAAGAAAAAAGATATGCTAAGGGTGCTTGCCGGCTTTCGTGCGGCTCTGAGGGATTTAGGAGCACTGGAAAAACCAGATGATAAGTAGCGAAGTTAAAAACCGGTATAAAGTGACCATCGGCATCGAATGCCATGTACAGCTAAAGACTAAAACTAAGCTTTTCTCAGGCGCCGATAATGACGCCCGAGAGGCCGAGCCAAATACCTTAGTCAATCATATTGATTTCGGCTTGCCAGGCGCTCTGCCGGTGCTGAATAAGCAGGCACTGACCTTAGCCGCCCGTGCCGCCTTTGCTCTTAATTCCAGTCCGCAACTTTTCTCAAAGTTTGACCGTAAACACTACTTTTACCCAGACCTACCAATGGGCTACCAGATCACTCAGTATGATGAACCGATCATTCTTGGGGGATCAATCGATTATGAGATAGACGGTCAGCCAAGGTCTGTCCAGATTACCCGCGCACACCTCGAATCTGATGCCGGAAAAAGTACGCACGCCTCCGGCAAAGACTACAGTCTAGTCGATTTAAATCGGGCAGGGACCCCGTTACTGGAAATTGTCAGCGAGCCGGATATGCATACAAGCGCTGAAGCCAAGGCTTACGCCCGGGAACTATGGCTCAATATGCGCTATGCCGGCGTTAGTGACGCTAATCTTTACTATGGCAATATGCGTTTTGATGTAAACGTCAGCGTTAGTCAGAACGATCAGTTGGGTACCCGAACCGAGACCAAGAACTTAAACAGTTTCAGAAGCGTAGAAAAAGCTGTTGGCTACGAGGTAAATCGCCAGATAGAACTGCTAGAAAAAGGCGATAAAATCGTCCAAGAGACCAGAGGCTGGGATGAAGCAAAACAAAAGACCATATCGCAGCGTACAAAAGAAAACGCCGATGACTACCGTTATATGCCCGATCCGGACATTCCTCCCATTGTTCTGACTGAAGCGTGGATAAATGAAATAAAACGCTCAATGCCGGTCCTGCCGGCACAGTGGCGCCATAGACTGCAAGAACTTGATCTAACTAAGCCTAATATTGAAACGCTACTTGAAGCGGAAATTGAGCATGAAAGCGTGGGCTATTTAAGCTTGATCGAAGAAGCCGGTAAGAATAAAGAAGTGGCGAAATTTATGGCTAACTGGTTTGTAAATCTCGAGATACCATTAAGATCTAACGAAGAGGCTTTAACGACTGACTTTGCGGCTCGCCACAAGATTTACTCCTCGGCCTATGAATTGACCAAATCAGGTAAGCTTAGCTCAACTAACGTTAAGGTATTGCTGAGCGAATTGCTGAAGGCTCAAAGTCTGCCTGAAGATATAGAAAAGTACGCTGAGAGCCAAGGACTCATCCAGGTGTCTGACGAAGCGGAAATCGATAAGATCGTTAGCCAGGTCTTAAGCGAAAACGCTAAAGCAGCCGAAGATGTTAAAAACGGCGAAATCAAGGCCATCGGCTTCTTAGTTGGTCAGGTAATGAAAGCCTCCAAAGGCAAGGCTAACCCAGGCCTAGCCACTCAGCTGATTAAAAAGCAACTTGGTGTCTAGTGCTTATCTAAGCTAAACTGAAAAGTGCTTATGAATAAACCTGTCCGTAAAGCTGTCATTGCCGCCGCTGGCTTTGGTACACGCTTTCTACCACAAACCAAAGCCATGCCTAAAGAGATGCTGCCATTAGTTGACAAGCCGATCATTCAGCAGGTTGTTGAGGAGCTATGTAGCGCCGGCATCACCGATATAGTGATTGTTACCGGATATCATAAGCGCACAATTGAAGATCATTTCGATAAAGCCAATAGTGATCTCCTGGCCAATCTCAGATCCGCCCAAAAAGACGACGTCATAACCAGCGTAAAAGCTATAGCTGAACTGGCAAATTTTGCCTATATTCGTCAAAAGGGCCCAACCGGTAACGGTACTCCAGTACTTGATGCCGCCCATTATATTGGCGATGAGCCATTTATATACACGTATGCTGATGATTTTATCCAAGCCTCGCCACCACGCTTTAGCCAATTAATAGACGTCTATAACCAACGCGGTGGGTCTGTAATTTCTTGTATTGAAGACGATAGTCCGGCAGGCTATAAACGTTATGGCTATGTTGGTGGGGACAATATAAGTGACATTCTAATCGATATTAAGCGAATAGTTGAAAAACCCGGAACCAAAGAGAAAGCCCCCTCAACGCTTGCCTCTGTCGGTGGTTATGTCTTCGAGCCCTCTATTATTGACTTTTTACAGAAGCAAGCCGAGACTCATGATTCCAGCCAGGGTGAGCTGACTATACAAGAAGCAATGCAGTCGGCTATTGAAGCGGGCAAGCATATTTACGGCATGAAAGTCGCCGGAACTTTTTATGACACCGGTAATCCTCTTAGTTATCTCAAAACTGTTTTCGACTTTGCTTTACAGCGCCCGGATATAGGCGACGAGCTAGCTGAGTACCTGAAAGGTAGGCTTCTATAAAACTTGCATGCTGGTATATACTAAACTCATGACTACAACAGATAATGTTCTCCTTATAATACTAACTAGCTTACTGAGCATCCTGATTCTCGTTGGCATAATGATCGCCATCGGTGTATTTAATTTAATCATTACCGTCAGACGGGTTGTCGCCAAAGCTGAAACAGTTGTTGATTCGGTTGAATCGGCAGCTGAGGTATTAGCCGATGCGAAGGGCCGGATGGCGGTCTTTAAACTAATCCGTAACATCGTGAGAATCGCAAGAAAATGAGAAATAAGAAATCCTCTAATGTTCGATCATTTGCCTTAGGCGGCGTTTTGGCCGCTACTGCCGGATTTCTAGCCGGGCTATTGACTGCACCGAAAAGCGGCAAGGAAATAAGAGGCGATATCAAACAGGCTGGCGATTCAGTCCGAACTGATGCTGAAAAAGAACTCAAGACACTTAATATTGAACTAAATAAGGCGATCAAGGAAGCAAAGTTAAAAAGCCAGGACTTTGGCCGAAAAACCAAGAAAGACGTAGATAATTTAGTTGTTAAAGCCGATGAAACAAATGTTAAAGTTAGAGAAATACTGAGCGCTCTTCATGAAGGCGATGCCACTGATCAGGATTTAAAAAGAGCAGTTAAGAATGCTAAAAGTGCCCTAGAGCACCTAAAAGATTACCTAAATAAATAAACAAAGCGAAAGGGTGGAAAAGAAATGAATATTAACGTAAACGACGAAAATCAGGCTCTACCTGAGGAGTCAAAGGATCAAGCTCAGGATAGCAATCAACTGGCTGAGCAACCAGCTCCTACAGATAATCAATCACTTGCGGGTACGGCGAGCAGTACACCTTCCGCTAGTGATGAGGCGTTGAACCCACAAAGCCCAGCACCGGCTACAGAAAACGCGACACCGCCATTTCATCCGACTATCCCGCTTGAATTACCAGCCGGACGAAAGAGTTTAATCCATGACAAGCGGGCTCTCGGTCTACTAGGTGCTCTAGCCGTGCTTATAGTTATTGCACTATTTGTGGTTATGCCAAGCAACCAGACTAAACCTCTCAGTGATGCTTCTAAGACCGGTAATACCAATAATTTGTCTAAAATACCCAGCACAAATTCAGTTAGTCCCAGTACAAATAGTACTGTCTTACCGGCTGGTACAGACAACACTTCCCTGAATAATGACCTAAATAATATAAGTAGCTCGATGAATCAGGAAAGTAGTGACCAAAATAGTAGCAACAGCTCTCTAAATGATTCATCACAACAAATAACAGTGCCAACCAACTAGTTAGTAGATAAGGAGATAATAAAATGAAACTAAGAAAGATAATGTATAAAGTAGACGTTGCTATAGCCGGGCTACTCATAGGCTTAACTTGGGCGCCAGCCGTAGCTAGTGCCGATGCTGGCTTTACTCCTCCAACCACCACCAGCGCAACGACCACCACAACCACTAATAACACTTCGACAAGCACTTCTTCAAACGATGCAGCCAGACTGCAATATATTATTAGTAAAGGTGATCAGGAGATTCAGCGCCGGCTGGACAATCTGAATGGTCTCCAAAATCTAATTAATTCAGCTACAAAATTGACGACCGAGGACAAAGCTACATTGGGAGCAGCGGTGACTAGCACTGTATCGGGCTTAGATAACTTAAAAACCCAACTCGACTCGTCAACAACCTTAGCTGAAGCCAAAATCCAAGTCCAGGATATGTATACCGAATACCGGGTTTATGTACTGTTAGTTCCTAAGGTTCATCTCGTTAAAGTTGCTGACGATCAGCAAGTGATTGAAGCTAAGCTTAATGAACTTGCCCAGAAACTTCAGACGCGAATCACTGAGGCCTCCTCTGCCGGTCAAAATGTATCGGCATTAACAACTGAACTAAATAGCATGACTGCTTCTATTGCTGTAGCCCAAAAAATCTCCAGCACAATCGAAAGCTCAGTTGTTAATTTGCAACCTTCTGATTACAACACTAACCACAACATTCTAGAGGGCGATAATACTCAGCTAGCAACTGCACGAACAGATAACCAGGCAGCTTTCGCGGACGCTAAGCAAATAATTAGTGCGCTCAAGGACTTGAAGACCACAAACACCAGTTCTACAACTACCCCAACGACAAAATAGCTTTGTCAGCCAGTCCCCATTTTTGTTATACTACATAGACAAGAATGCTGCTTATGTAGGCTCTTAGGAGAGGTGTCGAATTGGGAACAAAAACCACAAAACTCAATAGTAAAGATTATGTGCATCTGCATAATCACACCCAATACAGTTTACTGGATGGTCTAACTAAAATACCGGCTTTAGTCGATTATGTCAGCGAAAAGGGCATGCAGGCTGTAGCTGTAACTGATCATGGAACGCTCAGCGGAACTATTGAGCTTTACAAAGAAGCCAGAGCTAAAAACATTAAGCCAATTATTGGTATAGAGACATATATTGCCGCTCGTAAACATACCGATAAAGAACCGAGCAAGGATAAACCTAATTACCACCTAATACTGCTGGCTATGAACAATAAAGGCTATCAGAATATGATGGCCTTATCTACAATTGCCAACCTAGAAGGCTTCTACTATAAGCCCCGAATCGACCGGGAATTGTTATCTAAACACAACGAAGGTCTAATCTGCCTTAGTGGTTGCGCTAGCAGTGAGCTTGGCGAAGCCTTAAGGTCTGGATTATATGATGAAGCCAAGAAAATAGCGCAGTGGTACAAACAAGTTTTTGGTGATCGCTATTATCTGGAGATACAGGATCACGGCCACGTTAAGCACACAAGTGTATGGCGCGAACAAACGACAATTAACGATGGACTTATAAAACTATCCCGTGAGTTGGATATACCAGCAGTTGTCACCTGCGATGCTCACTACCTTAATCATGCCGATCAAGATGCTCATGAAATTCTGTTATGTGTCCAAACGGCTTCCTTCTTATCTGACGAAAAACGAATGTCTCTTAAAGACTTTGAACTCCACGTAACTGATCCCGAAGAAGTAATTGCTAGGTGGGCTGAAGAACACCCGGACTTTATTACTAATACCAAGAAAATAGCCGATCGCTGTAACGTTGAAATTGAGCTTGGCAAGATACTTATTCCCAAGTTCCCAGTTCCGAAAGGCCAGAACGAGAAAACATACCTAGAGGAGCTGGTTTACCAGGGACTTGCTTGGCGGTATAACTATGCATCCAAAGAGGAAGCTAAGCTACTAACTAAGCTAGCGGCGAAAGCCCTGCTTGACGAAAAAGCCACTCAACGAGCGGAGTATGAGCTTTCGGTAATTGACCAAATGAATTTTAATGGATACTTCCTTATCATCCACGATTTTATTAACTGGGGGAAGGATCAGGGCATCGCTTTCGGCCCGGGTCGGGGCAGTGCCGCTGGTTCGATAGTTTCCTATGCCCTCAATATAACCGAGTTAGATCCCCTCAAATATAATCTGATGTTTGAGCGGTTTCTAAACCCGCACCGCATATCAATGCCTGACGTCGATATAGATATTCAAGATAACAGACGTGACGAAGTTATTGAATACTGCGTTAACAAGTATGGTAAAGAGAGGGTAGCGAACATTGTGACCTTTGGCCGGATGGCTGCCAGAAATGCCGTAAGGGATGTAGCCAGGGTGCTACAAGTGCCCTATGCTGAAGCTGACCGTCTGGCTAAAATGATTCCCGGACCGGTTCAGGGCCGTCATATTCCGCTTAAGCAGTCTTTAAAAGACGACGTTGATTTAAAAACTGAATATGAAACCAATGAAACGTCTAAAAAGGTCTTTGATCTGGCCATGAAACTAGAGGGAACGATTCGTTCCCATGGCGTACATGCGGCCGGAGTTGTGATCGCTCCCGAAGACATTGTCTATTACACCCCGTTAGAAATGGCCCAGAAGGGCGTTATTGCTACCCAGTATTCTATGGGGCCAATCGAAGAGCTAGGGCTGCTAAAAATGGACTTCCTAGGTTTGTCCAACCTGACTATCCTAAGTAATGCTTTAAGAATAATTAAAAGAGTATATAAGGATGACA
>DASSZG010000062.1:0-8071 GCA_035702905.1 Saccharimonadales bacterium (SeqCode)
GGACAGCTAACGAGCCAGGGATATTATCCAATTGACGCCACTTTTTCACCTGGCACCCCAACTACAACGCCTTCAGCGGGAGTTGGTTCAGCCGCTACGACAGTTACCGTTACCGAGAACATTACCTACACTATGTTTGGGGTCCATAAGTCAGACTTGCAACAACTAATAGCTGATACCATCAAGGGCCAGATAAATACATCTTCTCAAAGTATCTTGAATTATGGTATAAGTAACGCGAACATAAGTGTCAACAGTCAGACCTCTAAATCTGCTCAGTTAAGTCTTAATACAACTGCTATTATTGGACCGAACCTGAACATTAGTGATATTAAGAAACAAGCCGCCGGTAAAAAACAGGGAGATATTAAGAGTGCTATTTCCCAGAATCCTAATGTGACAGGAGTGAAAGTTACTTTCAGTCCGTTCTGGGCAAGTACGGCTCCTAGTGACGTTAATAAAATTACCGTCATCATTGCTAAGCCAACCAACAAATAATGCAGAACCAAACCAATAAGTCGGTCTTAGCGATAGATTATGGAGATAAACGGGTAGGTATAGCTATCGCCTCATTTGTTGCTCGCTTAGCGAGTCCGTTAACGACCTTAGATAATACCGAAAATCTGGTTAACGATATTAAGTCGCTCATTGATCGTGAAAACGTGGGTCTATTGGTTGTCGGCTATCCTAGAGGACTTGACGGGCAGGTTACCGAACAAACAACCAAGGTCGATCAGTTTATTGATAGACTTGAGACTCTGGGCCTGGATATTGTCAGACAGGATGAAAGTTTAACTTCTGTTAATGCGTTAACTGAATTAAACAAAAAAGGCAATAATTATACCAAGGCCGATGTCGATGCCCTAGCCGCAACTTACATCTTAGAAGACTATCTGTCGATAAGTGAAAGATGAGATAATCTAGTCTATATGCGTTATACCCATAACTATGCACGTCCCCGCTTTAAGAAAAAGCTAACCATTGCTATTAGCATATTGGCTATCCTCGTCATATTTATTATCGGCTATCTTCAGTTTATGTATAATCAGGATCTTAAGCCTGTTAGTAGTTCGCAAAACACTCAGCTTGTAACTATTGCTCAAGGTTCGAGTGTTAAGCAAATAGCCGATCTGCTCAGTCAAGATAAGCTAATTCGCAGTTCATGGGCATTTCAGATCTATACACGGACCCATAATTTAGCTAATAACTTGCAGGCGGGAACGTATTCATTGTCACCAAGCGAATCAACTGAAGATATAGTCGTTATTCTGACAAAGGGAAAGGTTAAAACTAACTTGGTAACCATATTGCCGGGTAAGCGTATTGATCAAATAAAAACCGATCTTATTAACGACGGCTTTAGCCCTGCCAGCGTAGATAATGCCCTGAACCCTAGCCAATATAGCGGCCTACCAGTAATGGCCCTTAAGCCAGCAAGCGTAAATACCCTAGAAGGATTACTCTGGCCCGACTCCTTCCAAAAGGCGATTAATGACACTGATCCAACCCCTATCATTCGCGAGTCGCTGATGGAAATGAGTCAACATTTAACTCCTGCAGTCCAACAGGCCTTTGCAGCCGAAGGTTTATCGCCTTACCAGGGGCTTACGCTAGCATCAATCATCCAGCAGGAAGTAAGCCGACCGAGCGATCAAACTCAAGTTGCTCAAGTTTTTTTGACCCGACTTAAAAGTAATATGCCTCTGGGATCGGATGTGACGGCTTACTATGCCTCTATTGAAGCTGGTCAGGCGCCCAATTTGTCATATAACTCACCGTACAATACCTTATTGAATACTGGCTTGCCGCCAACACCAATTGCGACAGTCGATACCAACTCTCTGTCAGCCGCTGAACATCCGGCCAGTACCAACTGGCTGTACTTTGTAACTGGCGACAACGGGGTAACCTATTTCTCAACTACCTTAGCTCAACATCAACAGCAAACCAGTCAGTACTGCCATAAGTTATGTGGTCAGTAAACGCTAAGCAGTTGAAAAATGATAACCATTTTTGCTAAAATGTATCAGTAATGCTTGGCGGAGCCGTATAGTCTTCCAGGTATTCACGCGTCAGAATCGAAATTTAATTAGAGTTCTTAAGGAGTTGTTACATTAGTACAACCTCTTCCACCTCAGCCGCAAGGCTAGCTCGCCCCACTGTTTTAGACGCTAAAACAAGGGTTCAGAGTCAAGTGCCATTTAAAGTAAAGTTATCTGCTACCCGCAAACGTAGAATTGTTAAGCGTGTAGCCCTATTCGTAAATATCGCCATTATTGGTTTTATATCGCTATTTATCCTTGATACCACCTCGAGCGCCAGCCCGGCTATTAGCGCCAGCCAAACTTCTAGTTCGACAGTTAATATTAACCCTCTCGATCAGGCGTCAAGTGCAGATATAGCACTAACAGTCGCTCAAGCCAGCCAGTTGCCTGAATATACAGCCGTAGCTAACCAGGCCCAGTCCGCCGCCGCCAATGAAGCCATGGCTTCAGATAGTAGTAATGTTGTCAGTAAGCCGGAAGTTGTCACTACGGCGCTGAAATCTCGAGCCGATATCTCCTACTACACAACCGTCGCAGGCGATACTGTATCATCACTCGCCCAGAAATTTGGTGTAACCAGTAGCAGTATAATGTGGTCAAATGGACTAACCAATAACGGACTGAATGCTGGCCAACGGTTGGTTATACCACCAGTTAACGGCATAGTTTATACAGTTAAAGCGGGCGATACCACCGCATCATTAGCCCAAAAGTATGGGGCTAATGAACAACAGATCATCTACTACAATGACGCAGAAATTGGTGGTATTAAGGTAGGTGAGCAAATAATCATTCCTAATGGCCAAATACAAGTGGCCAGCTATTCTGCTCCATCATATAGCGCAGCCTCATGGGGTGGCCCTACTTATGGGTATAACGGGTACGATTTTGGTTACTGCACATGGTATGTGGCAACTCAGGTAGCTGTTCCCAGTAACTGGGGCAACGCCAGCTCTTGGGCATATTACGCATCTCTGAGTGGCTGGAACGTTTCAACCACTCCAACGGTCGGATCAATCGCTCAAACGGCACTAGCGGCTGGCGGTGAGGGACACGTAGCGATTGTCGACGGCGTCAACGGTAGCATGATACACATAAGAGATATGAATAATTATGGCGACGGCGGCGGCTGGGGACGTGTTGGCAGTGGCTGGGTGTCAGCCTCGTCTTTCCAGCACTTTATTAGCCCTTAACTCATAATGATTTTTGTCGATAAAGTAAACATAAAAGTCCGGGCCGGCGACGGCGGTAATGGCAAGCTAAGCTTTAGGCATGAGAAGTTTATTGCTAAAGGTGGACCCGACGGCGGCGACGGCGGTAATGGCGGGTCTGTCATCTTCCGGGCCTCCAATAACCAGAACACCTTAACAGCTTTTCGCTATCAGAAAGAAGTCAAAGCAGAATCCGGTCACGCCGGGGACAAACGTCGTAAGCATGGGAAAACTGGACAGGACTTAATAATAGAAGTTCCCGTCGGAACTTTAATCGTTAACGAAGACGGTGAAGTTGTCGCCGATTTAACCGAAAACCACCAGCAGGCAGTTGCCGCCAAAGGTGGTAAAGGCGGTTTTGGCAATGCCCACTTTGTTTCCAGTACCCGTCAAGCGCCTAATTTTGCCGAGAAGGGTGAGCCGGGGGAGGCTTTCACGCTGACGTTAGAACTGAAGATGATAGCTGATGTTGGTCTGGTTGGGCTACCTAACGCCGGCAAGTCAACTCTATTATCTAAAATCAGTCATGCTCGGCCAGAAATAGCTGACTATCCGTTTACTACGCTTACCCCAAATTTGGGCGTAGTCGATATAGATAAAAGCAAGTCTATTCTAGTTGCCGATATCCCCGGACTAATTGAGGGGGCAGCTGAAGGTAAAGGCTTAGGCCACGACTTCTTAAGACATATCGAGCGGACGCACGTTATTCTGCATTTAATTGATTCATACAATGAAGATGTCGCAAAAGTTTATACAATTATTCGCAGTGAACTCGAAGCCTACGAGCCTCGCCTTATTAAGCGGCCAGAAGTTGTAGCACTGACTAAAATTGAAGGCTTGGACGACGAGATTATTAAAGATCTCGTAAATCAGTTACAAAGAGTCACTAAAAAGGGCACAATCATTCTTCCGATCTCGGCCTTTTCTGGGCAAAATCTTAATGAACTTGTCTATACTCTGGAGAAAAAGGTAGTCCAGCAAAAAGCCAAAAAAGTTAAACCAAAAGTCGAAGACGAAATCCCAGTTATTAAATTAGCCGATACGACTAAAGCCTTTAAGATTAAGAAAGACGGCACTGCTTATCTAGTCAGCGGTCAGAAAATTGAGCAATTTGCCCGGCGGACCGATTTTAGTAATGATGAAGCCGTACTGAGGCTAAAAGACATTATGCGAAAGCAAGGTATTATTCACGAACTTTTGCGGCGGGGGATCAAGGCTAATCAAACTATTCGTTTTCCTGATGGTCAGCAAATGAAGTTCTAGGGCGGATAATGTCGAGCTTAACGTTCGATTGTCCCGTTTCAGGGTTAACCAGACCGGCAATCGTATGATATGGGTAGAGTCGGTTTCTATTTTGAAGTCGTAGAATCCCTCCATGAGTTGGGATAGAGTCAAAACAGCCAATGGCTCCGGCCTCACTTCTGCCAATATCCAAAAACTTAGCCGAGTACAGCTCATCATAGGGTGATTTAAGAGGGCGCCATGATTTATGTAGGCGTACTGCATTAGGGTTAATAACCGTTAATCGAGCCATCGGAGTTTCCCATTTAAAGCCGGATGGGTCGAGCACCAGCTCCCGCCCATCGATTATCTGCTTAGCCGCAGTCAGCCCTCTTATAGCAAAATAGCCCATAGCAAACGCGTTTATCTGGTCAAGGTCATACTGGATCAACATACCCCTAATCGATTCAGAGCTGAGTGAGCCGGTGGCTAGCATAGCTTCGATAGATGCATCAACATAATTTTCAGACGACTCTTCGATAAAATCCAAATAGTCTGTTAAGTTAAGTACGGTAGATCCTAGATTCCGGCTGAGTTCGACATTTTCACTAATCTGTTTTATGTAATAATCGCCAAGTTCTGACGGTTCCAAATTGGGAATTCGCATGTACTTAAGAATAGCGTTTTTAAGCTAATTTACGCTATTGTAATTTCAATTGACAACCGAGCGGTAAAAATAAGTATTTAATCAAAGTTTAAGCTATAAGTGCTAAACTTTAGATCATACTATGAAGCCGACATTTTTCTTCTATGATCTTGAAACCAGCGGTCTGAAACCAAGTGAGGCAAGAATTATGCAATTTGCCGGTCAGCGGACAGACATGAAGCTGAACCCTATTGGCGATCCAGTTAATGTTTTAATCAAACTAACACCCGATACTCTGCCTGATCCTGACGCCGTACTGCTGACCGGCATAACACCCCAGAAAACTCTGGAGGAAGGGGTAACCGAAGCAGAATTCTTAAAGCTCTTCTATAAAGAAGTCGCTAGCCCTGCTACTATATTTGTCGGCTTTAATAACGTGCGATTTGATGATGAATTCATAAGGTATACTAATTACCGAAATTTCTATGATCCCTATGCCTGGACTTGGCAGGACGGACGTAGCCGATGGGACATTTTAGATTTAGTGAGAATGACCCGGGCACTCCGGCCCGATGGTATAAATTGGCCCTTCAAAGAGAGTAAGCCAATTAACCGACTAGAAGAACTAACCAAAGCTAATGGACTTGCCCACGATGCCGCCCACGATGCTCTAAGTGATGTACAAGCAACCATCGCTGTCGCTAAGCTAATTCTAGAAACTCAGCCTAAACTGTTTGATTATCTTTTAAAGCTGAGAACCAAAGCCAAAGTTGCAGACTTAATAAATAAGCAACGTCCATTCGTTTATACGTCTAATCATTACCCTGCCGAATATTTACATACCACGCTTGTATCGCCGTTAGTGGCTCATCCGGATGGTGGAGCTTATCTGGTATATAACTTGCGTAATGACCCGAAGCCATACTTAAGCATGTCGCCCGCCAGCCTAGTTGAAGCCTGGCAATATAACGAAGACCCGACTGTCTTACGGCTGCCGATTAAGACGCTAAAATTTAACCGTGTACCGGCGGTCGCGCCGCTAAGCGTAATAGATAAAAGTACCGAACTCAGGCTCGGTATAGACCTGTCCGTTATACAAGCCAATCACCAACTCTTAGTTGAAAATAAAACAGCATTTTCAAAAAATTTACTTGAAGCCCTAAGCATTATGAATAAAAAGCGCGAAGATTTAAGAGTTTCTTTGTTGCCGGAGGCAGATTATGACCTATACGGCGGCTTTTTAGATAACCTAGACGTTAATCTATTTAAAGAAATCCACGCTACTAGCCCCGATAATCTGAATGCATTTTTGCTTAAGCTTAACGATAAACGGTTAAAGAGCTTACTGCCTTTATATAAGGCCAGAAATTTTCCGGAGTCGCTGAATGGGAGTGAAAAACTAGATTATCAAGAATTTTGCAAGTCAAGGATTAGCGCCGAGAAAGTAAGTAAATACCGAGAGCGTATGAACGAGCTTTATGAGCAATCAAAGAACCAGAGAGACCGCGCCCTACTCGATGAACTGAAAGCTTATCTAGAGATGGTTTTATAGATTCTAGGGTCCAGTGCAAGTCTTGAGCGTAGGGGGCGTAACTTCGCAAAAGCGGGGACGGAAGATTGAATAAATGACGATTAGTGAGTCGGGTGGCTAAGAATAGGCCTAACAGCAGGACTGCCGATACTAGCCATGCCTGAAAAGAAAATTGTATATTAGTTCCCGGTAAAAAGCCGCCAAAAACAAAGCTTCCAATCATGTGGTGCCCCTTATATTAATCAATTAATTTGGATTATACACCTAATTGCAATACTGTCAACATTGTTGTTAAACACAAGCTTATTAAGTCTGCTTTTAGCTTCATGTTAATAAAACTACATATTATCCTGGCATTATTGTACAAATAGTGGTTAATTAAATATTGAAGAGAGAACTCTAAAATTTAAAAAAGAATGACAAATATGGGAAAAAGGCCTAACGGTTCCAGGGTAGTTGAACTTACATCGCCTAACTATGTGTCGCCTAATGCCAACTACAGAGTAGCGGTACAACGATCACTCCGTTTAACTGGTCTTGCTAAAGACCCTGAGGTACCGTCAGACGAAGTCAATAATGAATATTGGCATAGGTTTCATAAGGCAATACATAAGTCTGCTAAATGCTTGCCACGGGCTGCTAAGCTAAGCCCGTACAGTAAGTATCGTCTGGTGCGGCCGGATCTTCTAACACTACCCACGATCAACCAGGACCTAGCGGCTCAGTTGATTGAGACCGTACCTAGCAGACAACGACAAAAAGTTGTTCGCGAATTAGTATTAACTTTGCATGAGATATTAAGAATTCGTGGTCAAGAAGAGTTATCCCTACAGTTAAACGGTATTGACGACCAAGTTCACCAGCAATATTCCGCAACAAGAGACGGCCGGCCGGATAATAGTTTTATAAGCAAGCCTCATGGCTCCTGCGGCCCACTTAAGCAAGATTCATATGACGTATTTGATGCCTTTTCGGTCATGGGAAGACGGATCGCGGCCGCTAGTGAATTTAGACCGATTAATATGGGAGTCGAGCTAGCTGTAGTAATGTTACGGCGTGGGGGTGAAGTTACTTCGCCTAATGAACGGCATGTTTTAAATTCCATAATTACGCAAGAAGACATTATGCCTGTCAATGTTGTAGCCGGTGAGGCTACTCTGCAACTTGTTCGAGATTATAAAGGCAGAAGTGAACTGATTGGCAGTTATCCGGTCAGTCATTCTATTGATACAGCTAGCTTAGATGCTACATTAGGGCTGGAAGTAGCCTAAAGGCGACGTATAAAACTCAGAAGCTTTGCAACATTTGTTGAGGAGTCCTGTACTGCAGACTTAAGTGTACTCGTTTTGTATTGTAGTAATCCAGGTATTTATTAATCTTTGCTTGTAGGTCTCGGTTTACACTCCTGTAAGTTATG
>DASSZG010000020.1:0-4867 GCA_035702905.1 Saccharimonadales bacterium (SeqCode)
TAGGTAGGCTCCTCTCTATTGTTATGTAGTAGTAACTACAGTGTAGGACGCCTACCTTTTATGTTGCAAAGGTATTGAGATGATACGGTACCATTGACAGATATTTAATTATATGCTAGAATAACTAAGTTTTGTTGAGACATTGGTCTCCAAAGCACCTTAAATCTTTGCTACATACAACCCATGGAGGTCGTTTGATGTTCCGCTTTATTGTCGCAACCGTTGTGGCCGTATGCGAACTTATTGTCCGCCTGATTCCCGTTGGTGTCGGCGTTCTTTATTACGAGAAGATCATCGATCTTCGTACAACTGCCATCATTCTGGCGGTCGTATTGATCGAGGCGCTACTCGCCAATGCAGCCAGTTCGGCACGAATCGCCTTCAATACGCGTCCCAACCGTTTTCATCGTCGTAAGTACATTCAGCCCAGATATGCGACCAGCATGCGGCGCCATTCGACTCCACACACCGCCTATGCGCGTTCACGGACAGGCGACTGACAAAGACTTCTTCGGCACGGATGCTGAAGTATCGGACAAGTAAGTCCATGTAGCAAAGATACCAGGGGAAGGAGGATAAGAAAAAAGTTGGCCGGAGTGGAGTTTTTGCTTCCGCTATAAATCTACTTTTCTTATTCTTCTTTCCCCTGGCATTTCCCTAAGACTGTTACATATTATTAGCAGGTTTAGGAAAGTGCCAGTTTATGAGCGAGGTAAATGGTCGTAGATATGACTTAGACTGTAATCTGGCCTGATTATTGTTTTAAGATCTTCGTTGGTAGTGCTGAACTTTATACCCGGATTCAAAGTGCCATAAGGGTCAAATATTTGTTTGGTTTTAACAAGCAGTGCGTACGCCTCGGGACTATACATGGTTTCTAGGTAAGGCGTTCGAAGACGTCCATCACCGCTAGTTGCACTTATGGTGCCGTTCAAACTAATGACTAAACGGTAGTACTCATCGAGAATACGGAATATTTTTTGTCGATCTCCTACATGTCCTAGGTTAAGACGAGGTTTTATAACTAAATTCCCTTCGCCAATATGACCCCACAAGGCACAGTTAAGTGTATTATTCTTGATCAATTTATGCAGTCCCTCTAAATAGTCCCGGACGCGGTCTAGCGGCACTGCCCCATCAAATAACGGTAAAGGACGGAGTAGCCCCTCGTTGTGGGCGCTTATTACGTTTACTGCCTCTCGTATACGCCTAAACCTAATCTGCTCTTCTGGATCACTAGAGATATCGTAGCCTTTAGCCAGACTGTCCAAGACTTTAGTAGCCGATTTGGGCGGTTTCTTGGTGTTTTCGAATTCAAAGAAAGCTAAGAATCGTGGCAGAGGAGAATTAACTAAGCCTTTCAGGTGATTAGGGTTCAATCGAATAATTTCAACTAATGCCGATTGGTCAACGAGTTCTATAGAGCTGGGTAGTTCTTTACTTTCATTTAAACTAATTAAAGCCTGTTGGAGCTTTTCGACGCTGTCGAATTCGGCCATTACTAACGTAGACACCGGATTATAATCTTCAATATCTAATGTCACCTCACTAACGATCCCCAATGTTCCTTGTGAACCGGCGATAAGCGGCGACAGATCAAAAGAGCCATCCTTCTGCTTGACATGATAAAGCCCATAGCCGGCATTATTCAGGCTAGTAGGAAGGTGAAACTGCTCGATTACCTGATGATTTTCTTCAATCATAGTATCGATTGATCGATATATCTCGCCTTCAAAAGTCGCCAAACCTAACTTCTTACTTAGCTCCCTTTTAGTCAATCGTTTAGTTTCGATTACCTCGCCGTTCGCTAGAACGACTCTTAGAGCCTTTATAAAGCCCCTAGTGCTGCCGTATTTAAAAGATTTCTCTCCACTGGCATTATTACCAATCGCACCGCCAATAGTGCTGTAATCTAGCTCAGGCGGGTAGGGAGGCAAAAAGGCCCCATGAGTATGTAGTACTTGTTGTAGCTTGCCATAATTAATACCCGGCTCAACGGTTACCGTCTTTGATTTAGTATTAAGCTCCAAGATACGATTCATGTGCGCCGTGAAGGCAATAATTATCCCTGTCCCGATAGCTGCGCCTGTTTCATCTGTACCCGCACCCCTAGGGGTTAAAGGAATCAATCGGCCACGTTCAGCTAACTGCCAGGTGAAACGAGCGGTTTTCCTGATATCATTTTCATTTCTTGGATAGACGATTAAAGAAGGGGGTATCTGGAAAATACTGTTGTCGGTACTAAAATAGCGTCTAGCATCACTGCTATCGATAACTTCACCTACTAAATGCTCCTGCAAATAGTGAGCTACCTTACTGCTCATATATTTTATTTTACCCTCTTTTATAGATATTCTCTAAAGTAAATGATAACACATATGCTTATCCAAGGCTTCGACTAACAGTTTACCCTAATTAGGCCTGTAAAGGTCACAATGATAAAACAACTACACCACCAATACCCAGCAATGCCCCGGCTAAGCTAGAACGGCTAACATTCTCCTTAAACCGATTAAGTGCAAGTAGGATGGTGATAACCGGATAAACAGATGAGACGGCCGTCGGTATGGCCCCTCCGTTAGATGATGATTTAGATAGGGCCATATAAATTGAGACTACCCCCAGCAGTCCAACTAGGGAATTAAGCCAAACATAGATATTCTTGTAGCCGTACAAAATCCGGAGGTAAGAAAAGATTTCCTTGTGTTTCATAAAAGGCACTACAAAAAGCGAAGTAAATGTCGCTACGAATATGAGCTCGATGAAACCGGAGCTCCACCAGTTGCTGAGATTTATTGCTTGAGCAAGGGTAGCAAAGCCCAGGCCCCAGACTAAAGATGTCCATAAGGCTAGTTTTAGTCCAGCCGATAACTTCCTTAACCCCCTTTCTAAATTAAAAAGCCCGGCTGCCGCTGAAACACCCACAATGATCAGGGCTATGCCAACAATCTCGGTGAAGGTTAGGTGGGCGCTAAAAAATAATACAACGATCAAGCTAATAAACAGTGGGTAAGTGCTGGCTATAGGACTTACTAAACTTACCGGACCTCTTTCCAACCCTCGAAAAAATAAAGCACCCGAAAAAGAGAATAAACACCCTGAAACAGCGGCATAAATAGCAGCCACTAAGCCAATGCGGATGGTCTGCCCGGATATAAATAGTAGATAATAAAAAAGGGTAACCCCAGCCAGTCTATAAGAAAAACGGACAAGATTGGGCCTACGCGTTTTGATGCTTGGGCGCCGAAATAATCCGATAGACCCCAGCAAATAGCCGCTATTGACGCAAAAATAACGGACTGCGTTACAAGATTCAACCTAAACCCACATTTAATAATAGTAATGGTGCGCGAGAGAGGACTTGAACCTCCACGCCTTGCGGCACAGCCACCTCAAGGCTGCGTGTATACCAATTTCACCACTCGCGCTTACAGTTTGGCATTATACCAAATCCATTTGACTACTTACAAAACTCTTTCCAAGAGTGTCGTATTTTGTTAAAATACAGCCCTGTACCTACAAGGGTGATTAGCTCAGTTGGCTAGAGCACCGCATTTACACTGCGGGTGTCGGGGGTTCGAGTCCCTCATCACCCACCATGAATCTTGACAGACTCAAGTTCCGTTGCTGAAATAATCGATTTAGATCTATAACCGGAGCAAATTCCGGGGTTCCAGAATTTATATCCTCATACGTTGGTAATCTGTTAAATAATAACCCAAAGAACTTAGCTTTTATTACCGGATCACTCTGTTTAAGAAGTAGATAATCCAGGTGCTCTAAAAAGTACGTTACTATTGCTAGAACTTTATTCATATTTGGCACTCCTTCACTTGATTGCTTTTCTTTTTCAAACTCTAAGCCTTTTATTTCATTCTCTAGTCTAATTATCTCAGCCTCCATATATTTAATAGTTGTTTCCGAGCTTAAGAACTTGATCTTGTCTATAGCTAGATCAATCTCCGTTCGTAGAGCCTTAATTTTCTTTTCAATATTAAGATCATCTATCCTGAGTGATTCCTGTCGTTTCTCCCATTCAGTTAAGACTGAGCTTGTCAGCGCTTCAATGTATTCAGGAGCTATATGAATACTTTTAACGAAATCAGTTATAGTTTCGTCAAAATCACGTTTCTTAACCCTAAATTTATGTCCTCGCTGGTCACAGTGATATGCTGGGAAGTAGCCACCGTGCCTGCCTCTTGATGCACTGCCAAGTAATGGCTTGTTGCACTCAGGGCACATCACCACTCGTTTATATGGATACTCTGGGTTCTTCACGCCCTTTTTAATCTGATGCTCGGCCGGTTTGCGTCTTAATATAGTAATTTCGCTATCTTTCTCGGTGATAATAACTTTGCCGCGATTAGCTTTGTTAAAATCGGCAATAGAGACTAAGCCATCAAACTTACACTTAACGGGCTTACCTTGAGTCCATTTTTCTGGATTAATACCTGCGTAAACTGGATTTTCTAGGATGCTCCAAAGTACTTTAAGGCTAATAGGTTCTCCGCCAATACGATCAATGATTCTAGAGCGGTCATTAGAATCACGAACAACTCTAACTCTCGACCTATAACCTAAACGGTTAATTTCATCAATAATCCCATCGTCGTCCATAGTGCCCTGACATCTGAGTTCAAATATTTTCTTTACGTAGGGCGCCTCCTGGTCGTTAGGGGCTAAAAGACAACGTTTACCATCCGCTGTTTCAATATGCTCGTTATTAAAGCCGTAAAGAGGCCTACGTACCCAGTAACCCATACGGGCATATCGTATTTGGGCGCCAATCATGCGGCTCATGATGTCACGTATTTCATCCTTTGCCCGCTCAGCTTCTAGGATCTCGGCTTTCTTGGTAGGTGAGTAA
>DASSZG010000064.1:0-4697 GCA_035702905.1 Saccharimonadales bacterium (SeqCode)
ATGACCTCGCCAGCTACCCGGGCGATTACTATGACTGGGGCAACTGTACTTGGTGGGTATCAATCAGGCGCAGTCAGGTTAGTGAACCGATACCTAATAATTGGGGTAATGCCGCTACCTGGGCCTACTATGCGGCTCAGCAAGGCTACACAGTTGATCATACGCCCAGCTTCGGAGCAATCATGCAGATTTCTGGTGTTGATAATGGACTAGGTCATGTGGCGTTTGTAGAAAGCGTAGACCCGGATGGCACCTGGCACATATCGGAAATGAATGTCCTCGGCCTGGACGTAGTCGATTATAAGGGAATGCCAGCGTCAGCGGCGGCTAACTATAACTTTATTCATCAAGAAGGAGGCTAATAATGGACTCAGTCTTGACTAAGTTAAAGAGCCTATCTAGAATTACTTATATGCAGAAAGTTATTACTATTCATGAAGCAAAAACGCACCTATCCAAATATATTAAAGTGGCACAAGATGGGCAGCCGGTATATATAGGCGGTTATGGTAAGGCCGAGGTTATGCTTGTTCCTGCGGAGAAACCAACTAAGCAGATAAAGCTAGGTATTTTAAGTAATGAAAAGCCACCATATATAGACAGTGACGTTATGGGTCCAGACCTGGAATTATCAAAAGACTTTGAAACCAGTATCAACAGGCAGCTACCCTAAATGCATAAAACCTTAATCGACTCTCACGTATTGCTGTGGCTCCTTTACGAACCAAAAAAATTAGGTAAAGAAGCTTCTAAAATACTACAAACCTCTAATGATGTATTGGTCTCCATGGCTAGCTTATTCGAACTGACCCTCAAGTTTAACAAAGGTAAGTTAGGGGCGTCCCCAGCCCATATCCTGAAAAACACAAGAGCATCAGGATTAGACATTTTAAATATTAGGGAACCACACATTCTGAATATGGTTGATGTTGCTCCAGGCGTAAGTGACCCATTTGATCAACTAATAATGTCTCAAGCAAAAACCGAAGGAGCAGTCCTTTTAACAGCAGATTCATTAATCTTAAAAACCGAATCAGAGTATATATTAGACGTTAGGTTATAAAGTCCTGAATCTTTACATATTTACCCTTAACAGATATAGTACTAGAGACTAAATCATATTAATTTCTAATATTTCAAGGATTATTTAATGCCTAAGCAAACTCATCAACCAAAGAAAAGATCACGCGCCCGCGAGCACGGCTTTTTAAAGCGAATGTCTACAAAAGGCGGACGAAGAGTGCTAAAAGCTCGAAGACTAAAAGGTCGAGCTAAGCTTTCCGCTTAAAACCTCTAAATATATAAGAAGGGCCAATATGCTGGATCGCAAGCATCGGTTTCACGGTTACAGCAGCCTTCAAAAAGTCTACCCAAAAACTACTAGCGTCAGAGGTAGTTTTATAAGCCTTCGGTACTTAAGAACTAACAGACCTTACCGTGTCGCGGTTGTAGTTGGTAAAAAAGTCCATAAATCAGCGGTCAAGCGAAACCGAATAAGAAGGCGAATCTACGAAGCAATAAGGCTATCTGACCATTTGCCAGAATCGACTGATCTCATCTTTAACGTATATAGCGATCAGGTGACAGATTTGGACTTTTCTAAACTCCGCGAACAAATAGACGAATTATTATCAAAAATTACCTAAAGATTCACCCTGTAACCCCTGCTACATGATATAGTATTAACAATATATGTTTACTGCCATAATTGTTAAACCGATTTTCAATTTATTGGTGCTGATTTATGCGCTTTTACCCGGTCATAACTTCGGTCTGGCTTTAATTATCTTTACTGTAATTATTCGCTTACTACTTTGGCCGTTAGTTAGAAAACAGCTTCACCAAGCCAAGGCTATGAGCCGGCTTCAACCTGAGATAAAGCGTATCAAGAAAGAAGCTAAAAAAGACCGGGCCAAAGAGTCTCAGATGCTTATGGAGTTATATAAAGAGCGGGGGATTAATCCATTCTCCACTTTCCCTATCTTAATCATTCAGTTAATCATTTTATTCGGCCTGTATAGCGGACTGCGTAAAGTAATAGATAACCCAAACGCTATCGTTAGCTTTGCCTATCCTGCACTCCAGCACTTGTCGTGGCTAAAGACTTTGTCGCATAACATTCATCTGTTTGATGACACGCTGTTTGGCATCGTTAACTTAAACCGCTCTGCACTAAGTGGTGGCATTTACTGGCCGGCCATGATCATTGTTGCTGGTAGCGCCGTGGCCCAGTTCTTCCAGAGTAAACAGCTAATGCCGCAAGTAAAAGACCAACGATCACTTCGACAGATACTTCGTGAAGCCGGCAAGGGTAAAGAAGCTGATCAAGCTGAGGTTAATGCAGCCGTTGGCCAAAGTACTCGCTATTTCCTACCCGTCATGATATTCCTGTTTACCGTTAATATTGCTTCTGCCCTCAGCCTTTACTGGTTAACCGGCGGTGTGGTTGCTTACATCCAACAAAGATACATATTAAACAAGGATGAAACTGAAATGGAAGCCATCGCCGATAAGCCCTCAAAGGATATAGATAAGATACCTGAAGCCGAAGTTGTTAAAAGCAAACCAAAAACCTCTTCTCCTAACTCTAAAAAAGCTAAGCGGAGGAAAAAGAAATGAATGACTCAATGGAAGAGGCTATTGTTTACGCCAAGAAATACATAGAGGACTTACTGTCCTTTTTTGGTTTAAATACCGACGTCTATGCCACTAGTGATGAAGAAGTTATTCAGCTGAACGTACCGAGCACTCATTTGAACGGCTTTCTTATTGGTCAGCACGGCGAAAATATGAGAAGCCTCCAGTATCTAACTAGCACAGCGCTTAAAAACAATAACTTTGCTCATACGAGAGTTAATGTCGACATAGCCGAATACAAGAAACAACGCGCCGATCGCCTAAAGGAAAGAGCCGAAGAGTGGGTTAAGCAGGTAAGGGATACTAAAACACCCATGGATCTAAAACCTATGAATGCTGCAGACAGACGGATAGTCCATCAGTTAGCTGCCGAGTACGGCGTATCTAGTGAATCTGAGGGTGAGGGCAGGGAACGCCACATAGTTCTTAGAGCCGAAGACTAGCTAAGCGCCCTCTTATATACTTCTAAAGTTTGTTTGGCCATTGTTTCCCAGGAGTATTCCTGAGCGCGCTTTTTACCCTCGCTAATAAGCTTTTTCTTGAGGATAGGGTCGCTTAAAAGCTCATCAATTGACTCAAACATATCGTTAACATCCTTCGGATCAAAATACTTAGCGGCTTTGCCATATATTTCCGGCAAACAAGAAGCATTACTACTGGCAACCGGTGCACCGTGCACCATGGCTTCTAGCCCGGGCAAACCAAACCCTTCACTTAGTGACGGGAATACATATGCTTCGCAGTGTTCATACATCCATTTAAGCTGTCCTTCGCTAATGAAGTCAGTAAATATTACTCCCCTGATACCTTTTTCTTTAACCTTTTGTTCAATCTGCATGTAATTAAAGTCTTTTTTACCAGCCAGCGCTAGTTTCAGCTTCGGATACTTTTTCTTAAGCAGTGCGTAAGCTTCAATCAGGCGCCATAGATTCTTATGCGGCGTAGGACGGCCAACATACATTAAGAACTTCATTCCCTCTAGCTCCAGGACAGGCTCTGAGGGATCGGTAATATAGTCGGCAGCTTCATAAGTTACTACTATTTTCGATTCGTCTACCTTTGTATAGTCCAACAAATCTTCTTTAACAAAATTAGATGGTGTTATAACAAACTTGGATTTATGAGCAGCTGTCTTAATGATATAAGCATAAACTTTCTGCTTTATCCTAAATACAATTGGATTCTTAGCAGGATTAATAAACCTGAGAGTAGTAAGGTCGTGTATGGTTGTTACTGCCGCTCCTTTATACCTAACTGGTTGTTGCACAATAGGGAAGTGGACTAGAGCCGGTTTTAAACCTTCAATTTGTTTTTTTAGATCCGTCTGTTCGGCAAAGGTAAATTCTTTAATTGAACAAGCAATCTTTTCAAAGTTAGTATTATTAGGCCTCCAGCCTTCCATATCTTCAGGCTTTAGTAGAACCTTATATTTATTCTTATTATCCATTTGCTGAAGATAAAACAGCAACCGCTCAACATACCTGCCGGTACTGGTTCTAAGTTCTCGTGCGTCGATAACAATTCTACTCATGTTTACCTCTTAACGACCACCATTTGGATCGTAGCAACCGTAAGCTACGGGCATTAGGAGGTAAATCATGGATTATCATGGACCAGATGTATTCATCGGGAACCACACGAGTATTTTGGATGTGACGTCGTTTAGATATTGCTTTAGGAAGTAGCATTAAGGTCATAGATAAACCTTTTATTACAGGTAAAAATTGTAGCCTGCTCAGTGAACGAAGAACAAACATTAAGTAGGCCAGCTTAAATCTAATAGCTACTTTAAATAAGTATTTAGTAGGAACGTTCTTTACCAGAAGAAGTGGTAAATTCTTTAGTGTTTGGTAGGTAGTAAAGCCTTTGACTTTACCACTAGTTGCTCCTATTTGATGCTTAACAACTGCGGTTGGTACATATTTTACTTTCCAGCCTGACAATTGAGCACGGAAACTTAAATCCACATCTTCATAGTAGGCAAAGAAATCTTCATCAAACAACCCAATCTGCCTTAACATGTCTACTCTATGTAAACTGGCACCGCCACTACCGGCAAA
>DASSZG010000031.1:0-4312 GCA_035702905.1 Saccharimonadales bacterium (SeqCode)
CACCTGGATGTTAAGGGTTTTAGAATTAGAGGAAATTGCGTTATATGGGTTGAGAGAATGCGAACTATCCCAGGTAATAATCGACAAAACAAAAATAATAGCCATAGGCACAGCCCACCAGATAGTTTCTAGAATCCGGCTGTGGTCCCAGTCTGGATCATACTTAGTCTTTGCCTTACGATTAGTCTCCCGATAACGAACTGCAATCATTATTGTTAAGCCGTAAACCGGCAGCACCACGATCGCTGCGAGTGCTATCGCTATAATAATCAATTGCTTTTGCTTAGCTGCAATAGTGCCGCTTGGTGACAGTATCGGTACGCTATGATTACTGAAATAATATGCGAGCAATGCAAATATCAAAGCTACTAATGCAACCGATATCAATATTTTTCTTTTTCGCCTCATACGCTTTAAGGCTAATTATACACTAGCGCTTTAAAAATGATCTCTAATATGGCTGAACGAGTAATCCCAATCGGCATTGGCTTTTTTATGAGGATTAAAGATTCCCTGAGGATCCATAATATGCTTTGCCTCTTTGAAGAGATCCAGTATTTCCTTGCCATACATGTACTCTAGCCATGGGCCTCTAACCAAGCCGTCATTATGCTCGCCGGATAAAGAACCCTTGTAGTGCAGAACAAGGTTGTTAACTTCTTTCATAGCGGGCATGATCTTCGCTCGATCTTTTTTATCTTCTAACTTCATTAGCGGTATGACATGGAAGTTGCCGTCACCCATATGCCCGGCAACGGTCGCGAACAGCTTATATTTTTTGATAATTTTCTGCAGTTTAGGTAAAAATTCTGTCAGATGTTCTGGCGAAACAACAAAGTCATCAATGAACGGCGCGGTGTGCTTATCTTTTACTTTACTACGAAGAAGCTGGAAACTATATCTCCGCATCAGCCAGAATTTAGCGCTTTTGCCTTCGCTTGGGTCTTCTTCAAATCCGTTGATCTCATAACGTGCCCGATGATGACTGAGCTCACGGTGAAGGGCTTTAACTTTTTGACGAACTTCTTCCTCGGTTTCGCCATTGAATTCAACCATTAAAATAAGTTTCGGTAGGCCGCGCCACACATCCATATCGAAGGCGCTAGGTATAAAGGACAGTAGTAGTTTGACTACACCACCCCAGCCAAGCATTTTATGAAAACTCGGCAAAAACTTGATACCGAGGAACATGGTAGCATCATCAAACGATTCAAAGGTAGCCGGCATAGACTGCAAGACCTTTGGTATCACCTCGCCGAGATCATCAATATTCTTCATGAATAAGACCAGTAATCCAGAGTGTGGCCGGGTAGGCACTAACTTAAAATGAATATCAGTTACAAACCCTAAAGTTCCCTGAGCGCCAACTATCAGCTTAGTCAGGTCAAATATATTCTTTTCCTTATCCCAAACGTCCCATAAATTGTAGCCAGTGGAGTTCTTAGTGACGCGCGGCTTGGCAGCTTTCAACTTGTCGTAATTATCCTCAACCAACTTAAATAATTTGCGGTATACTTCGCCTTCGAAATCGTCTTGCGCCATCTTATTATCCAGCTCATTACGGTGTAACGGCTTTACAACCCGTTCTACTCCATCAGCAAACACAAACTTAAGCTCGGTTACAAAGTCTTCGGTTTTTCCAAACTCTAGGGACTTCTCGCCACCAGAGTTGTTATTAACCATGCCACCGATTGACGCTAAATCTCTAGATGCGGGATAAGTAGGTAAAAGGGCATTATGCTTGAGAGTTTCAGGCTCAAAATCTCTGTAAAAAACGCCTGGTTGGGCTTGAGCTGAATGAGGCGTAACCGACTCAATCTTGTTAAAGTGTTCCTTGAAATCGACAATAATGGAGTCATTAATAGCCCCGCCGGACATGCAAGTTCCGGCGCTCCGAGCGGTTAGACTTAGGTCTGGAATATCATGTTTATGAAGACGCGCAAACTTGACCAGAATTTCTACGTCCTTAGCATCAATTGGCTTAACGACTAGGTTCGGCCTAATCTCAAACATCGAAGCATCATGGCTATAAAACTCCAAAGTTTCCGGCCGATTATCTATTTCACCCTTAAATCCGGCGGTAGCTAAGGCATCTTCAACTGTATCCATATCTCTAAGCTTAAGGGTTATCTGAGCTATTTTCAACTGTTTATTAAATTGACTAGTCAGCTAATCTTCATCTAAAGTAAGGTTCAAGTTATGAAGAAGACTAAATCTGAAATCGATTATGATACGGCTTTTGTTCCTAACAAATGGCCCGGTGCCTTCGGCTTATACAACTATTCTAAAACGGTAGTCAGTTTCAACCTTCAGCCGTTCCTGTTAGCTCTAATTGGAGCTTACTTAGCTGATATTTTCAGCTCGTATGCTCACAGCTTAATCCTTAGGATTTTACTGCTGATCGTTTTTTATCTATTTATGTTATCCAGCCTAGTCGTCCTAGTCGGTAGCATCAAAAGAGATAAACTGACATTTTCAGAGGCTGTCGATAAAGCCGCTCGGATCTCACTGCGAGTACTCGCAATTTATATATTACTTACTCTGGCGGCGGCAATTAGCTTTGTATTATTGGTTATACCGTTCTTTTTTGTTGTTCCACGCTTAATCCTCGCACCGTATTATCTGATAGATAGAAATACGGGAATCTTCGAGTCAATTCAATTGGCCTGGAAAAACGGTGAAGGTCACGCCCTTAAAACCTGGGGAGTAATTGGAGTCCAGATACTGTTTGCGTTATTATCATTAATCCTGATCGGTATCTATTTCAGCATTATCTACAGCGCTGCCTTTATTATCCTTTATGCATACACCAGCAACGTAGACACTAAAACTATAAACAAAAAGTCCAGGCCTGTAGCTAAACCTCGTAAGCTTCAAAAAGTCTAAGATTTCTAGTATAATCATAAGCAATATGTCAAAAAACAAAGTTTTAATTGTGGGTGGTGGTTTTGGTGGCGTAAAAGCAGCCCTTGAATTATACAACCTGCCAAATTTCGCTGTCACTTTACTTAGCGACGACAATAGTCTGCGCTACTACCCAACGCTTTACCAATCGGCAACCGGCGGATCAAGATCTAACTCCAGTATTCCCTATGGCACAATCTTTGCCGGTAGCAATATTGAACTGGTTCAAGGCGAAGCCGTTACTATAGATAGAGCAAAAAAGCAGGTCATAACTAAGACAAATCAGACGTATGGCTACGACTATTTAATACTGGCTCTAGGAGTGGTAACTAACTATTTCGGTATTCCCGGGCTATCAGAATTCTCGTACAGCATAAAGTCTCAAGCCGAAGCCGCCCGCTTTAAAGAACATCTCCATAAACAGCTTATCGACGAGGGTAAACCTGACCTGCATTACATTATCGTAGGCGCTGGGCCTACCGGTATTGAATTAGCGGGAGCATTACCTAACTATCTGAAACATATAATTAAAAACCATGGCTTACCTAACAAAAACATCAGTGTCAGTTTAATCGAAGCAATGCCAAGGTTATTACCGAATCTTCCCAAGCCAACCAGCCGTCAAATTAAACGCCGACTTAAAAAGCTGGGAATTAAAGTCTATCTTAACTCAAAAGTTGAAGGCGAAACTGTAGACGCTTTAACAATCAATGGTCAACCTATCAAGAGTCATACCGTGGTCTGGACGGCCGGTGTTACCAACCATCCGTTCTTTGCGAACAATCACTTTGTAATTATGGGCAGGGGCAAAGTAGGTGTTGATGCTTACTTGCAAGCCGAACCAAACATTTTCGTGATAGGCGACAATGCCAATACACCCTTCAGCGGCATGGCCCAGACAGCGCTTCACGACGGTGCCTTTGTAGCTAACAATCTTATACGAGCCGCTAGAGGCGAAATGTATAAGTCGTATGTAGTTAAAAAACCCATAACCGTAATACCGGCTGGCGAAAATTGGGCGGCTGTCGACACCGGAAAATTTAGGGTTCACGGCCGCATTGGCTTTTTAGTAAGGGAAGCGGCCGACTTAAAAGGTTTTAAGGATTTAGAAACTTGGAGCCAAGCCACCAAGCAATTCTTTTTACAGTTTAGAAGCGAAGATGGCTGTGAAGTTTGTGCGTTAGCTCACGCCCGCTATTAGAGACTTCTCTAAACAAAGGTACAATATATCTATGAATAAAGCCTTTGCTGAAGGGTATAAGGAGTTAAATGATCTCCAGCAACAGGCCGTCGACCAAATCGACGGTCCGCTTCTAGTTATAGCCGGACCTGGCACCGGCAAAACTCAATTGCTGAGTTACCGAGCTGCTAACATTTTAGAGCAGGGCGGAGTACTGCCGGCCAATAT
>DASSZG010000040.1:0-10593 GCA_035702905.1 Saccharimonadales bacterium (SeqCode)
TGGATCCAGCCAATCAATTTTATAGCCAGCGAGTTATACTTAGGAACACCTTTTAGCCACCTGCCAGATAATCAGGTGCTAAATAGAACTGTTAATAACACAAACGTTATTATTACTAAGTTTTTAGAAAATTTAGGGACCCAAATAAGTAGCGGAACCAGGCTTTGCCTGGCTGTCCCGGCTTGGCAAACGTCTAGCGGTCATTTTAAACACTTGCCTCTTATTGACCAGATTGAAGCTTTAGGCTATAATCGAGTAAGTTTTGAGCACATAGATAACGGGAAATTAATCTATTATCGACCCGATCAAATTGTTGCTCGTCAATTACTTGTATTAATAAGGAAGTAAAGAGTCTAGCATGAGTCATGTCAAAGCAGGCGGTACCGCCAAAAATGTTCACGATAGCCCAGGTCAGCGACTTGGAGTCAAACTATTCGGTGGTCAGCAAGTTAAAACTGGGCAAGTTATAGTTCGCCAAGTCGGAATGACAAAGCGCCCCGGCGAGGGTACTTTCGTGAGCCGAAACTTTACAATCCATGCTGCGCGAGACGGCGTAGTTACATACACTAAAAGACGCGTCCGATTATTCAGTGGACGCAGTGTCGCCCGTACTGAAGTTACAGTTAAGTAATAAATTTAATATTTATTGGTCTTCCTCTCCAAGCTCAGCCATTGACGCTTGGTAAAGGTCTGTCATTACATTCAAGCCAAACTTCCGTCTGTACTGTAATACCCAGTCGCTATACTCCCCCTGAGCTTTGATAATCTTTGCACGTTCCTTGACGCGGCTTTCTATGTCGGTCTTCTGACCATTAGCTATCGACCTTTCTAATATATGCTTTATAAGGCCATCGTAGCCCCCTATGTATTCAACGAGTGCTCTCTGAAGTACATTGCCCTGATTACGATCAATATACGCCTGGGGTGGCAAGACCAGGAGTTCGAGAGTGTTTCTAACTCCAATGCGGTTAGCAAGATCTGTGTAAAGTTCAGACTGTTTCCCTCCAAAGGGTTTATCTGCAAACAGATTTGTAACTAACATATTACTGGCAACAGCAACATCAAGCATCAACCCTTTTACGTCCTGATAGCCGTGTTTATCTCCGCTGAAGTATTCTGCACGCCTTTCTTCTAAAGAAATACCGAAAAAGACACCATTATCTATATTCATCCCTCCCTGAGTGTGAACATATTCATGCTCAAGTAAAGCTAAATCACTCTGTCGGTCCTTTTCCGTATAACTTAATGCATTATCCGTGAGACTTGGGTCAAGTAATTTTTCAGCAAGCGGCATGGATAAATATAATACTCGTTGGCCTTCATGATTAGTTGTAACCCAGGCACGAGCAATCTCATGACCTAGTTCATCTTCCATTTGTTTGCCACGTTTTAGTAAATCTTCTTTATGTTTTTTAACTGCATCAATCGTATCATTTTCGGCTTGTGTGTAAGCGCTCTTTTCTTGATGCGTATCACCCGGGACTTCTTCCCATGGAGTAAAAGGCGCGTATATCCCGGCTGAGTCCATGCCAAATCCGCTTTTATGACCGTGTTCTACAGTTAAAACCTTTATCTCAAAGGGTTGTTCGTTATCGGGAGTTATTCCTAATCTAGACTTAACGTCTGACAGCATATCTCCATTTTTGACAGCTTGGCTAAACTCATTACTCAGCGGCTTATGTGTATATTTGTCATGTATAGCGTCTTCTTGAACCTGGGTTAAGCCGCCTTCTGCTTCTTTCACTAGATCGCCAACTGGTGCTAACTTATCACTGTGTTTATAGGCTAACAGGGCGAGAGCACTCCCTATGAAGTCATCATCTTCAGGAACGCCCGCTACTTTGCGCTCAGCAATGGCAGTAAAAACGAAACTTCTGCCCTCATTTTCAAAAAGTGAAGGTTTTAAGTCGTATTCTTCGATAAGCTGATTGCCTGCTTCCCTTATAGCATCTTGGTTTTCGGCTAACTCACCTACAACTGATGCCTGTGCTTGTAAGTGGTCTCCGAACACAGCAAACGAAGGGTTCGTCATCGCTTCATTTGCTGACTGTATCTCAGTTTGTGGTATTTGTTCGGCAGGCATTTTTGTATTGCATTAATTAACAACACAATTATAGCATAAGATTGAATTAATATCAATAAGCTTATGGATTAATAATTAGTTCATCCCTAAATGGAATCGAATTCGATTAATAACATCAGCTATGACTACTTGCGACTTGACCAGGTAGTCATCTGCCTTTAGAGCCTTAGCCTTATCCTGATCGCTCTGTTGAGATAAAGCAGTTAGCATGATGATTTTGAGATTGGCAGTATCAGGAGTATTTCTGAGAATATCTAGTACATCAAAGCCGTCGACTTTAGGCATCATAACGTCTAATAACACTAGATCCGGATGGTAATTCATAGCACTTGATAGCGCCTCTTCACCGTTGTTTACTCTTCTGACATCGAAACCTTCGGCTTTAAGCCGTTCCTCATAAACTGCCGCGAGAGCGTTATCGTCTTCTACTAAAAGTATTCGTTTTGGGTTCTGATTTGTGGCATTAGCAATAACTGTGTTTCCGTCCATAGTGCTAATGTTATCTTAAAGACCCCTTATTGATCAAGTATGACTTCAATAAAGCCATTAAACATAGGGTGCGGCCGGTTAGGCCGACTCTTAAATTCAGGATGAAACTGGCTTGCTAGGAAGAATGGATGACCGATGCCTTCGATAATTTCCACTAGGTTATTCTCGGGGTTAAGCCCAGTAGCTTTTATACCCCAACTTTCATAGTCGTCACGATATTTATTATTGCATTCCCCTCTGTGTCTGTGTCTTTCAACAATCTCTGTCGATTTGTAAACTCTGGCAGCAAGACTACTAGGTTCAATCTTACAGTCATAATTACCAAGCCTCATAGTCCCACCGGTCATCAGTTTATCTTCTTGGCCGTTCATAGTAATAATAACCAGATTTTTGCCATCGTTATCTAGCTCAAAGGTATTGGCATCTTTTATGCCGGCATTTCTAGCAGCAGCTATAACTGCCATTTGTAGCCCCAAACAAAGGCCTAGATATGGTTTTTTAGCCTTCAGTGCATACTGAGCAGCCTTAATCTTGCCTTCTAGGCCCCTTTGGCCAAATCCGCCAGGAACGACGATCCCATCGTAGTCTTTTATCTCGTTACTAATATCTAAGCCGTCTTCATCAAACTTTGAGGCATCGATCCAATGGATGTCTATATTTACCCCGTTATGCCAAGCCGCAGACCTTAACGCCTCAAAGACGGACATGTAAGTATCGGTGTTGTCCATATACTTAGCCACAAAAGCAATTTTAAGGGTTTTATCGTATTTAGCGGTTGCCATATCAACTACAGCCTGCCATTCGCTAAAGTCTGGCTTAGGTGTATTAAAACCTAGCTTCTTGGTTATAACTTCGCCAATGCCCCCCTCTTCGAGCGTAATCGGTACTTCATAGATACTTTTAGCATTAGGAAGAGCGGCTATTGAATCAACAGGTACACCGGAGAATAAGCTAAGCTTATTTATGGCCGCCTCGCTAGATGGCTGTTCGCTCCGACAAACAAGTATGTCTGGCGTAATACCAAGGCCTCTGAGATCACGTACGGAGTTCTGGGCAGGCTTAGTCTTGGTTTCATGACTAGCGTTCAAATACGGAAGATAAACTACATGGACGTAGAGGCAGTTCTCTAGTCCAACCCTCATGCCCATTTCTCTTATCGCCTCAACAAACGACAGGCTCTCATAATCGCCTACAGTTCCGCCAATCTCTACGATATGCACGTCAAAACCGGCACCGGCATCAGTTATCCAATCCTGGATAGCACCAGTCAGGTGAGGAATGATCTGAACATCATCGCCTTCGAACTTACCCGCTCTTTCGTCTTCGATAAGCTTTTTAAGCACTCGGCCGCTCATCAGACTACTTGCGGAAGTCATTTCTTCGTCTACAAATCGCTCATAATGGCCTAAATCTAGATCAGTTTCAGCACCGTCTTTAGTTACAAAACACTCACCATGTTCACGCGGATTTAATATACCGGCATCAACATTTAAATAAGGGTCGCATTTTTGGAGGTTAACTTTTAAGCCCCGGGCTTTTAAGAGGTTGCCGATTGAGGCGGCTGTTATGCCCTTTCCCAGTCCGGAAAGTACGCCACCTGTTACAAACACATACTTAGTCGCATTAACTGCCACTTATCTCCCCTATTGCCCTATTGGCTCAACTTATGACACTAATGCTATCAGCGTTACCACTCTTTGGCAACCCCTTATAGGCATTAATGGCTGTTGATATAACTTTCTGCGGCATTTAGTTGCTGATCATTACCGCTACTTAGATCTGATTGACTTAGCTTCACGGTCTGGTCTGGAGTGATGCCCTTATGATTGATGTTTTGACCATTTGGACGATACCAGCTAGCTATCGTTACCTTAAGCTCATCGCCTGGACAGCTACCATTAGATTCCGTCTGTCCGCTGATACAAACTATGTCCTGAACAACGCCCTTGCCGAAGCTCTTTTCGCCAATTATATAAGCGTCTTTATTGTCATGAAGGGCTCCAGCCGTAATTTCTGAGGCGCTCGCACTACCGCCGTTAATCAAAACAACTGTTGGTAGGCCGTGCAAGACATCACCGCCAATAGCATTTTCTGTATCAAGTACTTCGCTGCCTCGACGCTCTTGTAAAATCATTTGTCCGGGCTGTAACCAAAGACTGGATACATGGATAGCTGCATCAACTAACCCGCCGGGGTTGTCGCGAAGATCGAGTATTATACCTTTGACATGGTCTCTGGCAAATTGGCTAGCGGCCTTCTGAGTCAAAGACGAGGTGTCGTCTGCAAAGGTTGATATCTGCATATAGCCTATATTGCCGTTAAGTACTTTGGTATTAACACTTGGTAAGTTAATGTTTGCCCTTGTAATCGTGATTGTTGAGGCAGTATTGCCCCTAATTATACCTAAGGTGACTTTAGTGCCGGCCTTTCCCCGAATACTGCTTGCAGCAGTATCAGCGCTCATACCAGTTGTGCTTTTACCGTTAATACTAGTGATAATATCGTGGGGTTGTAGCCCCGCCTTGGCCGCTGGCGAACCACTGATTGGTGACATGATTTCGACCTCGCCGTTACTGTTTTGCGATAGCTGGGCACCAATGCCGCTGAATGTATTATTTAGCTCATCATTAAATGTTCTTGCCTCACTGGCCGTAAAGTATTCGGTATATGGGTCGCCGGGCGCTTCAGCCAATCCATGCTTAATGCCATTGAGTAGTTCGGTTTCCGTAAGTTTGCCATCATAGTTGTTCTTTAATGCTTGGTAGACGGCGTTTACGCTGCTGTAGTCCAATTGATTGGGTAAATTATTGTTAAGTGAACCGATATGGTTCGAATTAAAGCTGATTTTACCGTCTCCGATTCCTAGTCCAACTAGAAAGACAGCAACCAGAATTAATAGATTACGAGTTATGTAAACAGTCTTATTCCGCGGTACTGCAACATGCAGAACTACACGTTTCAAATTTTTCCCCATTGGCATTAATTATAGCAGAAAATGATTGCTGTTATGCTTAACTTTAGATGAGGTATCTAATTGAAGTGGATGAAATACAAACCACCTCGATCCGCATATGAACTAGGATCAAAAGTCCTTTGATCATAGGTTCCATTGTAGTATTCGTTGAATTCTTGAACAGTTATAGTGCCGTCGGAATTTGCCGAATCAACATACATTGCATGTCCTACGTCACCAAAATCGGGCGAATTAGGAATCATCCAATCTGGAGCTCTGTTACGTATAGCGATCGAGCCTGCGGTTGGAGTCTGGTCAACGGTATAACCGTGGCTTTCAGCAGCCGCTATCCACTCATATGCATCACCCCATTGATTAGTAGAAACGCCATATTTAGTAAATGCCATATATGCTGTGTAGCTTACGCATTCACGGTTATACATATTCCAATTGTCAACATAACCATCATCTTTTGGAAAGTCGCAGCCCCAGTTTCCACCACTCTGGTTCGTCGCCGAAGCTGGATAACCACCGCCGCAGTTGCCTCTGGCGTCTATACTCTGACCAGAGACAGTGTTTAAGGCCGCCAAGCGCGCATTAAGAGCCGATATATTGGAGTTATCGGCCGCTATTTGCTGGTTGTAGGCATCTTGCTGAGATTGGTTATAGGAAAGGAGCTGTTGCTGTTGAGCTTCAGCATTAGACAGTTGGGCATTTTGAGTTTGCTCGGTAGCTATAAGTCCGGTTACCTGCTGCTGTTGAGACTGCAGTTGTTGTTGCAGGGTGTCAATCTGTTGAATTATCGCATCTAACTGGTTTTGGACAACTGCTTGATATTGCTGCTTATCTACAAAATCACTTAGGTTTTGACTGGTAGCCAGTTCTTCAAGAGTAGTCATTTGCCCATCTACGTACATGGTCTTAACATCATCTGCTAGGGTGGACTTTTTAGCAGCTATTTCCTGCTCGTTAGCAGTAATTTGTTGCTCTAAAGATACCTGCTTGGCTTGATTAGCGCTCAACTGGTTTTGAACTGAGGTTATCTGTGCGTTTAGAGCATCGATAGCTCCCTGATAGCTTTGGGCCTGCGACTGCAAACTGCCCACGTTCTGCTGAGCTTGGGCGTTCTGGTTGCTTAGATTATTAATTTGCGCCTGACAATCAGCAGCGCTTGAACAGTTAACAGCGTGAACCAATTTTTGGCCGATTCCACTTAATAACATAATGCCTAGAATCATCACCAAAGCAAGGCTTGGTGACCTCTTAAACATGCTAATTAAATTGCGTGTGCTGTGTTTTTTAACCATTGTTTTTTTATTTTTGCTTACGCTAACTTTTATTATAGCAGATTTAATCAAGTCTTCCACCCTTTCTCAGGTTGATAATTTATATTTCGAAAAATTGTAAATTTTCTTTAGAGCCTAAAAATGAGATTAGTCTTATCTAATCCAGAGATTTTTTAACTGCTCTTGCCTGTTCGCTTGTCTATTTCGTTTTAAATTTGAGGTAGCGGTGGGTCGCAATTTGGGCAGAAACCGCTCCTAGTACTATACCAATAATTAGCTGGGTGGCCAATAGCTCCCCGAAGTGATTTTCAAAATAATTATTGGCATAGCTAATATTAAGAAGACCTAGCGCACTGGCCTGCAAGGTACTGCTGGTGGTAACGAAAGCAATGTTGATAATTGCTACCGACAGTATTGCCGAGAGCACACCGTAAATAGAACTTTCGACTATAAATGGCCCCCTAATAAAATGAGTCGATGCTCCAAGTAAGCGCATTATCTGGATTTCGTCTCGGCGGTTAAATATAGCCATCTGAATCGTATTGAAAATAATGAGGGCACAGATTACTACAAATACAATTATGGCCACTACACCGACCGACCGTAGCACATCGGTGGCATGGGTAATACGGTTAATAGCCGTTTCCTGTTTGCCGCTATAGCTAGGCGGCGCCGACTGAAGCGCGGCTATATTTGGCTCCACTAAAAAGCTTTTTATACTTTGTATCTGATTTAAATTAACAGGCTTGATCAGAATTGTGGCCGGTAATGGATTGGCTGTTTCGCCGATAGCTGTAGCCAACTGCTGATTGCCAGCATTCTGTGCCTCATATTGTTGCAACACCTGCGTCTTACTTAAGTACTGAACGCTTTTTACATCCGGTATGGCTTTAATTTGCGCTAATAGCTGATTTGTTTGGCTGCTTGAAACGCTATCTTTTAAGAAAACCGAGACGTCAATTTTATTTGTTATTTGGGCAATCGTATTTGAAAACGTAGCGTTAGTGATCAATGAGAATAAAACTATAGTTAGCGTCACGACCATAACTGCAATGGCGGCCACAGCCAAGCTGATATTTCTCAGGAAGTTTAATAAGCCGGTATGGAATATGCGGCTAAGCGTTCTTAGTTTTCTTCTCATGTACCATGTTGTATCCGGCGTTTGCCTTATCGCTGACGATCTTGCCGTCTTTGATAGTGATCACTCGCCTCTTAAGTTTATTAACAATTTCCTGATTGTGAGTCGTTAGCAGTACGGTTGTGCCGTAACGGTTAATCTTTTCGAGCACCTTAATAATGTCCCAGGCGTGTTTAGGATCCAAATTACCCGTTGGCTCGTCGGCAACTAAGATCCGCGGCTGCCGAACTATCGCTCTCGCAATAGCCACTCTTTGGCGTTCACCGCCTGACAATTGCCGAGGCATTGAATTCTCTTTACCCTTCAAATTAACTATATCTAATACTCTCGGTACGGTATTACGAATCTCTTTATTACTCGCCCCAACTATTTCAAGTGCATAAGCAACGTTTTCAAAAACCGTTCGATTGGGTAACAGTTTGAAATCTTGAAATACTACGCCAATCTTGCGGCGAAGCAATGGAATATCCTTGTCTTTTAGTTTATCGTAGTCTATACCACCAACTATTATCTTCCCCGAGGTCGGCCTTTCTTCGCGGGTTAATAACTTAAGTAAGGTAGTTTTGCCGGCACCCGATTGGCCGATCACAATTACGAACTCCTTTGGATCGACGTGAATACTAATCCTATCAAGTGCTACTTGATTTTCAACACGAGGATACTTTTTTGTTACCCGATCCAACAAAATCATTCATTGTATTATACCACGCTAAGCTTAAGTCTGATTGCCGACATTCTGATCTAAATAAGCCTCAATGAAGGAGTTAATATTGCCATCAAGGACGCCATCCGGGTCGGTCGATTCATGTCTTGTGCGCAAATCTTTGACCTGCTTATATGGGTGCAAAACGTAGCTCCTAATCTGATTACCCCACTCGGCAGATTGATTGGGACCCTTGAGATCGGCTAATTTTTCTTGATGTTGTTCAAGTTGCAGCTGAGCTAGCTTAGAGCTTAAGATAGTCATCGCTAGTTCCCTGTTTTGTAGCTGTGAACGTTCATTTTGTATGGCAACTGTAATACCGGTTGGTAAATGCGTTATGCGTACAGCCGAATCGGTTGTATTAACACTTTGGCCACCATGTCCACCGCTCCGATAGACATCAATTTTTAAATCTTTATCTTCAATATCTAATTTGTCCGATGATTCAATCTTTGGAATAACTTCGACTTTAGCAAAGCTAGTCTGACGTAAATTATCTGCATTATACGGGCTAAGCCTAACCAGTCGGTGTACGCCATGTTCACCTTTGAGTTTACCGTAGGCGTAGTCTCCATTTACTTCTAAGGTTACACTCTTGAGACCTGCTTCTTCGCCGGCAGACTCTTCAACTACCTGAGTGCTCCAATTATTCTTTTCACAGAACCGCACATACATTCTAAGTAGCATCTGCGCCCAATCTTGGGCATCGGTTCCACCAGCGCCAGCATAGATGCTAATTATGGCATCGTGGTCATCATAAGGGCCATTAAACTTAAGTGAGCCCTTTACTTGCATTAAATCAGTTTCGACTTTCTCTAACTGGTGCATAAGTTCACTCTCTAGGGTTTCGTCTTTAAGTTTGAGCATCTCAATAAGTTCGGTAATGGCAGACGTTAATTTTTCCCAAGGGCTTATCCGATTTTCAAGCTTAGCAATCCGCTTCATAACGTTTTGGGCGGCTTGTGAGTCCTGCCAGAATTTGGCATCTTCAGATTCAGCTTTTAAGGATGAAAGCTCCTGTTTTGCTTCATTAACTTTAAGTTTAAGACCGATCTGATCGATTTCCGATTGCAGAATTTCAGCCCGTTTCAGTAGATCGTCCATTAGATAAAGTATAACAGAGGTTATTTTTCAGGCGAGCGGCGCAATTGACGGCTGAGCCCAGAGAGGTTTTAATCTCGATTCCAATTGCAGTGTGAATTCTTCACCGCAGTTACCCAGAACTCCAAACCCCCATACTGAGTCGGCGAACATAGCTTGGGCAACATCTATTATCTGCCGCTTGTTAACTGCTTTTATACGTTCCGGAATCCGGTAGTAGTCTTCTATTACATCATCAAAGAAATAGCGTCCTGCATAACCGGCAGCTGTTCCGCCAACCGTCTGAGCGCTTCTTTGAAAACGTCCAAGAGCGTATTGCTTTGTAGATTCGATTTCTTCATCGCTTAGTTTGCCTTCCAGTACTCCTTGAAGCTCCATAACAATAATTTTCATCAGTGCCATGGCATTCTTATCTGAAACTTGGGCTCCAAACCACCAATTGCTGGCATTCCGGGTATGGCTAAGCCCCGAATTCATACTGTAAACCAATCCCTTTTCCCGTGCTGTGCCTAGAATTTTAGAATAGAGAGTTTCTGTTAGCATAGTATTTACAAGGTTCAGCGAATCAGTCTCGGAATCATTCAGTCGTCTTTTCGCAAAAGTATCTATGTAAAAGTACAGATTCTCGACCGTGTCATTAGCGATATATACCGGCTTTGACAGTCGCTTAGGCTTTTCTTGCGGTAACTCAAAACGTTCACCACTTGAAGGTAATTCAATTGCTTCCAAAAGCTTCGTTAGTATTGCTTTCCGGCTGGGCTTTATGTTGCCGGCAATAACAAAGCGCATATTGGGAAGATGATGTGTGTTCTTATAATGCACCTTAAGATCATCGACTTT
>DASSZG010000042.1:0-11364 GCA_035702905.1 Saccharimonadales bacterium (SeqCode)
TAGACAGGTCAACAGCCACATTAATACCTTGCTGACGCAGTTCGTTGATCCGCGCCTGAGCACTAGAGTAAATATCACCGATCAGGCAGACGTAAACATCGGTTTCCGGCTTAAGCTTTGGTGCTAGGCTGTGTGCATCCAGAAAATTTACCAGCGTCACATCACCCCAGCCAAAACCGACCGTCGGCACTGGCTCAACGCCAAACAGACCAACCAGTCCGTCATAACGACCGCCACCCATCATGGCACGGTTGTTTTCAGGGTCGGTATCAAAAACTTCAAAAACAATTCCTGTATAGTAGTCAAAACCTCTCATAACCTCGGGACTGTAGACAACATTAGGAAGATCCAAACCCTCAAGTAATTTAACAAGTTGTTGGTAATATTCGTTGCTCTTCACTTCACTTGGCAAATCTGTCGGTTTGCGGGCATTTAAAATATCAAGCAGTTTTTCTGGAGCCTTTGCCGCTTTATTTTTGGCACTAAGTATTTCATCAAGTTGCGACAAGAAATCCGACTGATCCATTTTGGATTTGCGGTCGATTAGCTTGCCGACTTGGTGGGCGGATTGGTTATCAAGGTCTAGGTAGTTCATCAGTATTTCATTAACCAGTCCCCGGTGGTTAATCCTAATCTCATACATTGACTGATCGGCGCCAAATGACTTAAAAATATGATCGGCCAGGCCGATTAACTCAAGTTCAGCGTTCTCGCTAGCTACGCCGAAAATATCTACATTGAGCTGCCAGTGCTCACGTAGTCGTCCGCGCTGAGGTCTTTCATATCTCCATAAATTGGGAATGCTAAAGAGTCTCAATGGATAAGCTAGTTCTTGTCGCTTGGCAGCTACCATTCGGCTAACGCTCGGGGTCATCTCCGGCCTAATAACTACCTCTCTTTTACCTCGATCAGTAAAGGCATAAGTCTGCTCGTCAACTATCTCACTCCCGGTTTTAGCTAAATATATCTCCAGCGGTTCAATAATCGGTGCGTCGTACTCTTCGTATCCATATCTCTCAACTGCCTGTCGCCAGGTATTAAACACAAATTTCTGCAAACGCTTATCTTCCGGGTAGAAATCCCTGGCGCCTTTATATGGTTTTGTTGTTAATGCCATAATCCTATAGATTATATACGACAACCCCTATTATTGACCATCATTTATTGACAGTATCGCATTTAGATGTCAGTATTGTCCGGATGGAAGATCTGAGATCATTTATTGAGTTATCTGGACTAGACGTAGATATACAGCCAGAAATTGAACGTTATAAAAGCCTAAATCAGCGACTGAAAAGAACCGCTGAGTTTGGAGGAGCGACCGCCCTTCTCGGTTATGGAATGTACCGGGCAAACAAAAAAGGGGGCGAATTTATTATGACAGCCGGAGTTACGTCTGCCTGGCTATTCGGATTATTTACCTGGTCATATAAAGACCGGGTGGTTACAGATGCAACAGATAAGATGATCTTTGCTATACAAGAACTTAAGCGGGTAAAAGAAACAGAACAGACAGAACCGGCACAGGCGATAATAGTACAACCAAGCCCTCAGGAGGAAATTTTAGAAGATCAATAAAGTTTGTTATGGAACTTTAAGGCTGTACGCCATTCCAACCGCTACTATTTGAATTCCAAGCTCTTACATAGTCCACTTTAACTTGTGCGCCAACAGTACAGTTGCTGTAACAGCCGTTGGTTAATATTAAGTTTTCCGGAGCACCGTTATCGTCAGTTGAATATTTGTAGTAAAGTACCCCGTCCCAGTAGACGTCGACGTAATTACTGCCTCTATACATGCCGTAGGTATGAAAGCCATTAGACCAGACACAGTTTGGTGTACATGACGGTTGTCCATGATTGTATGCTCCGGTTGGAGAATGATAGTTTTCAGTTAGCACTCCTAAGCCTTCGGCTATATCGTTTTCACCGGCTGCAGGCCAGTTAGGACCACTTGTCCACCAAGCAGGCCAGTTATAGATAGTCTGCCCATTCCCCGGGAAGTAAACTCTTGCTTCAGCGAAACCTCCGACCGGAACGGCATAAGTATTAGTACTGATTTCTGCACCCGAAGAAGTGGAAGATAATGTCAAGATTAAATTGCCGGCCGATACGGTTTCATTGCTCGCAGAGACGGTAATACCATTTTTCTTCCAGCCATTTTCAGTATTCCATGTAGTAGTATTTAGACTAGTGCCATTGAACTCATCGTCGAATGAAGGAGTGCCCCAACCGGCAACGCTAGTGGTAGGGCTACCGACGCAAGGTGATACCGTACCGTTATACGTACAACCACTGGCTGCAGTTGTTGTCCCTCCGCCGGATGTACTGACAGTTGCAACGGTTATGGTTACAGGGGTGGCTGTAACAGTAACACCGTTACCACTACAGTTTAGGTAATATGTTGATGTAACTGTTGGAGATACCGTAAGACTGCCACTTGTTGACTGCGTACCCGACCAGCTGCCCGATGCAGTACAAGTGGTTGCATTGGTTGAGCTCCAATTAAGACTAGCGCTTTGACCGGCGCTAATTTGGGTTGGTGACGCCGAGAATGATACGGTTGGATTTGCAACCGGTATATTATAGCCCAGCACAAGTTGGTTTAATAACGGGGTGTTTGATGAATTCGTAGATGTAAGAGTTGCCATTATTTGAATATACCGACTAGCACTAAGACCTGTTAAACTCCCGCCTGAAGGGACACTAGTCCAAGCCGACCAAGTAGAATTATCTGAGCTGGTTCTGGCCTGATAACTTATGCCTGTACTCGTAGGCAAGCTAGTTTGGCCAGTTAAGCTTGTCCAGCTAACCGTAGAACCCGCATCGAAAGGTAATGTTATCGTACCTGATCCCGGGTATGTAGTCGTCGTAGTTGTAGTAGTCGTTGACGGACCGTAAACTGCCATTTCCCAAATTGAGTAACCCCAAACTGTCGCCCGGTGTGTACCGTACATACGCACATACCTACCGGAGCCGCTCAGCCCTTTCAGATCGTTAACACCGCCTGTGCCCTTTGTTGTACTGTAGATGGTTGTCCAGTTAGTGGCATCATTGCTAACTTGAATTTGATAAGCCGAAGCGTAAGCTGTTTCCCAGTTAATTTTTACTTCACTAATAGTTTTAGTTGAGCCTAAGTCAATATATACCCATTGCGGGTCACTAAACTGAGAGCTCCATCTGGTTGTTAAGTTGCCATCATTAACGTACTTACCATACAACCAAATCTTACCCGTATAGTTATAGTTATTACCTTTGCTTATTGATGACACCTGCACTGGTTGATTAAGTGCATAATTAGGTGTAGGTACGGTAACAGTTTTAGTGGTTACTGTAGGAAATAAACTGACCGTATTTCCAGTTATTGACGTACCAGACAGTGTTCCAGTACTCCAATCGCTAGCGCTAGACCAAACCTTAGTTGCGGCTAGAGAGGCGGCAGAACTTGATAATATTAGATAAATTCCTAGTGCAATAACTATTAGAACAATTGCTATAAGCAACGGGTTTTTGATGGATAGCTCCATAAACCTCGGATTGATTGAAGTATTCGAACTATTGACGCCTGTACCAATAACAGGTTCTTTATCTGTTATGGGAGACGGATCAGATGTATTTTGTTTCATAATCTCACTTTTATTTCTATATTACTGACTATAGCTAAGCACTACCACCTTCTAATAGCAAGCTTTTTTAACTTTAAATCTGATTACATGTGGAAAAGATTAACAAGATTGGAATTATAAAGCCAATCTGACTTAAGACAAAATGGTGCGGATGAAAGGACTTGAACCTTCACGCCTTGCGGCACTAGCTCCTAAGGCTAGCGTGTCTACCAATTCCACCACATCCGCATAAATTGGTATCAGCTGAACATTTTAACTAATTTTACGATAAAAAACTAGTTGCGCATCCCCATAATGTTTATTTTTTACTATTTGCAGACCGCTTAGTTTTAACGGGTCATGACTACCGGGCCATGACAGAACTAAAACTCCCGACTCTTTAAGATGTAAGGGCAGTCTCTTTATGGTTGTGAAGTTTAAGTCATCATACGGCGGATCGACTAGTATTAAATCGAATGTTTTATCTTTATTTGTCGATAACCAGCTTTTGACGTAAGCTTGAGAAACTTTTATCTCCTTAGTCAGTTTTAACTGGGTTAAGGTGTCTTTAATAATTTTGACGGCGCGACTATCCGCATCAATTGCTACAGCCGATCTTGCTCCTCGGCTGATTGCTTCAATTGCCAAGGCGCCACTACCGGAAAAACAATCTAGCACTTCAAGTCCCTCAATATCGCCGAGAGCGTTGAATAGTCCGCCTCTCGCCTTATCGCTCATCGGATGAGTTCTAGCGCCTTTCGGGGCATTAAAATTAAGTCCTTTATATCTTCCAGCTATTATTCTCATATCTAGTTGAGGTTGGTTATCGTTCGCAATTTTTTAATCTTTCGGTTCAGTATTGCATACTTGCTGAGTTTTTCACCACTAGCGATGAATTCTTGAGCCGATGATACTGCGTCATGGATAAGCTGTTTATCGGTTAGGTTAGCGATTCTTAAATCAAGTGCACCGTGCTGATAGGTTCCATAAATAGCGCCAGGACCTCGCAGTTCTAAATCAAGTTCGGCTAGTTTAAAACCGTCACTAGACTGTTCTAGCGCTCGAAGACGCTTTAGCGGGGCTTCACTGTTATCTAGCAACATGTAGAAATACCCTTGGTGCTCGCCTCGACCAATGCGACCTCTTAGCTGATGAAGCTGGGCTAAACCGAATCGTTCTGGACTCATTACAACCATAATCGAGGCATTGGGGATGTCGACCCCAACCTCAATTACCGTTGTCGCCACTAATATATCCAGCTCACGGTTGATAAACTGATTCATAGTCTTTTGTTTTTCATCAGCTTTCAATTGTCCATGCAGTAAGCCCAGCCGGCGGTGCTTAAACGGCCCGTTTTTAAGATTTTCATAAACTTCACTAACCGACTTGACTTGGTTAATTTCCGATTCATTGATTGCCGGACAAACAATAAAGGCTTGCCGACCGGCCGTACAATCTTCATCTATATGTTTATATAGTTCAGCGGTTTGAGAGGCATAAACAATCTTTGTGATAACCTGTTGACGCCCTTCAGGCTTGTCTTTAAGCCTAGTGATGTCTAGTTCGCCATACAGAGTCAGAGCCAGCGAACGGGGAATCGGAGTGGCGCTCAAAGATAATATATGAGGAGTGTGCCCAGCTTTAGTAGCAAGTTTGATACGTTGATTTACTCCAAAGCGGTGCTGTTCGTCTACAATAACCAGAGCTAGTTTGTGCATATCTAAACTCTCCTCAAGTAGAGCATGGGTGCCGATTAGGAAGCTAGCTCTTCCTTCTTTGATTGCAGAGTAGGCAATTCTTTTTTGTTTGGTTGACAGGCTACCGACTAAAAGTTCGACGCTGTTTTCTAAACCGAGTGGACGGAGCAATCCATGGATGGTGCTGGCGTGCTGGCGGGCCAATATTTCTGTCGGTGCCATCAAGGCTACCTGCATGCCTTCTTTCATAACCATCAGAGCCGCCATAACTGCCACGACAGTTTTTCCTGAACCAACATCACCTTCGATTAGCCGGTTCATAGGCGTCGTTTTTTCCATGTCTTTATATATTTGCCAGACGGCGATCCGCTGAGAATCAGTTAACTTGAAGGGTAGAGACTCTATAAACTGTTTTGCCAATGCTTGACTGAATATAATTTTAAGAGCATGTTCTGTCTGATTTTCTTGTTTATTCAGTAAACTGGCAAGCGAAAACTCAAAAACCTCCTCAAACCCCAGCCGCCTCTTAGACTCGCTTAGCTCATCGGCCGAGGCAGGCATATGTAGTGCCCTTACGGCTTCATTCCTACTCAATAACCCGTGTTCCTTCATGATAAAGCCAGGCAGGCTTTCCGAAAGTCCAGCCATTAGCGGCAAAGTCTGGGCAATAGCTTTTCTAATTAATCTTGAGTCTAGGCCTTTGGTCTCCGGATAGACGGCCAAGATTCTGGCTGTGTTAGTTGGTAAATCGCTAACAATTTCGGTGGTAGGATTTGTAATTGTGAAATGATTATTCTTAAGTTCATATTTACCGGATAAATAGTACTCTTGCCCACGCTTGAAATAGGTAAGCCTGTATGATTGATTGAACCAAACCACTCTGACACTACCGCTTTCGTCACTGACTACTGCTTCTGTAATGTGAAGACCTCGGCCGCGGGCATACCTTCCGGTTATGCTTTTTATTTCGACTTTCAAACTGACCGGGCCCGGCCTCAGGTCCTTAATCTTAACAACGTGAGAATAATCTTCATATTTCCGAGGGTAATAGTTAATAAGATCAGCAATTGAACTAATGCCGAGACTTTCAAATTTCTTAGCCTGTACCGCACCGACACCTTTTATCCGACTGATGCTATCATCTAACGTGAGACCGCCAACCGACTTACTTTTAGTCTTATCCATTAAAGCGAATTATATCAGTTATAGTATTTCTTAATTCTTATTACGTATAGTAAAATGCTTATCAAGAACTAAAATAAAAACAAAAGGTAAATTATGAAAACAAAAAATCTCTCTAAAAACCAAAAGGGATTTGCAGTATTTGAAATTCTCTTTTTTGTACTATTAGCAATTATCTTAGTTGGCGCAGCATACTACGTTGGTAAACATAGCCATTCGAGTTCTTCTGCCAGCAATAAGCCAACTTCAAAGACCGCTTCATCAAGCCCCATCACATCTACAGCGAACGATAGTAGCCAGGTGATATCAGAGACACAGGCTACCTATGCTGCATATATTAATCTCGTCGACTCCAACAGCACCGAAACTGATTCACAATTTATTAAAACTTCCGGTTATTACACTAGCAACTACACTGAAACTCCAACAACACAATATCCGATCTTCTGTGACCAAAATGTAATACCAGCATCTGTAAGCGTCACTAATCCTGTTGTTACAGGTGATACAGCATCAGTAGACGTAACCAAGGTCATTCCTGGTGGAACTACATGGCCTAGTTTTACTATCAATCTGAAGAAGGTTAATGGAAAATGGCTCATAAGTGGCATCGATTGCACTAGCTACCTACAAAAAGCGGCTTCAATCCCTCAGTACCAATAGTATAAACTTGTAACAACACTATTAATCTTGCGAGGCTTTAGTTATGGCAGGACAGAAAACGTCAAATCGCGACAGACTCAATGTTGTTAACTTAAGTAGGCGCATTAATGCTCTGAATGAACCGCTTGAACAACTTGTCAGTCTCGGTAGCTATTACGGTATAAAACCTATTGCCGAGATAAGAATAGAAGAATTAGCTGAACCAGCAAGAAGCTTGGTAGTGCATAAAAAAGTTTTTTCTAGAAGCCCTTATGTACTTTTAGGCAATGACCATAACGGCCATGTTTCTGTAGGATTAATTGAGAAAATACAGCATTCAAAATCATACCTCTTCCCTGGACAAAACTCCCTATATTACCCATCAGCTAGCCGCTATAAAGGGGTTATTAGTAGCGTATCATCTACAGTTTCCGAGATGCTTCAGGAAGAACCAGTCCGTGGGATAAGTATTAAAGCTGATGAAGTCGAGGCAATTAACTTCCCAACTGTCGAGGATCTCTGGGGAACCTTACGTCGGCATGATCCGTTCGGATTGCTATTCAACATTCAGCGCGGCATAAGGGTGCATCAAATCGCCAATTCCCTTCCTGCCTGCGAGAATATGGCTGAAATTATTCTGACTGCCGCTCAGGACAGCAATCTTAATCCTATGTTGCAAGCAGATGATTGCCCTGAAGCAATTGAAACCAATTAGCTCTTTTTAACTAGGAAAAAAATGCTCGGCCCAAAATAAACTTTAGACATCGGTTTTTGCATAAACTTCTCAACAGTCAACATCAGGCTTTTAGGCACGACTTTTTTTAGTCCGGGACTCCGTAAGTTTGATACGGATAAGACAGACTGGACTTCCAGGCCGTGCTTTTTTAGTTGACCAATTACTGTACGTGGATTGTGATTAACGAATGGGATCTCGTCATCTCTTTTGTTAGCGTCGGATCGTATGTCAACAGGCTCCGTTGGGAGCTTTTTACCCCGACTAAGATACTTGAGTCGATTTAGCATATGAGCATAATTAGCAACTTCAATAATTGCATATCCGTTCGGGCTGAGAACTCGGGCAATCTCTTTAAATTCGGCATTAGGATCAGGCAAGTGATGCATTACTCTAATCATAGTCAGAAGATCTATGCTCGAATCGGGATATTTTAAATCATCAGCCTGCAAAAGACTTCGTTTAATCCTAGGATGGTCTTTTAAAAAGTCGGCCGCTATATCCAGCTGTTGCTGACTTGGTTCGGCAAGCACAACTTCATCGGCATAATCCTCAAGAAGCACACTTAGTCGCCCATAACCTCCGCCGACATCAACAGCTTTTTTAAATCGCTTATTCCTAAGTAGACGTTTTATGGCAACTTCTTCGGCTAGATGTTCATATTTACGACCGTCCCAGTATTTTAAATAGTTGTGATTTGGGTCGTTATATTGATCGGCGCGTCGTTTTGGTGAGGTCTTATTCATATATTCCTTGTTATTTAAATTAAAGCTCTATTAAAGCCGAATCCTTGAAGGCCTTGCCTCTTCGGATAATTAATCGGCCATTTATAAAATCACTATCGTCTAGTCTAGTCCTGGTGGTTTTTTGACCGTTGATGGCAATTGCGTTACCTGCAATTAGTTTCCTTGCCTCGGTTTTAGAGCTAGATAGGCCAGTTTCAACTATCAGATCAGCTATTTCACTATCATGGCTCGCTCTGACGCTGGGTATTTCGATTCTTAGGTTAGCAAGCAAGTTGTCATCCATGTCACTTGCAAGCTTAGACTTCCCAGTTAGTATATCGGTGATCTGTACGGCAACATCCGTCGCTTCACTGCCATGAATAAGATTAGTTACCTGGCTAGCGAGCTGTCTCTGAGCATAGCGGGAGCCAGGGTCTTCGTTATGCTTAGCAATAATCTCTTCTATTTCTGTTTTGTCTAACTCTGTGAAGATTTTTAGGTATTTTTCGACAGATTGATCCGCAGAATTTATCCAGAATTGGTAAAACTCGGTAGGGCTGGTTTTGTTTGGATCTAGCCATACCGCACCCCCTTCGCTTTTGCCAAACTTCCGGCCGGTCACCTCATCTATAACTAACGGTGTTGAATAGACGTGCGTTTGGTTGCCGGTTTTACGCCGTATGAGATCAACTCCGGCAATACTGTTCCCCCACTGATCGGCCCCAGCTACTTGAAGCGTTACTCCTTTATTCTCATGAAGCCAGAGAAAGTCATATGCCTGTATTAGCGCATAACTAAATTCGGCATAACTGATTCCGGCACCGTTTTCGCTAAGTCGGGATTCTACGAATTCACGTCCGAGCATCTGCCTCATCGGTACGTGTTTGCCAATGTCTCTCAGGAATTCCAGGTAATTAATGCTATGAAACCAATCATAGTTGTCGACTATCTCAAATTCGCTACCGCTGAAGATCGTCCGATACTGATTAGTAATAGCCTGTTTATTTTTTTCAATTTGCTCTTTATCTATTAGCTGTCGCTCTTCGGCCTTTCCATCAGGGTCACCGATCAAACCGGTTGCACCACCAATCAGCAGTACCGGCCTATGACCGTGTTTAATAAACGCCTTAACCATCATGGCGGCTGCTAGGTTACCGATCTGCATTGAATCAGCACTAGGGTCGACACCCCAATAAAATGTTATTGGCTGACCGTTTAGAACAGATAGATCTTTATAGGTGGTTTGGTTAACTAGGCCACGCCACTCTAGTTCTTCAGATAATGTCATAATTCAGTATCTAGTATACATACAACCGGCCTGAAACCTGAAAAGAGGCTGGAAAATTATAGATTTTTTTAGACAAACTTTTGCTATACTAGCATTTATGACTTTACTAGTTGAGGGAACTCCAAGGAATAACACCTAGACATGAGTAAAAACACCGGTAGAAAACGTGGGGGAAGCGCAAATACTGTTACCACTCGAAGCGGTAAGACTATTAAGGTTAACCGCACTATAGCTGATCGCAAAAAGGCTCGCAAAGCAGAGCGAAATGCCGCCAAAGCCGCCTACCTGGCTTCTCTTCCGAAAGAACGCTGGAAGCGCTGGTTGTTCAGACTTCAGCCGAAACATGTATTTCAGTACTGGTTCAGCCGTGAAGGTGGAATCATGGTACTTAAAATTATTGGGGCCAGTGTAGTTGTTGGTTTCTTTCTAACTATCGGGCTGTTCGCTTACTTCAGGAAAGACTTACCTCAAATAAAAGACCTCTCCGGCAACTTAGGTGGAAGTATTTCTTATTATGACAGTACTGGAAAAGTACTGCTTTTCACTGATTATAATTCAGTTAAACGACAGCCGGTGTCCAGCAATCAGATTTCTCCATATATGAAAGATGCAACGGTAGCTATCGAAGACAAAAACTTCTACAAAGAAGGGGCTTTTGACGTTCGTAGTATATTCAGAGCCGCTTTTCATGACTTAACCGGCGGCAGTTCATTACAAGGTGCGTCGACGATCACCGAACAGTTAGTCAAGTTAGATGAAGGCTGGACGGGTCAACAATCAATTACCGTCAAAGTTAAGGAGGTTATTCTCGCCGTCGAAATGGACAGGCAATATTCAAAGAATGACATTCTTACCGGCTACCTCAATGCCGCCCCGTACGGCGGGCTAGATTATGGCGTACAGGCGGCCGCAGAAGACTACTTCCAAACAAACGCAGCTAACTTGACGCTCGCTCAAGCATCGATGCTTGCAGCAATCCCGCAAGCACCAAGCTATTACTCGCCCTACGCCGGTCCGCAGTATAACTCGGCCGTAACCGACGGTACCTTCAGCGCTTCTGCACTGCTGGCTAGACAGCATTACATCCTAAAGCAAATGCAGCTTCAAGGCTATATAAATGCAACCCAGGAGAAGACCGCAGAAGCCGTCAATGTTCTAAGTGAAGTACATCCCGAGCAAAGCTTGTATCAGAATATTAAGGCACCTTACTTCGTTTTAGCGGCTAAACAACAGCTAATAGATAAGTATGGCGCCAATACTGTAGCCCACGGAGGGTGGAAAGTAACAACCACTCTTAATATGCAACTTCAGCAAGATGCCGAACAAGATGTAGCCAAGAATGCTGCTAATGTAGCAGCCGTTAATGGAGATGAAGAGGCGGTGGTCGCCGAAAACGTAAACAACGGTCAAGTTGTTGCTCAGGTTGGTGGCGAGAACTTCAATGATCCCAATTACGGCCAAATCGATTTTTCGGCTACTAAGATTCAACCGGG
>DASSZG010000065.1:0-33573 GCA_035702905.1 Saccharimonadales bacterium (SeqCode)
CTATCTATGACAGCTACTAAATTTGTTATATGATGAGCACGTAAAAGACGCATATCTTTTCTCCTTGTTTGTTTTAATAGGTGAACAAGGAACAGGATAGCGTCTTTTATCTTACTTGGGTAGGGTTTTGAGAGTCAGGTATTAGTTAGCTGTTAACTTCTGGGTAGCGGTCGGGATTACTTCTGTAATAGTCTGTAAATGGATCGTCCTCTTCAATATCAATATAGTCGATATAGATTCCCTTTTTAAAAGCGCCGTGCTTTTGATTTTTTAATTTCTGAGCGTGGCTTATGTCAGACAGGGCGATGTTATGCTGTTCAATAAGATCATCAAGCACTTGTTTGACATCGGCTATTTCGGCAACTATGTCTTTATCTTTGGCCTCCAGCACTTCTTTGGCCTCCTCAATGAGTTTAAGGACGAGTTGATTTTGATGTTCTTGTTTATTTAACTTACGGAATTTCGGCGTAGCACCAGTTTTTAATTGATGCTCAACGATTTTATCCCTGACCAGCTTGTTAAACATAAACCTCGGCATATTCTATATCATACGCTCTTCATCTTTCCGGAAATAGCTCTTCTAAAGGCCAAGCGAGAGTGGGATAATGTATTTCATGCATTTAACTCACGAGACATCCAAGGCTACGATATTCCAGTTAATGATAATTGGTCTAATGAATATAGTTAGTACAATTAGCTCAATTGTTAGTAACTGTACGCAGTCTAAAGGACAATGTGCCATTAATATGTTAACTTCTACGATATTGTATATAGGGATAATAATATCCCTGATCGTTCTTGCCTTTCTAGGCTACCAAGCTCAAACTAAGCGAACAAAAAAACGTACCCGGCTACTGATAGTTGGCGAGTTGATCGTATTCTTCATATCGGCGGTTAATATTAAGCTCGGTATCGACGCCCACGCCGGTGCCTTCAGCCTATTTACCAACTTCTTTGCACTAATCTTATCTGTCTGGGTTATGACCCTTGCTTATCGTCTGCTAAAAGCCGGTGGAGGTCGGGTAGTTAATCGACGAAGAGGCAGTATTGATGGCAGTAAAGTGCCTCCCCTATAGTTCTCCCCAATTATTGCCGATAGTGACATCGACATCCAGTTTGACTGGTAGCTTATAAATATTCTCCATCGCCGCTTTTAGATAATTAGCAACGACGCTAGCCTGGTCGTCGGGGCATTCGACCAGTATTGAATCATGAATCTGCAGAAGCATTTTAGCTTGAGGATACTTAGCCGTTAGTGTTTTATCGATTTCGATCATCGCCATTTTCATTAAATCGGCCTCAGTGCCTTGAATAGGCAGGTTAATGGCCGCCCGTTCGGCAGCGCTCCTGACTACAAAGTTCGATGAATGAATGTCAGGTGTCGGACGTCGTCTGCCAAATAAGGTCTCAACAAAACCATCTGTTCTGGCTTGTTCCTTGACCCTATCGATGTAATCGAATATGGGCTTGCGCAGTGCTTTGTACTTGCTGATGAAGTCGCTGGCTTGCTCCATGGTCATGCCAGTTGCTACCGATAATCCGTGTGGACTCATGCCGTAGAGAATGCCGAAGTTGATGACTTTAGCATAGCGGCGCATTTGTTTTGTTACATCTTCTTGCTCGCGGCCAAAGACCTGAGCGGCGGTAGTAGCATGGATATCTGCTCCGCGGTTAAACATATCTATGAGTTCAGTATCGTCTGCCAGAATGGCCGCCAGACGGAGTTCAAACTGTGAATAGTCTGCACTAATTAGTTTATGGTTCGCTCCAGCCACAAAAGCCGTCCTGATGCGTTTTCCGAGGTCAGTTCTGATAGGTATGTTTTGCAGATTCGGATCCGTACTGCTAAGACGGCCAGTTTGAGCGATGGTCATATTAAATGTTGTATGCAAGCGAGAGTGTTGATCAACTTGTTTGGGCAATGTGTCGACATAGGTATTCTTAAGTTTTGCAACTTCCCGGTACTGGGTAATCATGTCTATTATTGGATGACTACCCCGCAGTTTATCCAGCTCTTTAGCAGCCGTACTGTAGCCACTTTTGCCTTTTTTAATACCAAAAGTCGGCAACCGCAGTTCGGTAAAAAGAATTTCAGATAACTGGGACGGTGAGTCAATATTAAACTCCCTGTTAGCGAAACCATAGATTTGCTGAGTGTAGTCGGAGATAAGATCATTAATTTCATCGGCAAAATCTTCCAGATATTTTGTATCTAACTCGATACCAATAAATTCCATCCGAGCCAGAACGGGTATTATCGGCCACTCGATATCCTTAGCTAAGTTTGCCACTTTGCCTAAAGCCTTAAGTTCTTTTACTTGGCTATGGTAAATTGCTTTAATAAGGGAGATAATATCCGGTTCGGCCGATAGCATAGCTTCCGGGTCCATGTCTTCAAAACCACTTCCCTCATAACCTAGAGTCTTGGTTGCCAACTCAGTTAAGGTTTTCTCCCTGCCAAGCGGATCAATTAAAAAAGCACCTATTTGGACATCATGATCAATTTCCGGTAATTCCATTTTAAGATTCAAGAAAATCTTAAGCGTAGCCTTAGTGTCATATCCGACCAGCTTACTTCCAGCAAGTAATTGAGTTAATTTCTGGGGAGTATCCGGATCACTTAGAATTGACTTGTCTAAACAGTAAACCTCTTCATTATCACCGCTGATAGCTAAAATGCTAGGCTGTTTTCCGTGCGCTCCTTCACAGTAACTATGAACATAAACCGTCTTACCGCTGAGCTTTATCTGGTCTATGTCACTGCCATCCTTAATGAATATGGCCTTGTGCTTTACAGTTACTGCCTGGCCGTTGCTTAGCTTATGCTTCTCAATGGCTGTCTGCATTCCTTCTGGTAGATTGCGAAGTAAACTTTTAAACTCTAGCCTCTCCAAAATGTCTATAACCTGATCGGGTTTAATCTTGCTACCATCAACTGCCTGCAAATCTAGTTTAATCGGGGCGTCCACCCATATCCTGGCTAATTCTTTGCTCAGCATCGCCGATTCTTTGCCGCTAACAAGCTTTTTACGGATGGAGTCCTTTATCAAATCAATATTTTCATAAATGTTTTCTAGGGTTCCATAACTATTCAGTAGTTCAATCGCTCCCTTTTCCCCGATACCTGGCACGCCTGGAATATTGTCTGAGGAATCGCCTTTTATGGACTTAAAGTCTAGGAACTGATTCACCTTTAGCCCGTATTTGGCTTCAAAACTCTTTGGTGAGTATAGCTCTATATTCGATAAACCGGTTTTAAGGGCGTAAACCTGGATGTTATCGCTAATCATTTGAAGCATGTCTAGATCAGATGTAATGAGCATGGTTTCCAGTCCCTTTTGCTCGGCCTGCGTAGCCAAGCTACCCATTATGTCGTCGGCTTCGTAATCATCTAATTCATAGAGTGGCCATCCAAACGCATCGAGTAGCTCATGCAATAAGGGGATTTGTTCATAAAAATCTGGTGGGGCTGGTTTACGTCCAGCTTTATATTCCGGATATAATTCCAAACGGCGACGAATGTTTGTTTTTGGTTTATCCCAGGCAACGGCGACGTAGTCTGGCTTCAGTCGCCTCATCACTTCTAAAGCCATCGTTGCAAAGCCGAATACACCGCCGGTTGGTCGACCGTCTTTTGTACTTAAATACGGCAAAGCATAATAGCCTCTATAAAAGACGCTTTTACCGTCAATAATTGCAAATCGCTTTTTGTCGCTCACTCAGCATAATTATACTCTTATAGGCTCCCTCTTTGATCTCTGGACACTAAGAACCGTAGTTTGTATATATTTGTTGTTCGCTAATAAGTGCTTCCAAGGCTACGTCATGAGGTTCGATCGGCAACTGACTAACATGCCCTAGTTCAAAACATAAGCCAACAGTGTAGGCACTCTTTTGAATAGTCAAAAATTTGTCGTAGTATCCACCTCCGTAGCCTAAGCGGTTTAAACGGTCATCGAAAGCCAGAGTCGGTACGATAATTAAATCGTAGCTTTTTACGTCTGCAACCTTACCCTGCTCATCTACATCGACCCAGCTACTACTAATCTTCCGTGGATGGTAGATGGTAGCCCTTGGCCAGGTTTGGCTTATATAAGCGGTTACTAATCCGGTGTCAACTTCCCCAAGAGACTTAATAGGCTCAAAGATATGCACACTATTTAATGAATCAAGTCTTTTAGCAATGCTAAACTCTATAAATTTTTGGGTGATTTGCTGATTCTTTCGGCTCCTGTTAGCTGTACTAAGCTTTTTACGTTCTTCTAAAAGTCGTCTTCTTATGTCAGCTTTAGTCTCGGTCATTTAAGTCTATTCTAACAATCCTTGCTATACATATATAATGCTTATGCATGCCCGAGGAATTTAAACATCTAAACTATTACCGGTTAAGTCCAGCTGAGGTATTGTCCCAGCTAGTTGCGACACCTAAAGGTCTTACTACTGAAAATGCTAGCGAAAGACTGTCCAGGCTCGGGCCTAATGCCCTTATTAAAGCTAAGCATGAGCCGGCCATCCTGACTTTTATTCGCCAATTTAAAGATCTTCTTGTAATTATGCTCCTGTTTAGTGCAGCTCTCAGTATCTATTTAAGCGATGCTAAGACTGCTACCATCCTGCTTCTGATTGCGCTGATGAATGCGTTGGTAGGCTTTTTCCAGGAATATAAGGCCGAAAGTTTACTCAAAAGTCTAGAAAAACTACTGGTTCCCAAAGCCAAGGTGATGCGAGATGGCAAGCTTGAAGAGCTGGAGTCGAGCAAGCTAGTTATTGGCGATATAGTTTACGTCGAAGAAGGCGATAGTGTCCCCGCCGATTTACGAATACTGGAAGAGCAAGAGTTGTCGTCTAATGACTTTGCTCTAACGGGTGAATCTAATCCTAGCCGGAAGTTTGTTCATGCTATTTCTGCTGAAGTACCGCTCGCCAATCGGCATAATTTGCTATTTATGGGGACTACCGTAGCCACTGGTAGTGGTCGAGCCGTGGTAATTGGAACAGGCATGCATAGTGAACTAGGTCGGATTGCCAGTCTTAGCCAAAGCACCAAGTCCGAATCATCGCCGCTTCAAAGGGAAATGCATCACTTAGCTACTCGCCTGGCCTATGGAACGATGGTTCTGGCAGTCATTTTAACTCTGATAGCCCTCAAGTCTCATCTCGGTCTACATGCGGCAATCTTATTCGGCATAGGAATTGGGGCAGCCATGATCCCGAACGGTTTAGTCGCGGAAGTTAATATTACCTTAGCCCAATCTGCTGCTAAGTTATCTAAAGCAAAAGCTCTGGTTAAAAAACTATCTGCTGTTGAAACACTTGGCGCTACAAACTTCATACTGACGGATAAAACCGGGACGCTCACCAAAAACGAGATGACCGTAACTGAAGTTTTAATCGGCAAAACAGAGTACAAACTAACCGGCACCGGTTATGAAGCAAATGGCCATGTCACAGATAAACGCGGCAAGGAACTCAATTCAGATAACTTAAACCAACTCGAGCTATTCTTTAAGACAGGAGTGTTGGCCTCAAATGCTAAAGTGAATCCACCGGATAGTGAGCACTCGGACTGGTATGTAGTTGGCGATCCGACCGAAGGTGCGCTAATAACTTTAGCTCGTAAAGCCGGCCTGGATACCGATGCAATTGCAAAAGGCTTTCCGGAACTGAAGGAATTCCAGTTTGACTCGGCGCGAAAACTGCTAAGCTCAGTTAGAAAGCATGATGAACAAGTGGTTGTATTTACCAAAGGGGCGCCGGAGAGTCTATTATCTAGATCAACCGAAATCTGGGATCACGGCCATATCCGTAAACTGACCGCAATCGATCGTAGTTTCATCCTCGCTCACAATGAAAAAGAAGCTTCGACAGCCAAGCGAAACTTAGCTTTCGGTTACCGAGTACTACCTAAAAGCGCCGTCCATAAGAATTTTCTGATGGATGAAGTTGAACAAGATTTCATCTTCCTCGGTATGGTTAGTATGATTGACCCGCTTCGTGATGCCGTGCCGGCAGCCATGGAGGCTGCGGCGGCTGCACACGTTAAAGTTTCCATTGTTACCGGAGATTATCCTACAACCGCTAAAGCCATTGCCCTTCAAGCCAAATTATCCTCCTCTATTTCTATAATCTTGGGCGATGAATTGCCCAAACTGGCCGATATCCAAATTCTGCAACTAGTTGAGCGTGGCGGGGCTGTCTTTTCTCGGGTAGCTCCGGAAGACAAACTCAGAATTGTCGAGATCGTTAAAAAGAGTGGCCACGTAGTAGCGGTGACTGGTGACGGCATCAATGATGCACCAGCATTAAAACGTGCGGATATTGGGGTTGCTATGGGTAAAACCGGTACTGATGTTGCCAAAGATGCCGCCGAAATTATACTTTTAGACGATAGTTTCAACACACTTGTAGGGGCGATTAAACAAGGCAGGCTGACATATCAGAACATTAAAAAGGCAGCTCGCTGCGCCCTTACAGACAATGCCGGAGAGCTGTTTACGGTCTTAATTGGTCTAGCCGCGCTTTCGCTATTTAAAATTGCTCCAGCCATAACCGCCATCCAGATATTGGCAATTGATGTTGTAGCCCAAATTCTACCTATTACAGCTCTTGGCTGGGACGAAGATCAACATAACCTAATGCAAGACCGACCACGGAACCTTAAAGACCATATAATTACCAAACGGTCGGTTGTTGGTTTCATTGGCTATGGGTTTATCGCCTCAGCCCTTGCTTATCTAAATTTCTTATTCTTCTTTACCCGTCATCACACGAGTCCCGTAAGCTTAAGCAATTTCGCCACTTCACCCTTATACCATCAGGCGACAACTCTCACCTATTTAACATTGGTACTGTGTTTGTATATCTACCTACTGTTTGAGCGTAGTGATAGACGAGAAAAGTTCTTTAGTAAGTATCTTTGGAGTAACAAAAAACTGTTGCTGGCTTTTGCCGTTTCCTTTTTCTTAATAGCCAATATTATCTATAACCCGATTGTTCAGCCCTACTTTAGCTCCGGTAGTCTCGGCTTCATTGACTGGCTGACTGCCCTAGCGGCAGCCTTTATCTATTTGGTTTTCCGCTTACTGCAGCGGTACTTGCCTATTTAAAGATTTAAGGTTTGGGTGAGGTAAGCAGAAAAATCTTCAAGCGTCTTATAGTTATTCTCTAGCGTAACATCTGACTTATCCTTGACGCCCTGCATATTAAGCGTGGCATTGTCGCCCTCGTAATGCATTTCCGCTTGCTCTTCTGCCAGAAATTCATCAAATGACTTATCGTCTTCCTCTAACCTGCCCCTATCGGCTTTATTAGCCAGTATACGGTCATAACGCACTCTAGGGTCAGCATCTACCCAGACAACTGTACCTTTGAACTCATGCACCCTGTCCGCTTCACCAGGATTCCTTAGTGATGCTAAAACTAGACCTTTGTGCTTATCCTTTACTAGCTCATACTCAGCTATAGCCTTATCGACCAGCACCCCTAGCCCAAGTTCTCTTCGCCATTCAGCGCTAATAGCACGCAAATTTTCACGCTCAACACTTAGACCGCGTCGTTTAGCTTCTTCCCGCAACAGTTCGGTAACAGAAATAAAGAAATAGCCATGCAACGTTGCTAAAATGTGCCCAACGCTATCTTTACCAGAGCCGTTGGTGCCCGAAAGACCGATAATCGAAAGGTTTATGCCTGACATCTTACTTTATGTAATCGTGTAGTTTTTTAGCATCACGGTGTTTGCGTAGTTTAGCCAGTGCCTTTGCTTCAATTTGTCTGATTCGTTCGCGCGTAACGGAAAATTCTTGACCGACTTCCTCAAGGGTATGGCTTTTGCCGTCTTCCAAGCCAAAGCGCAGTTTCAGAATCTTTTGTTCCCTGTCGGTTAATGCTCCCAGCATGTCTTTGACTTGCTCTTTGAGTAGTTGTCCGGTGGCCGATTCTTCAGGTGAAACAGTGTCCTCGTCTTCAATGAAGTCTGCCAGAACTGAGTCTTCTTCGTCATCTCGGATAGATGCGTCAAGCGATGAAATATCCTGCTTAATCTTCATGATGTGTTCAACTTTATCGACATCGATTTCCATCTCTTTGGCGATTTCTTCATTAGTTGGCTCGCGGTTTAGTTCTTGAGTTAAGCGGCGCTGGGTACGCAGTAGTTTATTTATTGTTTCAACCATGTGGACCGGAATACGGATAGTTCGTGCCTGATCGGCAATCGCTCGTGTAATTGCCTGCCTGATCCACCACGTAGCGTAGGTACTGAACTTAAATCCCTTGTCCGGGTCAAACTTCTCAACTGCCCTTAGTAGTCCCGTGTTGCCTTCCTGAATTAGGTCAAGCAAGTCTAGACCGCGTCCAACGTAGCGTTTGGCGATCGATACAACTAAACGCATATTGGCTTCTGCCATTTGATCTTTAGCATCCTTGTCGCCAGCCACGACTCGCTTAGCAAGGGCTAATTCTTCCTCCGAGCTTAACAGAGGAATTTTACCGATTTCCCTTAAATAAAGCCGCACAGAATCATCAGCCACGTCATCATCTAAATAGACGCTTGGCGTTTCTTCTAGCTCAGCTTCCTCGATATTCTCGTCTTCCCACTCATCGGTAAAGTTTTCAGGGTTAGGCTCACTAGTTGTTATATCAATATTTGAATCCGCTAATTCCGTATAGAGTAGGTCCAGTATTTCAGCATTTTCAACCGTTTCCGGTATAGCCGCAAATATATCGCGTTGATCAATATGACCATCACGCTTAGCTTGTTCTACTAAAGTTTCCTTGGCCTTATCCAAGTTTGGTGCCTCATCAGACGCACGCGCATCATTAGCCTTTTTCTTAGCCATGATTCACTCCTTTCACTTGTTTTAATAAGTCGTTCAATTGTTTGTCTTTTTCTTGCAATGCTCTCAAGCCTTGCTCGGTTGCACCACTAGTTAAGCTGATTTTTAATTTTTCTTTTTCGGTTTTTACGTATTTAGTGACCAACTCGGCTTCTAAACGTTCGGCCTCTTCATGGAGATCGTTTAAATCTAAGCCTTGGTATAACTCTTCGTAGAGTAATGTTTCTATTTTACCATAATCTTCAAGTTTTTGTAGTTCGCTACCATCCTTAAATTCATAGTCTGGAGTCTTTCTAAGATAGTCAAACAAATCTTTGCCGTTTTTGGTCGGTAACATCGAAGAATTGATGGTGTGATCTAAAAACTCTCTTAACGTTTTTCGGCTAATAAGCAGGCTCAGGAACTTATCTTGAACTTTAACATGTTCAACTGATACCGGGTCGATAGTTTGACTATTAACCTTTATGCTCTTTTTAGGTTTAGACTCATTGTCTTCACCAGCCATTTTCTTTCTTAGGGCTTGCTTGTCGACATTAATAAGTTCAGCGATTCGGCCGAGGTAATGATCTTGCTCGACAGGGTCGCTTAAGCGCGCAATCGTCGGCAGTATAACATCACTAAAATCTTTTTTGCCCTTCCCTGAGCTTAGATCCAGTAAACTTTGATGTCGTTCAATTAGCCAGTCCAGTGCGTAGACATTGGAGCTGATTGCCTGTTGCCATAATTTTGGGTCTTGCCTTATAAGTTCATCGGGGTCCTTACCGGACGGAACACTTATGATACTAAGAGAAACCTTGGCTTTCGAGGCCAATGGGATAGCCCGCTCGGTAGCGGCAATTCCAGCTCGGTCGCTGTCAAAGCTAAGCCTGACATCTTTAGTTAGCCTTCCCAGTATTTTTAATTGCATTTCAGTTAGCGCCGTGCCAGCCGTGGCGATGGCCACTTTAACTCCGGCTTGATGAGAAGCAATGACGTCCATGTTGCCTTCCACTAAAACTGCATAGTTACCTTTCCGAATAGATTCTTTAGCTTTGTCTAGTCCATAAACATGCCGGCTTTTATCATAAAGAGCTGTTGAGGGCGTATTAATATATTTTGGAGCTTTATCGTTTTGCTCCAACAGTCTAGCAGTAAAGCCGATAACCTTGCCGTAAGAATCCTGCAAAGGAATCATTAATCGTCCCCTAAACATGTCCTGTATGCCTCCCCGGTAAGCCGTTGAGGTAAGTCCGGCTAGTTTCATGTCTTGTTCACTGAATCCCTGTTTCTTGAGATAAGTGATTAAGGCACTGCCGTTATTAGGAGAATAGCCTAACCGCCAAGACAGTGCTGTATCTTTAGTGAATTTGCGCTGATTAAGAATATATTCAAGTGCTAGCTTATTTTTGGAAAACTGAACTTGATAGAATCTGGTGCTGGCTTCCAGTGCCGCATATAGCTTGTCTTTATCTGGTCCTTTCGATTTATTGCTACGATAATCTTCTAAATCGACTCCGGCTTTGCCGGCGAGAAGCTCTAAGGCCCCTTTGAAATCCAGTCCCTCAACTTCCATTACAAAATCGAACATACTACCGCCTTTGCCGCTACTGAAATCTTTCCAGATTTGCTTTTCCGGACTGACGACAAAGCTTGGTGTACGCTCGTTGGTGAACGGGCTTAGCCCTTTGTAACTACGCCCTGCTCGCTTGAGGGTAACGTATTCACCAATAATATCCTCAATGCTTAAGCGGCTTTTTACCTCATCAACGGCGTCCATAATCTTTATTGTACCTTAGAGGTAGTTCTCCCTATATTGCTAACCCTTATTTTTGATCGAGTCTAACAGCTTGTGTTTTAATAAGATAGCTATGCCTCCCAACATTGAGCCGAGTCCTAACGCTAATCCTCGCCCTAATATACCGCCGCCTATTCCTAGCCCTCTTAAGCAGGATCATTCTTTACCGGTCGGTGAACAACAAACGGTCGACGTGAGTAATCTCCCAAGAAATGCCGGTAATAACCTTTTTCAACCAGATAACCGAGTCACCTCACCGGAAGCATACGACTTCATCTTGAATCCTGAGACCGGCCATAGTTCAACACTCAAACCTAAACTGCCGCAGAGTCTGGGGGCTAAGTTAGGCATCGGTTTAGTAGCACTGATGGGCATTATTCTTCTTATCAGTATTGCTAGCAGTCTCTTTAGTAGCCCGTCAAATCTACCATATTTTGAAAGTGTCTTAGAGGATCAGCAGGAAATTGTTCACATAGCTACCAACGCTCAAAGCGAGCCGGATATAAGTAGCAATAACCAGGTGTTTGTAACCACAACGATTGCTGCACTATCGAGTAATAGCTCAGCTCTTCAAGCCTATCTGCAGAGCAATGGCACAAAGATTAATTCCGCCTTACTTAGTCTTAAAATTAATAGTGCGGTAGATAATGAACTTACTAGCGCGGAATCATCAGGTACCTTTAATTCAACCTTCGATCAAATTGCTCGGGCTCAACTGAATGTGTATATAGAAGATTTAGCTACCGCGCGCACAAAAGCAGGGCCCCAGGGACGATCTTTACTGACTAGCTTTATAAACCAAGCTAATTTACTGCTCGTCAGTTTGGCTAACGGGACTTGAGGCAACTTGAAGGTAGCTATGCCTGATCAAGTCTTCGATCTCGGTTTGACTGAGCTGGCCGGTTAATATAAGGGTGTTCCAATGCCGCTGGTCAAGGTGGTCGCCTGGCATCACTTCTTCATATTTTTCTCTAAGTAGCTTAGCCAGGCCCGGTTCACACCTTAGGCTCAACCGAACAGGTTGCTTATCTTCCAGAATTGCAAACATCTGATCATTTACGGAAAAAACCAGCTTCAACTGATCAAATGGGCGGCTGGTGGTAACGCCATCAAACTTCAGCAGAAAATTGTTTATCTGATCAGCCGTCATCTAGCCTCTGTTTCTAAACCACTCCAAATAATACTGAATTTCGGCAATACTGGCCTGAATGTCATCAAAAGCTCGATGCACTTCCTTTTTATCGAAAATTACACCGTACTTGCCTTGCATTAAGACTTTGAAAGCGCTGACATCCAACATTCGGTAATGCAACTTAAGATCAAGATTAGGCCAATAAGACCTGATGAATCCACGGTCATTATGGATACTGTTACCGGATAGTATGGCCGGTTCCTCACCAAAATGCTCTTCAACCAAAGCTATCAGTTCTGCCTCAACCTTGGCCGACTCTTTGCCTTCGCTGGTCTTGGCGATGAAATCATCACGGTTACCTGGATAGTCGGCCCACCAGACGTTTTTAGCCATTCGTTCTATAACTTTATCTTTAGGCTGAGCAATAATAGCTTCATAGCTGGCAAGTGTTTTGAAATCAAAATCGGTTATCTCGGCTGCAACCTCAAGGATTATATCTTCGCTTGCGTCAAGACCTGTCATCTCGAGATCAACCCATAGCAATTTACTAGGGATTAAGTTTTTGTCAATCATTAGCAAATATTATACAGATACTTGCTCCAAATTCATGCATTAGCCGCGGACAGTTTTGAGGGCGTCGGCGTACTTGACTAGAGTGGTAGCTAAGTTTGCTAGCTGTCCCTGAGGACTGTAGGGACCCTCCTGTAATTCGGATTTAATTATTCCCTCATCATTAATCGCATCACCGACTGCATCGGTGAAAAATAAGGCATTTGGTAGCGATACAATACCGACGCCAGGCAAAACCATTCTCAGACTAGCAACAGCTTGAGCGCCACCGGATGAACCATGGGCAACCAGAGCTGCTGGTTTATCGGCTACTTCATTACCTAAACTATCGATGGCATTCTTAAGCGCACCAGGTAGTGCACGGTTATATTCAGGAGTAACGATAACGTAGCCATCAAAGCTAGCCATCTTGTCCAGCCACTTCTTAACTTCCGGTGCAGGATTACGATTAGGATTATAGCGCGGTGATATTGCCTCGCTAAATAGCGGCAAAGGATAATCTTTTAAATCTACTAGCTCGGTATCAGCAACCTTTTCTACTTCACTTACTACCCACTTGGCTAGCTTGTCCGATACTCGGCCTTCTCTAATGCTACCTATTATTACGCCTATTTTTGCCATGATATTCTCCTTAGTTATGTTAGGTGTGCTATACTTTTTATAGTCTTACTTAAGTAGTATAGCCAGATCACTATACATTGTAAAGCATTTTATGAACTCAGAAGTTAAAATAGAACCCTCCGGTGGATGCATAGCGGCAACTATGTCAATTATTGGCAATAAATGGACCGCTCTTATTCTTAGAGATCTGTTTACGGGGCCAAAAAGGTTTTGTGAGCTGGAAAAATCTGTTGGTAGTATTAATCCAAGGACACTCTCCCAGCGATTAGACGCGCTTGAAGAGCAAGGCATTATAGTTAAAAAGAACTGGCCGGATTTGCCTCATAAGAGCGAATACTCTCTTACGACCAAAGGAGAAGATCTATTGCCCACCTTAGAGCAAATGGCGGCCTGGGGAACAAAGTACGCCTAATTAACAGATAATAATATGTGAAATTATTCACTGCTTTTGCACAATTTTCCCACCAAAAATTGAAATTAGTGTTGTAGGTACTAAGCGGCCCTAATAGAATAGTAATTACCACCAAGTGAGGTGGCTACTACCCCTCAAAAGGTAGTAAGTAGTACTCGGAACAGTCCTTCGGGAGGAAGCCAGTGCTACGAAGAAAGGAGCCTCTTTCCGAAGGGGCTTTTTTCTTTTTCTACTTTTCTGTGAAATCTAATGAAGCTGAGTTGATACAGAAACGCATACCGGTGGGTTGATCTGGCGCATCATTAAAAACATGCCCCAAATGGCTACCGCAGTTAGCGCAAGTTATCTCCACTCGATGCATGCCAAAACTGCGATCCTCCCTTAAGATAACCGATTTCGTATTTGCTGGCTCATAAAAGCTTGGCCATCCGCTACCGCTATCAAACTTTGTGTCGCTATTAAATACAACTTCTCCGCAAGCGGCACATATATAGTCGCCGGTTTTTTTGTTATGAAGCAACTTACCGCTACCAGGTGCTTCAGTGCCCTTTTGTCGGAGTATTTTATACTGCTCGGGACTTAAACGTTTTTTCCATTCTTCATCACTAAGATTGAGAGTCATAGTAATATTTTATCAAAAACGGTCTTAGCCAAGCATGCTCTTGAGCTTTTCAACTAAATCTACAGGCGTCGGATCTACACCATTGAGAAGTGCAATATACAAACTGACATAATCACAGAAATTAGATGTCCATAACAGTTGCTCAATCAAGTTATTGCCTTTAGGGTTAATTATTTCTGGATCGGGGCGCTTACCGGATAGCAGTTGGGTACTAATCTCAAAGCGTTTTTGGATTCGTTCATGCTCTAGGTTCGATCTAATTTCCACGACGCCGTATGGCTTTTCAACTGGGTGCGAAGTCCAACCTATAAACTCATTATGATTAAACTCGGGGTACTGGTTCAACCAAGCCACATTTTTAGCATTTTCATTCATGCAGATTTTGAATTTATTAGCGGCCGGGAATAATTTCGGCCCGGAATATACTACAACTGATTTACCGACTAGTTCTAAAGCCAGCTGCTTAGCAGGATTAGAGGACGTCGGAATGGTAGCTTGCCAAGAACCGACTTGATCTTTTAGCCAGTCGCCGGTTGCGGCCAGAGCGCCTGTACTACCTTGCTCTACGAGTTTCAACGGTTCAAGTAGTTGCACGAAGGCAGCGATGAAATAGAAAGAGCTCATTCGTGGCTGTATACCTCCAGGAATTACAAGTAGTGGGTAGTTCTTCTCTTTAGCAATATCAAGTAATTTGCCGCCGGCGGTAACTATGACAATTTTGGCGCCTAACTTTTCGGCTTCGGCTAAGGCGCTTAGTGTTTCTTCTGTATTGCCAGAGTATGAAGAAGAGATGAATAAAGTATGCTCGTCGACGTAAGACGGCAGATTATAATCTCTGACGATCTGATTGGGTACTGTTGTGCCCGGCCAAGACTGCAGAAATACTGCCGGGAAAGCTGATCCACCCATACCAGCCACCACTATATTCTTAATGTCTGAATAATTGGTCGTTATGTCATAGTTATACTGAAGTTGCTGCCATTGTTTTTCAGCTACGCCAAGCGCGTCTTCTTTGTCTCTCTCATGAATTAATTTAAGATCATCAAGCATGCTTTTTAACCTCCTGCTAACTATAGTTTTTTAAAAACAACTCGTATATAGTATAACTTAAGTTAAGCACTAGAACTTCAAAGGGGGTGGAATATGTTTGGCCATCAAGACCAAGCGGATAATAATGGAAGTGGAGCCGGCCCTAGCCAGCACCAACCGACTGACGACATTGACATGAACATACAAGACTTAAACGATATGGATAATCAGCCATATAATGCACCCCCCGCTCAAGACCCTACACAGCCGCAACCATACGTTAATCAGCCTCAACAGCAGGATAATGATCAAGCCATAACCCTACAAGACCAAAACTCTGATCAGGCAGTTGATCTTGTTGATCTAAAAACCAAAGCGCTAGATGAACTATACCCCATAATTCATAAGCTAGATTTATCGGCTGAAGATAATTTCAAGACCTTAATGATGATGATTCAGGCGACCGATAATAAAGACTTGATAGGTCAGGCATATGAGGCGGCCGAGCGCATTGAAGACGAATCGGCTCGCGCCAAAGCATTGCTCGATATAGTGAACGAGATTAACTATTTCACTAATCATCCAAGTATTGATCAGTAGTTATATGTTCTCTGGCTAATTGAAGCCGAGCCTTTTCAAGTTTGAGACGAAATGGTTGGATGCTTTTATATTGTTGATGTTCACTCATTGGCCTTTTTAGTTCACTGGCTGTCTCATCCAAGGTGGGTACATCTGTTACTCCAATTTCGATAGTCGGTAACTCATTATCTTCAATTAGGAGTCTACTAAACAGTTCAATTGCCCTGAAACCGTTACCTTTGGGAGCTCTCAGGTATCGGCTGACTTTAACACTGGCAACACGGGTTATCTCTGGAAAACGATCATCATTAAGATTAGTCATCATAAAATTTCTAAACTCAACCAGTTCTTGTCCGTCGGCCATATAATACAACTTTTCGGAAGTTACCGTGCCGCATCCATTACCAAGAATATCTTTGAAAATCCTCGCTGGAAACCGTCTATTGGACGTTCGGTAATGCTCAATCGTTTCCGCTGGACGCCTTATTAGTGGATCATTATGGAATCTAGCTTCAGCCCCAAAAGAGTCACCTACAGATTTATACGCCGCTTGAATGGCGGCGTTAAATATCGGTAATTCAAATAGCCCAGGATTGCCTTCTTTCGCTAGCAGGGCAGTTATTAAGGCATTGCCCATATAGGCCACATAAGCGCTAGTACTTAAACTAAGATCCGTTAATTTTTCACCTTCTGTGGTTTTAGCGGTAAGCACCGGATCCGTAACGTCATTGTAAACAGCCGTCAAACTAGCGTTAGGATGATCTGGTAACCAGAAATGCATAGTTGCCGTGTTGGTCTTGAATGCCGGATGTTTAGCTATCGGGACACCAAAATGTTTAGACGATTCTACCCAGACATGCATATCTGAATATTCACCGTGCCAGGTTGCCCGTATTACCTCAGATGCTTTTTCAGAATTAACAATATTACCTATTGCTTGCAATAGTTCGCTTCGTTCATTCTCTCCCGAAGAATTAGTACTCTCGTGTGACATATATCTACTATGCCACGACTGGTGCTAATTCACTACATCATACCCATGCCACTCATATCAGGAGCGCCGCCAGCAGATTTAGGCTCAGGTACGTCAACAACTAAGGCCCCCATAGTCATGCTGGTTCCAGCAATCGAGACAGCATTTTGTATAGACTCTTTTGTTACCCTTGTCGGATCAACAACTCCACTGGCCTTAAGATCAACTAACTTATATGGGCTATTTACGTTAACGCCCTGCCCTTTTTTAGCATTTTTAACTAACGGCAAGAATGCATCGGCATTAATACCTGAGTTAGTTAGCAATATCCGGAATGGTTGCTCTAGCGCCTTAACTAAAAGCTGTTTACCGGCAGCTACGGAATCATCATCATCGGTGACATTAATATCGCTAGCTAGATTGATTAAAGTAACTCCGCCACCTGGTACTATTCCTTCGTCTAGAGCGGCTTTAACAGCGTGAACAGCATCATCAACGCGGTACTTCTTCTCTTCTATTTCGGTCTCTGTTGCGCCACCAACCTTAATCACTGCCACCTTACCGGATAAAGCAGCTCTCCGCTTTTCTAGGTTCTCCTTGTCGTACTCACTTGTTGCTTGTTCGATCTGTGCATTAATTTGCTTAATGCGGGCGTCGACTTCTATCCTTGAGCCGCCGCCCTCAATAATGGTAGTTTCATCCTTATTGGTAATTACTTTCCTGGCTGAGCCAACTACATCTAAGTCGACGTCTTCAAATGTCATACCGCGGTCTTCACTAATTACCTGTGCGCCTGTTAAGACTGCAATATCATTTAGTATGTCTTTGCGACGATCGCCAAAGGCAGGAGCTTTAATAGCAACGGTGTTAAAGACGCCTTTTAGTCGGTTCAGGATTAATGTATGGAGGGCATCACCCTCAACATCTTCAGCTATTAAGACGAGATCTTTCTTACCGGCTTGAGCTAATTTTTCTAATATCGGTAGAAATTCCTGAACACTAGAGATTTTTTTATCGGTTATAACGATCGCCGGCTTATCATAGATTGCCTCCATGCGCGCAGCGTCAGTCACCATATAAGGACTAACAAAGCCCCTGTCAAAGGTAAAGCCTTCAACAACTTCGCTTTCTAGGTTAAGTCCCTGCCCTTCTTCAACCGTCACAACCCCATCTTTTCCGACTTTATCAATGACTTCGGCGATTAGGTTGCCGATTTGCTGATCACCGGCAGAAATTGTAGCCACTTCGGCAACTCGCGATTTTTTGCCTTGAATGTCTTCGGTAAATGTTGATAACCCGGCGATAGCATCACTGGCAGCCAGTTCTAAACCCTTACGCAGTAGAATTGGATTATGTCCAGCCGCAATCAGCTTATTAGCCTCGCTAAGTATATGGTAAGTTAGCACTGTCACGGTTGTAGTGCCATCACCAGCCACGTCATTCATTTTAGAGGCAGCTTGCTTGATTAACTCGGCTCCGACTTTATAGCCAAGCGTTTCATCATCATCGTCGGCCAGCTCAACCCCTTTAGCTACTGTCACGCCATCATGAGTAACAGTTGGAGCACCATAGCTCTTACTAATAACTACATTTCGCCCCTTAGGACCCATAGTAGTCTTAACGGCATTGTATAAAATTTCCGCACCCGCCAGAATTCTCTTTCTAGCGTCATCATCATAAAAAACTTTTTTTGCCATATCTTATTTAGCCCTTTCTTAGTAGTTATTTAACAGTTGCTATAACGTCTTCTTCTTTAACTAAAATGTATTCTTTCGATTCCACTTTAACTTCAGTAGTTGAATAGCTTTTATAGACAATTCGGTCTCCAGCTTTCAGCTCTTTCACGGCCCGGCCAACCGCCAGTACTTTGGCTGTCTTTGGCTTTTCTTGAGCTTTTTCTGGTAAGTATAGGCCGCTGGCCGTTTTTGTTTCGGCCTCTTCGCTTTCGGCCACAATGTAGTCAGCTAATGGCTGTAAGGGTGTGCTCATATTTATCCTCCGTTGAATTTTAAGTCAGATTTACAGATGTTACCTCGCAATTTAACACCTGTTTCTAGCACTCAATATACCTGAGTGCCAATTAATGGTCAAGTCTAGTTTTTTTGTAACTTATTTGAGTTTCTTTAAAGCACTTCTGACTTCAGCAATCTCATCCCATGGGTTTTCACCATTGGCTCGTTCGATCGTTTTCTCATGACCTTTACCAAGAAACATCACCATATCAGAGGGTTTTGCTCTTTTTAGAGCAAAACTGATAGCACTAGGCCTATCCAGAATAAGAAACAGATCTTGGTCTTTCTTCTTACCGGCCTTTATTGCTCCCTCGGCAATTTCCTTCAGTATCAGGTTGCCGTCGATATCCCGATCATCTTCTTCGGTTAGTACAATTTCATCGGCATACTTCCCTGCCAGTTCTCCCTGAACTGCACGCTTAGCTTCATCACGCCGTCCAGCCGAACCAAATACTACAATAAGCTTGCCTTTAACAACTGGTTTTATATCTTTGAAGAGTTTCTCAAAGCTATCCGGTGTATGAGCATAATCCACGATTACATCAAAGTTTTGCCCTTCATTAATACTATTCATCCGGCCTTCGACGGTTTTGAGGGCCGCTATACCTTTTTCAATTTGCTCTTTAGTTAGTCCCAAGGTGTGCCCTACCCCAACAGCCGCTAGTGAATTAAAAACATTAAAACTGCCCGGTAAATAGCATTTAATGTTATAGCTTTGGCCGTCAATTTTAGCTGTATAGCTAGAACCTGAGGGGGTAAGCTTCACATCGGTAGCTCTCAGATCACCTCTTTCAACCCCGTAAAGCAATGGATGCTGAACATCTTCTGCGAAAAGCTGAGCGCTTGGGTCCTCGGCATTGATAATACCGACTTGTAGGCCGTGTCTATTTCTATTAGCCAACTTAAACATCCGGCGCTTAGCATCTCTGTAGCGTTCGAAGGTTTTATGATAATCCAGATGTTCATGGGTAACGTTAGTTAAGACTGCCAGCGAATACTTTATTCCGAATACCCGATGCTGAGCTAAAGCTTGCGAAGTCGTTTCTAAAACTAGCCAGTCAACGTTTTTATGTTGCATATACTTAAGCCTGGTCATTAACTCAGGTACCGGGACATTGGTGTAGTGATGTATCTGAGATTGAACATCTTCGCCCGCACCCCAAGCAACGGTTGTCATTATACCGGTGTTAAAGCCGGCTTCCTGAAGCATCCGGTGAATCATAAAAGTAGTTGTCGTTTTACCATTTGTACCGGTAACCCCAATGACTTTAAGTCCTCTACCAGGAAAGCCGCTTTTGATATTGAAGGCTACTGCTTCAGCTAAATGGCCGTAGGGTTCAATAAAAGTAAAGAGCCCACTTGGAACCAGCTTTTTAACGATTTTACGTGGATTCATGATAATTACTCTCCAGTATACTAGTATAGATTATGAAAATCTTAGGAATTGAATCGAGCTGTGATGAAACAGCGGCGGCGGTGGTAGAAAACGGTTATCACCTGATAAGTAGCACCGTTGCATCGAGCATGGATTTGCATATTCAATACGGCGGTGTAGTACCGGAAGTGGCGGCCCGAAGTCATATTGAGGTTATTATACCGGTCTTAGAAGAGACGCTAGAAAATGCTAAGTCTAACTGGTCGGACATCGACGCAATAGGTGTAACTTACGGTGCGGGCCTGTCCGGAAGTCTGCTAATAGGTGTTTTATCGGCTAGAACTCTAGCTATAGCCCTTAACAAGCCTCTCTATGCGATTAATCATGTCGAGGCGCACGTATATGCTAACTTCTTAACTTCTAGTGATGTTGCCGGCCTTATTATGCCGCCATCACAGCCGGCTTTTCCGATGTTAGCAATTATAGTCTCGGGGGGTCATAGCCAGCTAGCACTCTTCCGTAACCATTTTGATTACACGCTTTTAGGTCAAACTCAAGATGATGCAATAGGTGAAGCCTTCGATAAAGTAGCTAAAATTTTAGGGCTCCCCTACCCTGGCGGCCCCTCTATAGAAAAACTGGCTAAAACCGGTGATTCAAAAGCCTATAAACTACCTAAAGCCAAGATGCCAGGTTATGATTTTTCTTTTAGTGGGCCAAAAACAGCCGTTTTAAGGGTGGCTCAAGCCGAAGTTGGGGAAAATTACGACTTCCCTTCTATTAAGCTACCAGAACGGCTAAATTTAGCCCAAAAGGCCAATATTGCTGCCAGTTTCGAGCGATCCGCCTTCGAAACGATTGTTAATAAGGCTAAACGGGCATATGAAGAATACTCGCCGGCTAGTGTTGTACTTGCCGGAGGCGTGGCTGCCAGCCAGACGCTCCGCAATATGCTTTCCGAGGCGATCCCTATTAAACTCTCCTACCCTGATCCTAGACTCTGTACTGATAATGCAGCCATGGTAGCTACTCTAGGCTACTACAAGCACAGCCTAGGCCAAACCCCCGCCGATCCATTTACACTAGATGTAGCGCCTAGCCTGAGCATGTAGCGCTAAGGTGATTCGATGGAAGTTTAAGGTTTCATATGAACCTTGTCGGCCTCTTCCGGTTTAATTACAGAGGTGATATATTAATTAATAGCTTATGAGACTACCTAAGGCCTACGAGCCTAAACAATATGAGGCGGATATCTACGCTCTGTGGGAAAAGAGTGGAGTATTTAAGCCATCTAAAGAGGGGACTGCCTATTCTATAGTGATGCCGCCCCCTAATGCCAATGGCAACCTTCATATCGGTCATGAATTAACTTCAGCGATTGAAGATATAGCTGCCCGTTATCACCGAGCGAAAGGTGATTCGGTACTTCTAGTACCAGGAGCTGATCATGCCGGCTTCGAAAGCCAATCAGTTTATGAAAAACAATTAGCAAAACAGGGAAAAAGCCGGTTTGACTTCAGCAGGGAAGAGCTATATTCCCAGATCTGGGATTTTGTAGGTCTTAACAGAGATAACTTTGAAGCTCAGCTACGTAAAATGGGAGTCAGTTGCGACTGGGAACATTTTACCTTTACGCTTGATAAAAAAATTGTTAATCGGTCTTATTCAACTTTCAAAAAAATGTGGGATGAAGGCCTCATTTACAGAGGTGAGAGACTTGTAAATTACTGTACTTTTCACCAAACCGGCTTTGCTGACATCGAAGTTGTCTACAAAGAGGCAAAAACACCTCTTTATTATCTTAAATACGGACCGTTTGTCTTAGCGACCACTCGCCCGGAAACAAAATTCGGAGACACTGCCGTGGCTGTGCACCCTAAAGATAAACGCTATCAAAAATACGTCGGCAAGGTACTTGAGATCGAAGGCGTAAACGGGCTGTTTAGCGTTCAGGTTATAGCCGATGAAATGGTTGATCCTGATTTTGGAACAGGCGTAGTTAAGATAACCCCGGCTCACTCGTTTGACGACTGGGAGGCAGGCAAGCGGCATAATTTAGCAGTAAAACGCGTGATTAATCATGATGGCACTCTAAATCATGAGACTGGCCGTTTTGAGGGTATGACTGTTATGGAAGCGAGAAAAGCAGTCGTTGAGGCTTTGAAAGAAAAAGGTTTGCTAGTTAAAGTCGATGAAGATTATACCAATAGGGTAGGGCATTGCTATAAATGCGATACCGTTATTGAGCCGATGCTTATGGAGCAATGGTTTATAGAAATGGAGGCTCTAGCAAAGCCCGCTATAAAGGCACTCAGAGACAACAAGATTAAATTCTATCCGGATTCTAAAAAAGATCAGCTGATAGGTTATCTGGAAGGTCTAAGAGACTGGAATATAAGCCGACAGATTGCCTGGGGGATACCTATTCCGGCATTTCAGAATGTTGATGATCACGATGACTGGATATACGACGAAAGAGTAGACGAAGAAATCCTGACAATCGATGGTAAAACCTATCGCCGAGATCCGGACGTTTTTGATACCTGGTTTAGTAGTAGTAGCTGGCCCTATGCAACACAGAATTATTGCGATAAAAATAGCTCTGACTTTGAGAAATTTTACACGTTAAGCCTTATGGAAACTGGCGGAGAGATTCTCTATCCATGGGTTAGCAGAATGCTCATGTTAGGGCTCTACATAACTGGCGAGGTGCCTTTTGAATCAGTCTACATCCATGGCTACGTTATGGCTGAGGATGGTAGCAAAATGAGTAAATCAGTTGGCAACGTAGTCGACCCCATACCTGTTATAGAAAAATACGGTTCCGATGCGCTTCGGATGGGTATCATCTGGGGTCGAACTGCTGCCGTAAACAGAGGTTATGACGAGAGAAGGGTAGAGGAAGCCAGGAATTTCTGTAATAAGCTCTGGAATATTTCACGCTATATAGAGGGAATTGAATCAAAGAACAGCGACAGGGGTGAAGCTAAAGCGATAACAGGGGTGGATAATTGGATACTTAGCAAGTTAAGTATTGTTACAATTAACATGTTAACCCACCTGGATAAATATAACTTTAGTGAGGCGTTTGAAGAGTTATACCACTTTGTGTGGGATGACTTAGCCGATTGGTATATTGAGGCAAGTAAGGCAGAGCCCAATGAGGCGCTCCTGGGTTATTTATTAGAATCGACTTTAATACTCGCACATCCATTCGCGCCTTTTGTTACTGAAACCATTTGGCAAACACTAAGTGATAGCGACACTTCGCTTCTAGCGCTAAAAACCTTCAACCAAATACTGCCTTTTAACCATAAACAAGCCCGGGAATTCAGTGAAATCCAACAACTAGTTACAGAAATACGATCCGTGCAAAAAGCTCTTAAAACATCTGGCCTTAAGCTCACTTATAAAAACTCAACAGTAATAGAAAATAACAGCGAACTTATAAAAAAATTAGCTAGGTTAAGCGCCATTCAGAAGGGAAGTGAATCAGGTCTTAAGCTCACGACTACCAATATTGATTGTTGGCTGGACATAAGTAGGGAAACGGCTAGCAAGTATGTTTCTGAGCTAAAACTTAAACAAGAGAAACAGCTAGTCCAGATTAAACAACTCAAACAGAGACTTAACAATAAGTCGTACATTTCAAATGCACCGGCAACGATTGTCGCTCAAACAAAACAGCAATTGGAAGATGCGAAAACAATATTAGGTTCTATAGAAGAGGAGATAAAACAGTTTCAGTAGACGGCTTGGCTCTTTAACTGCCTAACTAGAAGGCTCTAGAGCCTGCCTGGCTCGCTCTACAGAATCAGCCGGATGAGAATCGTCAAACCACATCACATGCCATCCTAGGCGCTCTGCGGCCATCAGATTAATACGGTCATCATCAATTAACAGGATAGATTCTGGGCTAACTCCGGCCTGCTTGACAGCTTCTTTGTAAATATTTATCTCTGGCTTGATTGCTCCTACGGCCGATGAATCAATCACGGCATCGTAATTAATATTTGGGAGCTGACCGTTTCTTCTCATTGAACCGATGAGCCCGGGCATTATATTGGTAAGTAGTCCTACCTTATACTGCTTAGCAGTCCAGACCAGAAGTTCCTGCATCTCCTTGATAGGTTCAACATTTTCAATGTAATAATCCTGCCAGCGCAATTTATCCATGCCTAACCGCTCGGCAAGTTTAGCATTGAAATCATCAAGGCTGATTTCACCCTTACAAGCTTGGTCATTATAGTGCCAAAATGCCGACTCAACAGCTTCAAGATGAGCCCCAGAAATTAAGGCAAGTTTATCGAAGGCTCTTTGGTAAAAGTAAACAAGGCAACCATTAACATCAAAATACACAAAACTGACTCCAGTTTTGGTCTCTTTTAGTTGTCGGCCAGTCTCTCCTTGGTTGTGACCAATTAGGTCATCAAGGCTTAAGTCCAGGGCGCTAGCAATCGATTGAATGGTAAATATAGAGGGCGACTTTATAGCCCCTCGCTCAATCTTAGTTAGTGTCGAAAAGCTAAGGTTTGCCTTATGACACAGCTGTTGTTGGGTTAACCCAGCTCTTAGCCGTGCTTCTTGCAGACGCTTGCCCAGCCCCCTCTCGTCCATAGCCATATGTTATCAACAATTTGGCCGATAAGCTAGTACTAAACGGCTATTTATACGTGGATAACAAAGGCTAGTAGCGTAAAGAAAACTATAGTAGTCAGAACAAATATACTGGCAAGTGTTATAAACATGCTTTTACCGTTGGTATATCCGACTCGTTTCCCAAGGGTATTGTAGGCAAGGGCAGTGGCGCCTGCGCCAAAAAATAAAGCATAGATAAAGCTCATGTACTACCTATTCTACCTTATAGCGCCAGCTTGTTAGCCATTGACTTTAGCTTAATATGATCCGGTTCGCTAGACATATCTTGAGGCTGGTTGAACTCATCTAAAGTAGAGAAGGGGATTAGGTGTACGTGCACGTGAGGCACATCTACCCCGACAATCCTTATCCCAACATACTCCGGTTGAAGTACCTGTTTTATGCGCTTTCCGACTATCCTGACAGTTTTCATAAGCTTAAGATATGTGTCTTCGTCTAAATCCTGCCAGGCAGCCACTTGCTTCTTTGGGACTACCAGTACATGGCCCGGCTGGACTGGATGAATATCCAAAAAGGCCAAACTAGCCTCATCCTCATATACCTTATGGGCGGGTATTTCGCCCTTTATAATTTTCGTGAATATACTATCTTGCATAATTAAAGTATATCTAAAAGGATTATAATTTCTCTCATGTGGTGGATAAAACGGTCGCTTAGCATAATTCTAACTGTCATTTTAATAGTTAGTTTGTTTGGTTTTGCTGTTAGCATCAGCTTAAGTTCCGCTTTTGTGAGTCCTAACCATTTAAAAACTTGGATCCAGCAAAGCAATTTCTACGACAGCTTTATTAATAAAGCCAAGCACGACACCGCTAACTCGCTAGGAGGCATCCCATTAAACCCTCAGTTAAATGCTGAGATAAGCGCTGACTTAAAAGCTTCCTTACCAAAGCCGCAGTTCAATAATGACACCAACACGATTATCGATTCTAATTATTCCTGGTTAAAAGGGAATGGGTCTAAACCTGATTTTAATATTAGTATTGCCCAACCGAAATTAGACTTCGCCGGTCGGTTTGCAAATTATGTAGACCAGCGTTATGAAAACCTGCCTAAATGTACTGTTAGCGAAATTGCAAAATTAAATAGCACTAATCCACTGACGCTAACCTGCCAAATTCCAACCATCACCCCAACTATTGTTAGAAATGAGGTTATGAATAATATCGAAACTAGCAAGCTAGTTGTGCAGAACGCTGGAATTAATGCCGACTCGTTCAAATTATCTAATGGACGCCCATATTATTCAGCCTTCAATGCTTCAACGGCGTTCAGTGCGCTCCAGTTGGCACCAGTTGTTCTAGCGGTTATCTCTCTATTATGTATAGCCGGAATCGTAATCTTAAATTTAAGGAAACGGCTAGCTATGATTCTTATGGGTATTAGTTTCGTATTTACTGGCATCATCCTGATATTAAGCGCGTCTATAAATAATCAACTAAATTCAAGTTTAGATTCTGCCTTGCAGAAACACTTAGCTAGCAATACGTATATTACCCCTACTGAAACTCTTATACATAAAGCGACAAGTTATATAAGCGGTATAAACCTAAACATAGGAGTTGCTTACTTGATAGTCTCTCTAGTTCTGATACTACTATTTTTACTAAGAAAACCTCGCATTACGCAAGGTAACCTAAAGCGGGTAGAGCCCCCTAAGGTAGAGAGTAGTACGCTCGAACGGAGACTCATATCTAAACGGCCACCGAGAACGCCACCCAGAAAGCCCCCGAAACTGATACAGTGAATGGCGGAGAGGGTGGGATTCGAACCCACGGTACAGTTGCCCGTACAGCAGTTTTCGAGACTGCCCCGTTACGACCACTTCGGTACCTCTCCTTATACAATAGACATTATATATATCACGATTGCAGATAGCTAAATTCTTCATATAGACTACCTTCGCTATAGTATGCTACTATGACCTCTGTTATTTCGACAAATAATTATGCGCGTGTAGCTCAGCTGGATAGAGCGTTGGCTTGCGGAGCCAAAGGTCGTAGGTTCAAATCCTGCCACGCGTACCAAGCAGAAATATGAGTCATTTTAACAGAGGTACTTTTAGCCTCTTTTTTTGTTTGTTTAATTTCAGCCATTTCGCTAACTCCTTAAATAGGTTCGAATCCTGTTTGGTGTCTTTCTGTTCGGGATGGCTATAATGAGAAATATGAGCGTAGCGTTTCCAGAGTTAAGACAGGATTTAATCCAGCTTGGTGAAGAGGACCAGGCTGAAATACGCGCACATTATCAAACACTGAAGTCTTTAGAAGCTGAAGAGGAGAAGTTAGAGTTAGAATCGCAGCTTAAAGCTCATTGTCATGCCAGAGCAGAGAGGATGATGGAAATACTCAACATCATCAAAGAACCGAGCATTTCTAATGTTGGGGAAGAAGGTTCTCAAGTTATATCCTTACTTGCACTTCATTCTTACCTTGATGAGATGAAAAGCGTATTAGTGGCGTTCGAGAAAGTTTACAGGCAAGACCCAACTAATGTTTATAATGAGGCAATACCTTCACTGACTGACCGCATTATGGCTTTTGAGCACAGGGTGCAGCTCTACGGCAACAATTGGAGGCTTGATAAGGAAGGTAAGTACTTTATGATTCCGGTTAAAGATTTTGAGCATATGAACGAACGGAGAGCGCAATTTGGCTTAGGCCCTCGCATGAAACCCACAGTTTATGCCATTGGTGAAGAAAAATATCCGCTTGGGCAAGGGCTAGCTGAAGCAGCAGACCAAAAAGAATTAACAGACGAAGAATACTACGATTTTACGAAAGGCCATATTAGATAAACTAACGAGTTAATTGCTGAGGCAAAGGGTTCGAACTTCGTTCACTACGGTGTACCATTCTGACCAACACGATAACAGACCTCTTTTTTCGCAGTTCTAAATAATTAATAATTATAAAAAATTAAGAGAATTTACTTCTTTGAAATGGTTCGAATCTTGCAAGCATCTACTACTTAAATAGTAGCTCATTGGCCGCAACTACAGACTCGGCGATAAACAACTGTAGAGGCATTGAGTTATCTTGAGTCTGCGCAACCTCAAGGTATTTATAGTATGCCAGTCTTCTCTCTTTTAGCACTAAAGGTGGCACAATACCTGTTTGTAAAGCTTGGGCAAGCATCAGTAGCCTGCCTACTCTTCCGTTCCCATCACTAAAAGGATGTATCTTTTCAAAGATTGCATGAGTTTCAGACAATTTTTCTATAATCTCTTTTCTTTCTGTTTTGACATTAATTTTCGTTAGCATCTTCTGTACTAATTCGGGTATTTTTTGGTAGTTGGCAACCGTAACATGCGCACCCATTACGCGAACCGAATGATTTCTATATACTCCCGCATTTTCTATAATGCCATTCATAAGTCTAAGGTGTAAACCTTTTATTAAATCCTCATCAATTACAAAACTTTTGCTTTGCAATGCGCTTAGTAGCCAAACTAGTGCAGCCTTATGATTCCTGGCTTCAGCTTGCTCAACTTGCGTTCTGTTAGTTAGTGTTCTATTTTCAAAAAGGACTTCTCTCGTGTCGTCAAGCGTCATAGTACTACCCTCTATAACATTTGTGTGATATGTCAGATAGAGTATGAGTTTATCAAAAACTTCCTCGTTTTCAGTGATTTGAGAAATTTTAATATTTAGGCGTTCAACATCTTCTTTCAGCTTTTCAAGATATCCAACATCTAAACTGTCAGCACCTAACACATCAAAATACAGTAGGCGTATAGATTCTAGTGCTTTTTTACGAGGTTTAGATTTGGCGTTAACCCATGAGTTGAGAGTTACAAAAGAAACGCCTAATTGTTTAGCAACATCTTCCTGTGTCCAGCCACTTGCGTCTAATATATCTTTTAGCTGCTTAGAGTAATTCATAACTTAATAAGCATATTAAAACTTTATAAAGTTTTCAATATGTTTCATGGGAGTAAGCTGGCTCAAAACGGTTCAAATCCAGCCCGGTAGTTACTGTGCTGGACTTGGCAGAGGTGATGCCTCAAATGTCTCCTGCCAACGCATTAGTTCACTCTTGAGGTAGCTCCAAGCGGAAACTGAAAGGTGTACCAAGTAGCAATCTGACTAAAAGCTACAGTGGTAATCTTTACCTCTGATTATATTTATTGAAAATACGCGATTTTGCTAACTCCTGAAAGAAAATTCGAATCCGGCTAAGGTTAACTGATGCCAAAGGTCTTAAATTCGCCCGTTGACTCTCTGGTATAACTTTTGTTATACTCATTCTATGAAAACGGCGATTTCCATCCCAGATAATGTCTATGAGTCTGCCGAGAAGTTGGCAAACCACTTAGGTAAGTCACGTAGTCAACTATATACACAAGCTATCAATAACTTTATTGCCAAACATCAAAGAGAAGATGTAACAAAGAAACTGAACAAGGTTTATACAACAGTGCCTTCAAACCTTGATGAAACACTAAGTAAGCTACAATTTTCTTCACTTCCTAAGGAAGAATGGTGAAGCGAGGTCAGATATGGTGGGCCGAGTTGCCTGAACCTAGCGATTCCGAGCCTGGTTACAAACGGCCAGTAGTTATTGTTCAAGCAAATGAGTTTAATGTAAGTAGACTTAGTACCGTAATAGTAGCTACTATGACTTCCAACCTGCGACTTGCTGATGCCCCTGGCAATTTCAAGCTGAAAAAGGTTGAAAGCGGACTTCCAAAAGATTCTGTGGTTAATGTTTCCCAACTGCTCACATTGGGCAAAAGTTTTTTAATAGAAGAAGTTGGTCAGCTAAGACATACAGCTATCAAGCAACTGGATGATGGCTTACTGTTAGTGTTAGGCATTATTATATAAGTTAGGGAACCAACCACTCACCGGTATCATTGGCAAATCCGCTACTCGGTGTGAACTCTACTTTAGCTACAGTATCAGTTGTTGGGATTTGGAATGTTTCACAGCCTAAAGCACTTTCACCAGGTCCTAGATTCGGCCCACCATTTGCAAAACCTTGGCAATTGGCTAGGCTATCAGCTATATCCGGGCTATAAGACTGTCCTTTGGTATCAAATAACGTAACATCATTATCGGGCGCAATTGATTCTGCTGTAGTAGAAGTATTCTTAATCCTAAGTTGCACTCCAACAAAACGATTTCCAGCATCAGGAGTTGTGTACTGGTCTGCGCCCGTCGCTGGATCCAACACTTGAACTAGGGTAACATCTGCACCTGAACCACTTTGACCGGTTAATGAAATAGTAGCTCCCACATGAGCCGCACTGGGAGAACTTTTAGCCACAGTTGCTTTTTTTGGCGATGCGTTATTGGTAACCGTTGACGCCGTAGTTTTGACTGTTGTCGAATTATTAGTAGCAACTCCGCCTCCTATTATTGCTAGAATCACTACCACAATAACAACGGTCACAATTTTATGTTTACCGAACCACTTCATCCTCTATTCTCCTGTATAAAATACTAATCGTACAATACTATATTTTTTTCTAAACTTAAATATTATATCGGCTTATAGCTTAATGCTTTTGTGGCCGAAGATATATTTAATCCGCCTACCACAAGGAAGTTCTGAGTCATCCATAAACTAATGGCACTTCCGGCTGGGAAAACTTTCACATCATTAAAGGTACGTTTAAATGATTGCTCTATGGTTTTAAGCATTTCAGCTCTTACCCCGTGATAAGCCGCAATGACGTTCATAGCAACGACCCCGTTGGTTTTTAATCTAGCGGATAAAATATCTGGCAATTCCGGCCGATTAAACTCTTTAGGGATTTCCGTGCTGTTAAAAACATCTATCAGTATAAGGTCATACTTAACTTTAGACTTCTTCAGTAATTCAAGGCCGTCACCTATAGAAACAGTTAGTTTAGAATCTCTTTTAAGGCCAAAATATCTTTCACTTATTTTTATAAGCTCACCGTCAAGCTCATAAACATCAACTTGCACGGCAGGGAACTGGGTATGGATTGCCATGGGCAGAGTAAAGGCGCCCCCGCCGATTACCAGCACATTTTTAGGCAAAAGTCCGCTAACTAACTCCATAAACCGTTGGTTATAATCAAATAACATTTCCGATTTGTCATCAAACGGCAAGCCTGATTGAGCAGCCATCTGATTATCGGTATATAAGATCCTGGCTGGCCGATTATTATATCGGCTATCTACTACCGTATACCGTTCATAAGCAGTAACGCCTTCATAGAGAGTCTGGTTAACTATATAGTCAGGTATTTTTACCGCCATTAAATCTTCTCAATCTTCGTAAGCTTGTTGGTTCCTTTATAGATAAGCCCGAATCCAACAGTCCCTAAAAGTAGAAGACCATAAACGAGTATTAGTTGTAAACTTAGTTTGCTTAGATCGAAGTTGGTCAGCATTAAGACCTGCGCGCCAAATATGCAAATGAACACAATCAGTACGCCTTTATATAAATCGGCTAGTAAAGATTTATAAATTTTTCCGTTCACACATCTCGAATAATGGGCAATATTTAGACAGGCATAGAGCCCGAGAGCCCAAAGTATTATCTGCGGCAAAAGGTAAAGATAGACGAGGGTTTTCACCGAGGATACAAAACGCGGAATGGAATCATCCGTTAGAGCTTTTGTATGTGTGCCCGCGAACTGCCAAGTAAATATTGCCATAACGATTAAATAGATACTCGAGCAAACAATTGTCGTAACCTTGGATATTCTTCTTCTTATTAACAGATTGAAATTTCGTGCAGATAAGGCAAGCAGAACGGCCGAAGCAAGTGCCACGGCAAGTGGCATATAGTTTTCTAGTAGCACTATTTTATTCAGATTAATACTACCCTTAAACAGAACAGTTATGCTGTATGCACTGCAAATAAGAACTATGTATGCTGACATTAAGAACAGCGCATCAGCCAGGTAATTCATTGCCCTGCCATCCTTGGAATTTGCAATAAGACGGGAGTAGCTTTTAAGCTTAACCGAACTAAGTATAGCGATAGACCAGATGATTATTTCTGGAACAGCTACAGTAATACTAATGAACAGTAGTTCAGCCCGGGCATTCCCGGACGGCCGTAATATGATAGAATCGCGGTAAATTAAGGATATATAAGTAATACATAGGATGAGAAGTAAAACATAAACTGGCCTTATGTATGTCTTACGATTATTGATTATTACGTTACTCATAGCCTGGGCCGTTAGTTATCGGTTATATCTCAACTATATCACCACTAGCTTTTAATGATGATGTGGGATTACTAACAGGCAAGTCTTAGCTTCTTAGCTTAAACTTAAAACTGATAGAGGGAGGAGAGTTATGAATAAAGAATTTACTAGCAGAAACAAAGCGTCAGGTGAGCCTCGAGAGTGGTGGCGAACCTATCTTAAATAGATTATGTAGTCAGGCGTTTTGGCCATAGCTTGCGAGAGCTTACTAAGGCAATTTCTATAGAATAATATATTACTTGAGACTGTAAGTATAACCAAAATAACAGACCGAGCGTGATTGCAAAATAGGAATATAGGGAGTTTAAATGTTTCAGCTCGTGAGAGATGATATATCCTCCAAGTAGCTGAATAATTATTAATCCAATAGCAGACGCTCCAGCGCCAATTCGGGTTTCCTTAAGCGGAACATGTGTTGGCAGGCTGAGATCTAAGAGCAATCTAAATAGCCAGAATAGTATAAAAAAGTTTATCCCAATTGAGAGTAAACGAAAATCTAAACCCTTACCTGCAGCGCTAGCAAGACTAGCAATGACTGATGCAGTAAGAAGGCCTATGCCGCCGGTGATAACCAGTAGAAAGCTCTTAAAAAAGGTTTTAGGAAATACATCGCGGTGATGCAAGGGTATACCCCAGATGTCCTGAACGCTTTTACTGAAGGCGTTAGCTACGCCCCTCGTACCATAAATAAGGAAGATGAAGCCGGCAATTAATGCTAGCCCTGAGGTATGAAGCTTATGAACATCATTAGACAACTGGTTACCTATTAATGGAAAATAGTCTGTTAGGCCTTTAATAATTATCATTTTTGTATGGCTATCGTTGCCGAGTACCGAATTCACAACGGTAGTTAAAAGCAGGAGCAAAGGGAATAACGATAGAAAGCTATAGTAGGTAAGCATGGCGGCGTGCCAACCCACGCCATCATCGTTGTACTTGCTAATTACGGCAACACTGAAAGCTACCACTCGATGCTTTTGCTGAAGTCTGTCAATCCAACGGATAAATGTTTGTAATTTAGACATTGCTACTAATTCTAATACAGTTTTTGTTAAAAAGCTTACAGCTTATGGTAAGCCTAGCAGTTAATAATAATTGTTACTATAAAACTTAAAAAGAATTAAAGGAGAACGTAGCATGTCTAGCGAAGAAGCAGAAGCTCTAATGGAAGACCTGGAGCAAAGGTGGAGAGCTAAGCAAAAGCGTGACTTCATCGGTAGAATGGAAAGAAAGCTAAGCCATAAGGAGCACATGTCCCGTTAGAATAAATTAGCATTATTGATATAGCCATCCCTTAAATGTGGGGTGGCTTTTTTAAAATCTTATTCTTTGCATGAAGGTTTCTATTAAATCGGGTTTATGTTTTTCCATAGGTAGGCGGTCGGATAAAAAGCCGATTAGTCGGTCTTCATCTTGGCCCTGGTAGTATAGCCCCGCCGTAGTAGCAAATCGTCTTAATGGTAAGAACGTTATATTTAGATAATTACCTTCAGTGTTAACCGTAAAAGACCTGAACTGCTCATAAGTGTACTGCTTAGTGCCTACACTGATATCGTAATCTGTCAGGATATAAGTTATCTCTTTTGGTTTTCTAAGTGAATACAGCCCAAGAATAATAAATGCACCGGCAACAGATATAGTAGACAGCATATCTCTTGTTAGAACATAAATAATCGCTCCAAGTACAAGACCGACAACTATTATTACCAAATACCAACTGGAAGGCTTATCGTGTTGAGCAAATTCGGGGCCGCTCCAGCTAAAGCCCTCGTCGCTAAAATCTGGCCCG
>DASSZG010000023.1:0-5643 GCA_035702905.1 Saccharimonadales bacterium (SeqCode)
TGAAAAGTTCCCATATATGGCATGAAGCCCCGGTTATCTGATCTCTGCTCCATCAGCTTAGCTATTCGGTCGCGCATTTCGTGTGCGGCTTTGTTAGTGAAGGTAACGGCTAGAATTTCATGAGGTTGCGCTTTATGCTCGGTTAAGATATAGGCTATGCGGTGGGTCAGCGTCTTAGTCTTGCCGCTACCGGCGCCGGCTAAAATTAATAGAGGGCCGTCAGTCGCTTGTACGGCTTTGATTTGTTCCGGATTTAACCCCTCAAGAATATCTTTATACACTGGTCTATTCTACCAGACTAACGACTTACTTTGGCGGCCGCTTCGACAATTTTTGTGAACTTAGCATAGTTTAAGCTAGCAGCACCCGGTAGCAAGCCATCAACGCCTTCAAGACTAAGGATCTCACCGACAAATTCAGGCTCAACACTTGCTCCATATATAACGGTTTGCTCTCTGGCAACGGAGTGTCCATAGAGGTCTGAGAGAATTGATCTTATCCAATCAATTGCAGTTTTTATTTCTTCTGGAAGGGCGGGTCGCTTCCCTCCAAAAGTTGAAATAGCCCAAACCGGCTCATAAGCTATGATTACTCTGTCAATTTCTTCAGCCGTTAAATCAGATAAAGCGGTTGTAAGCTGGTCATGTAAAACTCTTTTAGTTTCGTTATCGTCTTTTTCTTGAGAAGTTTCTCCAACACATAAGATTGGCCGGATGTCGTTGCGGATGGCGGCGGCTACTTTATCTCTAATTACTTCTAGGCTTTCATTGAAATATATTCTGCGTTCACTATGTCCTATGAGAGCGTAGTCGACGAGGTGTCTAAGCATAGTAAAGCTGACTTCGCCGGTATATGCGCCTTCATCTATGTAATAAGCATTTTGGGCGGCCAGTTTAAATTTTCTTTTATCTATTTCGCGAGAAATCGGCTGAAGTACTAAAAGGTTTGGGGCAAGTACTATTTCAACATTGCGCTGAATTTTAATATGGTCATCAAGTCGCTTAACTAAAATAGACGCCTCATGGACGTTTAGGTTCATCTTCCAGTTACCGACTATTAAGAACTTTTTCATGCTTATGCTTATATCTTACTACTTTTTATCCTCTAGCGCTTCTACTCCTGGCAACTTATGGCCACTCATGAGCTCTAAACTTGCTCCGCCGCCGGTAGAAACATGATTAAAACTGTCTACTAAATCACGGGATTCTATGTAGCCGACGGTATCTCCGCCCCCCACAACGCTATAAGGTTTATGGCCGTAGTCGCCGGTTATGGCTTCGATAACAACCTCAGTTCCATGGGCGAAAGGTCCCATGGGACCTCTTAAGCTATGGGTTTCGGTCACTCCCATAGTGCCGTTCCAAATTACAGTTTCTGAAACATTTATAGCGCCGGCAATGAACGATGCACTGAACGGTCCAATATCCAGTATTTTCTCACCCTCTTCTAAACTCACCTCGCTTTTGGGCACCGGCTTAGGATAATTAACAATGTCGGCAAAGCTGTTGCTGGCAAAATCCACTAAACGGGTAGTAGTGGTCTTATCTATTTCTTTAGCAACAACGGCGTCATGCGGGATAAAAAAAACAAAGGGGCGCTTTGCACTTTCTTTGTTTGCCGATTCTAATATTTCTTTTGCTATTTGTAGTTCAGTTGGATCATAAAGACTGTCTTTAATATCTATACCCCGAGCCTTCAAAAAGGGATTGGCGAGCGCCCCGCCGATAGCCACAAAATCGGCAATATAAATAAAACGCTTTAATATTTCTATCTTATCTGCAACCTTAGCTCCGCCTATTATGGCAGTAAGGGGCCTTTTCGGATTCTCCATTGCGTCAGTAATAATGTCGACTTCTTTTTCCAGTAGTAGTCCAGCAACGCTAGGTAGATAATGTGTCACGCCTTCGGTACTAGCATGAGCCCTGTGTACTACGCCAAAGCCGTCTTGTACAAAAACCTCCATGCCTTCGGACAGCTGCTTAGAGAACTCCGGGTCATTCTTTTCTTCTTCAGGATGGAAGCGAACATTTTCGAGCAATAATATTTCCCCGGCTTTAAGCTCTTTAACCTTATTTTTGACTTCTTCGCCAATGCAGTCGTCGGCAAATTCAACCGGTCGATGTATTAATTTAGATAATTCGGATGCTACAGGACTCAAACTGTACTTAGGGCTTGGGACCCCGTCGGGTCGGCCAAGATGTGAACAAATAACTACTTTGGCACCATGCTCAAGAAGATAATCAAGTGTTGGCAGGCTTTGTTTTATACGGTAATTATCGGTTATTTTGTTACCATCAAGGGGAACATTATAGTCAGCTCGCAGTAAAACAGTCTTACCCGAAAGATCAATGTCCCGAATAGTCTTCTTAGTAAACATGTTTGTTTGAAGCCCTCCCCCTTTTATTTTTAATCTAGATAGTTATTTCTATCTTAACACAATTTACTGCTGTTCAACTTCAGCAAGACCCCTGTAGTAGTAGAGGAGGCCGAAGAAGATACTGGAGACGATAAACAGAGCGGCAGTGTCGCCCGGACCGGTATTAGTGAGAGAGGTTTGCTGGTTGGATGTGTCCGGCCTTACAACGTGCGTCGAACCGGTAGATGATTTGGTTGAGGAGCTAGAGGAAGCTGTGTTAGACTTGTTGTCCTTTGAGCTACTCGAAGTAATGGTAGGCGATTGGTGTTTGGTAGGACTAGTTTTGTTAGTGTCTAGGATACGTATCACAAAAACAATAACAACAATGACAACTACTGCATAGATAAGATAGAGTATTATTTTAGAGGGCTTACTGCGCATAATAACTCCTTGCTTATTTCTTTTGACTATACCACGTAATAATTTTTACACAAGTGAAATATTAGGCTTTTATCTATTCACTGCATTGTAAGAAGAACTGCCAGGGGTGAATAAGGAAGAGTGCGGTGAAGCAACTCGATCTGTTTTCACCCCTGGGGCAGCCCTCTGTTAATTAACGAACCACGACTTGCTTGATCCGGTGATCCGGGCGAGCCTTAACTACGGGCTGGAACTTGGATGTCAGATTCCTCCGACGATTCTTTCTCAGCCGCCTAATAGCGGTCCGCCATTTCTTAGCGCAGCCCCAGCGCAAAACTTGCTTTTCTCCTGTCAGAAGATCGATGGCAACTTCGGCAATCAAGATTTGGTTGATACGAGGAAGAGGGACGGTGGCGGTACGGTTACCGCGCAGTTGACGAGTATCGCCCTTAAAGCACACTTTACTGCCATTGTGGCCGATAAAGCGTCCCTGACGACGATGGAAGTTCAAGACTTCACCGGTAGGTTGATCTTGCTCGTCAAGTAGAACGGCAGACATACGTCCACTGTCGCTGACACGCCTGACGCCTACGAACACCATCTCCTTGTTCTGCATACTACCTCCAACTTACTGCGTTGACAGAACTCCTCGGTTTGAGGATCCTCTAATGAGGAATCATGAACATAATAAGTTTATGTCCGCAATCCCCCATTAGAAGATAGCGTTTGAATTAACAGAGAACTTTTAATGTGCCTCGGAGGATCATTTAAGCCTCAACGAAACCATAGTATATTACCATGATAATTTGTACTGTCAAGAAATACAGTTGACCATATAATACGTTCTATGGATCCAAGAGTACTCGAGCTAGTAAATAGTCACCGCTTAATTTCTGATCAGATCGACAAACCGTCTCTAATCGTAGTTTTGGATTATCTTAATCAAGTCTTGGTTAAAGATGTTCCAGGAGATATCGTGGAAATGGGATGCTACATCGGCACTACCAGTCTGTTTATAGAGCGCCTGCTTAGCCGATACCCTCAACCCAGGGATCTTCATGTTTATGATTCGTTTGAAGGTTTGCCGGCTAAACAACAACTCGACCAAGGTGCAGTTGGTCAAGAGTTCAAAGAAGGTGAATTGCGGGCCTCTAAAAAAGAACTTGTTAAGCACTTCAGACAAGCTAATTTAAGACAACCAGTGATTCATAAGGGTTGGTTTAAGGACTTAAAGATTTCAGACCTACCGGGCGAAATTGCCTTCGCATTCTTAGACGGAGACTTTTATGAATCCATCCTCCTTAGCTTAAAATTAACATGGCCAAAGTTAGCAAAAGGCGGAATCATCTGTATTGATGACTATAATCGCGAAGCACTGCCGGGGGTCGAAAAAGCTGTAACTGAATATTTTCAATCTGATAAAGCAATAATTAAGCATGCCAATATTGGTATTATTCGAAAGTAACCAATCCGTGTATTTTTTAACTCTAGAGGAGTTTTTGAAGGAATTGCTAAGCTTTAAATATTAACCCTATTAGGTAGCCGGCGATAGCCGCACCCATTCCAATGACTACCATTTGAATAGCGCTTTTAATAGGCTTGCCGAGCGTCATTTGAGCCTTATATGCTCCAACAACTGCTAATATTACTGCTGAAAGAATCAGCGAAATAATCAACGCCATATGAGCATGCAGGAAAAAGAAAGGTATAAGTGGTAGCATAGCCCCTCCAAAGGTAGCCGTACCAACGGTAAGACTATAAAAATAGACGTCCCGCTTAATAATCGGCAGTAGATCAAGCTCCTCTCGCATCATGGTATTTATCCAAAGCTCTCTGTCGGACGTTATATGATTGACGATGTCGTTGAGAAGTTTACCGCTGAAGCCTTTAGCTGCATATATATCGACTATCTCTTGTCTTTCTATTTTAGGGACGTCATCAACTTCCTGACTTTCTCTTTCCCTTTCAGCCGCGTAGTGGTCTCTATCCGCCATTTTAGACGTGTAGGCTACTGCCGCCATTGATAAGGTCTCGGCTAGGATTGTCGCTAGGCCACCGGCAATCACTATCCGTGAACTACTCGTCGCAGCACTCAAACCTAGTAAAAGCCCAAGAATACTAACCAGTCCATCCTGTCCTCCCAGAATAATGTCCGCTAGCCTGTTACCCTTTTTATGTGGTTCGTGCATTAATAATTTAAGGATATCAGACGTTATGAATAAGACAATAGAGCTGTCCGGGTAAACCCCTTCACAGTCACATTTGAAAACGAATTAATATGCTATGACTGTTACAATATAACTACTTATGAGTAGTCAGGACTTCACTGCAAGCATATTAGTTGTCCAAACTCCTATAGAAGTATTTGATGCAATTAACAACGTACGCGGATGGTGGTCGGGAGAAATTGACGGAAAAACGGACACGATTGGCTCTGAATTTATTTATCGCTACAAGGATGTGCACCGTTCAACTCAAAAGATTACCGAGTTAGTTCCAGGTAAAAAAATAGTTTGGGAAGTTACTGACGCTTATTTGAGCTTTGTGCCAGACAAAGATGAATGGAAAGGTACTCGCATTATTTTTGAAATAAACAAGAAAGGCGATAAAACAGAAGTTCGTTTTACTCACTTTGGCTTAACACCTAAATTTGTCTGTTATGGTGATTGCTCTAATGCTTGGGCGACGCTTATTAATGATAATCTTAGGAATCTGATAGTTTCGGGCAAAAGCCAGGGAGATGTCTTTAGTCAAAAAGAGTCTTAGATAAATCGTTATAGAATACATCAATTTACTCTGAAATTTTTTGCACGAATCAAAGATTTTTCATTTATATAATCTCGTCCTAGCATAAAGCAATCTGAGCA
>DASSZG010000057.1:0-4260 GCA_035702905.1 Saccharimonadales bacterium (SeqCode)
TGTCTTTTTGGCCATCAACTTTTTCCTGCAACACGGCAGACGTAGCATCAGATACCAAACTAACAATATCCGACTCCAGTTTAGCTCTAACTCTAGCTGCTTCTTGCTCGATTCTAATTTGAGCGTCCGCCACTATGCCATCAGCTTTTTCTCGAGCGGCCGTTTCGGCTTCTCTAACAGTTTGGCGAGCCGATTCTTCAGCCGTAGAAATAATTTCATCGGCTTTAACCCTGGCTTCACCAAGTAGCTCCTCAACCTTATTATCCAGATCCTCTTTTTCTTTTTCCAGTTGCTCGCCAAGGCTCACGCCTCTATCTATAACTTCTCGGCGCTCGCGCATTACCTTAATAATTGGCTTGAAAGCATAGCGTCTAAGTACTAAAAAGGCTAGCAGGAAGGTAAGTAATTGCACTAAAAAGTCAGTGCCACTAAAACCTAGCGCACCGATACCACTTGAACTGTCTGCAAAATTTAAAATCAGCACTGTTTAAACAACTATTCCTTTCCTTAGGCTACGATGAAGATTGATGCGAAAGCGAGTAAACCAAAGAGCTCAGCCAGCGCTACGAAAATTAAAGCTTGGCCTAACAAGCTACCGGCAGCTTTAGGATTACGGCCTGCAGCCTGAACGTAATTACCGCCAACCACGCCAATACCTATAGCCGGACCGATGAAACCACCACCAAGTATTAAACCTTTAGAAATATATTGTGCGTTAAGCGTGCTTGTTGCCGTAGCAAGCAAGTGTGTACTTAATGCCACTGAACTTATGTCTGTCATAATTTGTCTTACAAACTCCTTACTTTACTTATTAATGAATATTCATACACTACCGTAATATTGCCCATATCAGAGTTCTCCTTTAGCGGCAGCTGCTGTTGCCTTTATTGTTTCAGGAAAGGGCCCTTCGGTCAAGTCATCACCATCGGTGTGATGACCGGCCGCATTAACCGCTATCGCCAGGTACATGGTACCGAGCAGAGTAAAGATATAGGCTTGAATAAAACAGACCAGCAGTTCAAGTAGCTCAAACGGCAGGGCCGTCACGGGAGCCAGAAAATGACCAAGCCACGAGAAGACTACGATAATCATTTCACCGATTGTGACGTTAAGAAATAATCGAAGACTTAAACTAATTACCCTGATCGCATCTGAGAACATTTCCAGGAGACCAATGAAAAAGTAGAGTGGATTTAGTGGGTTCCCGACAAAAAAATGTCGTACGTATTTTCTAAAACCGCCTGACAGCTTAACGGAGTAAAAGTAGACCATACTCATGGTTACTATACCCATAGCTACGGTTGCGTCGAGGTCAGCCGTGAATGGCTTTAGTAACGGCAGGCTTCCAGCATGAATACCGTCACCGGAAATCGGTATTAACTCGGATAAGTTATTGAACAAGATAAAGAAAAATAAAGTTAAGAAATATGGAACAAACTTGCGACCGAGAGCCGGATCATCAAAAGCGTCTTGAACGGTATTGATGATGTATTCAGCGATTGCTTCAACATACTGAATAATCCCGCCTTGGGGTTTTACGGTTATTCGTTTAGCTACCCAAATGAAGAAAACGATTGAGCAGACAATAATTATCCAACCATAAAGCATGGAATTGGTCACTACAAAGCTACCGATTTTCAATACCGGTCCAGGCGCAATATGAACATTAGGGGTACTAGCCGCAAAACTAGAAACAAGTCCCAGCACTATTTCTTTCCTCCGTTTTCCGGTGGCGTAAAGGCCTTAAGAGCTCTAGACACAACCACTGCACATAAAATCATAGCAAGTATAAGGCCCAGTATAGTCAGTAATGGTGTGGTTTTAAGTGTCTTATCTAACTCATAGCCACCGACAACCGGGACTAGTACGCCAATCGCTAACTGCCAACTCATATTGAGGGCAGCACTCATAAATAGCTGTCTGGCTTGGGTTTTACTAAGAGAATTTACTTTAATATTTCCGCCAGCCGTTGATGATAATGGCTTCATTTCTTACTTATTATATCAGTTGTGATAAAACTCACGCAAGAGTGGCCCTCCCTATAAAAACCAAGGGCCAAAAGTGATATACTAAGTATATGCCTAATATAATTATTTACGGAGCCGAATGGTGCGCATTTTGTCATATGGCAATGCGTTATCTTGATGATAAAAAGATCAAATATAGCTATATAGATGTTGATGAAAAACCGGAGTATGCACTCGAGGCAGTTACTAAATCCGGCCAACGCGGCATACCGGTTATAGATATTGACGGTAAAATCATCATCGGTTTTGACCGACCGGCAATTGATGAAGCAATCAAGTCTTACGAACCTGCTAAAAATTAAATAGTATAAACTTGCTTATATGGCTTTTGAGGATTATAAATCTAAAGATTCTGTTGTTATTGTCTATACCGGCGAAGGGAAAGGGAAGACCTCGGCCTCCCTCGGCCTTTTAGTGCGCGCACTCGGTAGCCGGAAAAAAGTCGCTTTCATCCAGTTCATTAAGTATTGGGGCGTAGGTGAACACGTCTTCATCCGCGATATCATGCCGCTATACAAAGACCAGCTCCACTTTTATAAAGGCGGCAAGGGTTTTTATAAGGCTGGTGAGCTAAGCGAAACCCATATAAGTAATGAGCAACACGAGAAGGCCGCTCAGGAAACCTATGCTGAAGCATTAAGGTGTGCTACCAGCGGAGACTACGACATCGTCATCTGCGATGAGATAAATAACGCGGCACATGAAAACTTAGTTAGCGAAAAACAACTTAAAGAGCTAATCGGTGGTAAAGCCGATAATACATCGCTATGTCTCACCGGGCGAGACTTTCCAAAAAACTTACTTGGAAGTGTCGATATTGCTACCAATATGACTAAACTAAAACACCACTTTGACGACAAGTACTTAGCCAACCAAGGCATTGACTACTAAACTCCGTCGCCGTAGCCAAAATAGTGCAACTCGGTTCTTTGAACCCTAGTGCTTCCATACCATTCTGAAAGATTCTGTTTAGATGCTCCGCCAATCGGCTGAAAGACCTTGATTTCAACCCTGGTCTCCGGCCAAGCGTGTTCATGACTAGGATCATCTTTAACAACTTCAATTTGACGGCCTCTTAGACCTGGTCTTTGTTCTAAGTGGAGTCCTTTAGAACGATTTGCATCTAGCCAGGCTGCGCTAGGTAATTGCGGTAAATCTCCCTCTGGGCTATAGGCCCTAACCACTTCACAGTAGTATGGGCCCGGAGAGAATAAGACCGAACTTACCACCATATCGTCCATTCCATGTTCTCGCTCTCGCTCGAGTGCATCCATGTGAGAAAATGCAAATGCTCGAGCGCTTTGGCCTTCTTGTAGCATTGGTTGCAGGGTATAAACTCCTGAAAGAAGTTTTGGACTTGGAACAAGCTGGTAAGGCTCAATCGGCATATTAACAGCATTGTTTTCGATCCGAATATCTCCCTCGAATTTATCATCTTCATTAATTTCCCCGTAAGCAATGAAAGCTGTGCTTAGTGCTTCCTCTAGCTGTTCATTATCGAGCCGCAAAAGACCTCCACGCCACAGTAAACGACCAAAAGGTATGCGGTGTCGTTCCCATCTTAAAGCCTGGGCTGGCTCATGTTCTTTCATTAACTTATGAAGAAAAGGCAACAACTTACGACCTAAAAACGCATGAGCAGATATGTCTATTGGTACGAGTACGGAGCCTCGTTCGCAAGTAACCGGACTTGTGCTTCTACTTATGTCTATGCCGGTTACTATGCCAAGAGCGCTACGGCCTAAAACTTGCCACTCCGACAAGCCGGGTTCAATTTGATCTTTCTGCAAGACTTCTATTGCTTCCTGGCCAACTTCTAGTTCATCAAGTGCCAGAGCAAAACCTTCGCCATCCGGGCTACGCGCCAAAAAACCATCGACTGTTGTTATTTGATTCATGTCTTTATAATCTTGAATTAAACTATACCAGCGAATACTCTATTGTCAAGCATAAGCTTAACTTATTATCGGTTTGTAGGATAACCGATCGGGCGATAGAATACTTAGGTATGAAAAACCCAAAACTCTATCTATTCATAGGTTACCCCGGAGCGGGCAAGACGGCAGTAGCAAAAATTATTGCCGATCACAGCAACGCCTATCACTTATGGGCTGACGTCGAACGCCATAAACTTTTTCCACACCCAACGCACTCAACCGAAGAAAGTAATGAGTTATACGATAAGTTGAATACCGCAACCGAATACATGCTCGGCCATGGTAAAAGTGTTATT
>DASSZG010000003.1:0-10101 GCA_035702905.1 Saccharimonadales bacterium (SeqCode)
ACTTTCGCTAAACCAATTATCTTAAAAACTTCTAAGCAACAAAAGAGCAGCAATAATGCCTCAAAAAAATCTTAATTCTAAATCAACCGGCGAAACCATTAAAGTTAACCGAAAACCAACCGCTCCGCTTATAAAGTTATCTGAGCGATCATTTATGGATTCAGGTAGCAATTTAGGTCAGGCAAGCGAAGAATCTCCAAAGGAAAAAGCTTCAGATGAAAAGCCGATAACTTCAACAAAACATATGGACGTCCTTCCACTTAACGTCAAGCATGAAAGAGTTATTCAACCAACGGCTAGCATAATACCAACCGCAACTACCGAGACAACACCAACGGAAGCACCTAAAGAATCTGAACCGCTCCGCCCTGCTAAGGAAAGTGATGCAAATAGTACCGATACTGAAGTTTCAAAAGCCGAAGTTGAACCAGAAAAGCCTGAACCACAAAAAGAAGCACCTGAAGCTCCCGTAGCAACGTCAGCAAATGAACCCGCGGATATTGACTCGTCTAAGCCAGAAAAGCCCAGCCAGCAAGATCTAAAAACAAAAGCTGATGCCGAAGAAAGAGACAAGAAACTAAAAGAGTATACCGAAAACCGGCAGTACTACCTTCCTATAAATGCCGTAGCCCAGAAACGATCTATAAAGGTAAGCGCTGGACTAACGGTAGTAGTTTTTCTGCTAGCAATAGTATTAATAGACCTGATGCTAGATAGCGGTACAATACTGCTGATACAGAAGATACCGCATACTCATTTCTTCAGTCTTTCACACAATTAATCGCCCATGACAGCCCGCACTCACGATTTAGTGGCCTTTTCTAGTCTAGCAGCCGTATTTGCTAGTACTACACTAATACCAATTTCCTTTTCTACTGCAGTACTTGCCGTCCTTGCAAATCTTATTGGAGGAATTGCCCCAGACATAGATCAACCAACTGCTCCCTTATGGAGAAACCTGCCCGTAGGCAAGTATGTTGGCAAAGTTTTTGACAAATTCCTTGGTGGCCATCGTTTCTTAAGCCATTCTTTAATTGGCCTAGCTTTATTTGGTTTTATATTTCATCTATTACTGACGTTCTTCAGACCTGTTATGCCTCATGTAAATATAAGTTATGTCTGGTGGGCCTTTATGATTGGCATGGCTACTCACTTAATAATGGACAGCCTTACTAAAGAAGGCGTTCCCTGGCTACTACCTATCCCTTACAAGTTTGGCTTTCCGCCCTTAAAAGCATGGCGTATCACAACCGGGAAAAAGGTTGAAAACTGGCTTGTCTTTCCATTGATTGTTGCTCTAGATGTTTTTTTAGCGCTACATTTTAGCAAGCACTTGCTATATCTTATCCATTACAGGATTTATTGAGAGTTTAAGGCTAATTGATTTTAATCTAGCTACCGTCGAGTGAAATACTCTCGGTTTGACCTAGAGGCTTTAAGATTGCTCCTACGATTTGATCTACTTGATCATCTGTCAAATTGGCTTTAACGACATAGCCTTCGATACGTAGTTCTCTAAGTCCGGCAGGCGCATCGGCTTCATTTAGATTAGAAATGATTATAACTTTAATATCTTCACCCCAGTCAGAGGATCTCATAACTTTAAGGATCTGCTCACCGGATAGCTTAGGTAGCATTAAATCCAGAAGGACAAGCTGAGGACGATTCTTTTCGATTTCGACTAGCGCTTGAATACCATCTGAAGCAACTGCGCATTTATATCCGATAAGTTCCAGTCTGGTCTTATAGATTTCCGCTAAACTTTCTTGATCTTCGACAATTACTATTTGGGCTTTTGTTGTGTTTTCATCTTGCATAACTAGCATTATATTCTCTTATGCAAACTTAACAAAATATTCTAGATTATAAGCCCTAGCATTTTACTAAAGATTAAAAAAATGATATTTTTGATGACTATGATAGAGACAAGCGAAGCACCTACTAACACAGAAGCCCTTGCATTAGTTAACTGGGAGATAATTTCTAGTGAGTCTAGGCAGTCTACTTTTGAAGGAATAGCAACTCTAACCGGTAAGCCTCATGATGATGGCGCGCTATTAACTATAAGCGAACTTTATACCCCACCTGATGGTAAAGAATGTCTAACTTATGCCAGTCTTGCCAATGACGAAAAAGCCAAATCCGTCAGTGAATTGGTAACCTGGCTAAACGCCTTAAACGAAAGGAAACTGTTCGACAAACCAAGCGCAAGCAACCCATTTTTAAATGGCCTGTTCTTACGTAAGCGACCGCCTGAGTTAACTGCCATTTCTGCTATTCGGGTACTTAGGTCAGCTAACACTATTCCCGGTAGCAGAGTAGGCGAAAGCTTTTATGTAAATGCTCTTGGTGGACTAGTTATTACTGCGTCACACTTCAACCGCCAGCGTCAAAAATATACCAAGGAAAATCAACAAGTAGCTCGTAAAATCATTCTCTCTCCGTCAACGACCAAAACCTTTGTTGGTAAGCTAGTTGAATTAGCTTAGACAAAATCTATTCGTGTCATAGCGCTGCTCAATTGCTTATGCTACAATCCCGCCTGCTTTAATAAATAATGAATAATATATGACAAAAACAGATAGAAAAGTAATAGATAGAGTCTTTGTGCTTTTAGGATTGGTAATGTTAATAGTTTTGATAATAATTGGCGGACTTGCGCTTAAAGCCAGTTCATTTGCCAAATCCAGTGTTAAGTCAGAACTATCGGCTCAACATATATACTTTCCTGAATCCTCCAGTCCAGCCATCAACGCGCTACCAGCTGAAAACCAAGCACAAATGGATAACTATGCTGCTCAGCAACTTGTAAACGGGTACCAGGCTAAAGTGTACGCTGATTACTTTATTGCCTACCACCTAAGTAAAGTTGCTGGCGGTGAAACCTATTCTCAGATAAGTACAAAAGCGCTCACCGACCCAACTAACCCTCAACTCAAAGCCGAAGAGCAAACTCTATTCCAAGGTGAAACATTGAGAGTCTTACAACTTGGCGATGGGTATTCTTACTGGACATTCGGAAAGATCGCCGGCTACGTCGCCGACACAGCTTTTATCGGTGCCGTGGTTATGCTAGTGCTAGTTTATCTTGGTATGCGTAGAATAAATAATTAGCATGAATACATCATCAAGCGATGCAAAGGCATTTTCTACTTTCACTGAAGTTTAGTTTTCATATCAGACATTAGTAACCAACATTAACAGCTTACTATTTCAAGCTCCCGAGGCTTATTGCTACAAATAGAAAAGAGGGTGCTCCCTTATAGGTACCGGGACACCCTCAGTCGGTTTTAAAATAGATTAGCTTCTATGACTATTTTGTCCACCGCGCTTAGCTGCTTCTGTCTTTCCAGCTGCGCCACTAGCTCTTGAACTGGTTCGGCCACCACTATGGCTGGCTTTTCCTCCCTTGCTAGCTATCTCCCTTTGCTTAGCGGGATCCATTGATGCAAAACCTCGATCACTTGTTGCCATGATCACTCCTTTCCTTTAAGTTGGTTGCTATATAACGATAACAATAGTCCCGAACTTTGACTGTTAGATTTTGAATTTGCAGTATGTGCTATATCAAGATTTAGATAAGGCTTTTTTTGAACGGCCTTTTCCTATTAGCTTTTTGCTAGGGATTGAAGAGATGTTGCCTTTGGGCTTGAAGACAACTGTCCTTCCCGATATAGTTTCCGGCGGGTCAGCGTCATAGATTTTAGCGAAGAAGTGATATTTAGGTAGATTAGCTATCTCATGATTGGTCAAAACAGGTAAGAACTGCGACATTATAAGCTTCTCACTGGTTTGACTTTTAGATCTAAATGTCACAAAGGTACCAACATTATCCATAATAGTATCGAGCACACTAATGTTATCTAATTGTGCAGGAGACTGCTGAGCCATAATTAAGCTAAGACCAAATTTCCGTGCTTCACTGAACATATTAATAAAGGCCGTATTGGCATAGTTCTGAAACTCATCGACATATAAATAAAACGTACTTCGTTTGGATTCTAGCAATAATTGGCGGCGAAGACTGGCGAGCTGGACCTTGGCAAGCAAAACCGAGCCTAATAGGGCTGAAACATCCTCGCCGATTAAGCCCTTAGCTAAGTTGCAGATAACAATTTTGTTATTGTTCATAGCCTCATCAATATTTAAGGTCGAAGTTTTGGATCCTACTATCTGTTTAACTATAGTATTAGTCTCAAAGCGGTTTAATCTTGCCAGCGGCCCTTGATTAAACTTAATCCGCTGATATTCACCAGCCTTATTGAACTCCTCAATCCAGTAACGTTTTAAGTCTTCGTCTTGAAGGTGGTCTAAAACTCGCTTACGGTAGTTTTTATCAGATAATATACGGGATACCGTAAACAAGGTAGCACCTTCAATCCCTAAAGCAGTTTGAATTGCGTAGCGAAGCAGTCTTTCAATTCGGTAGGAGGAGCCTTCATCGTTTTGCTCAAAAGTTTTTCTAAAAACCGAAATAATTGATTCCGTAATCCTATCCCTTTCTAGCTGGTACTGTTTAGTGGTCAAGTTAGGGGGTAGTTCTAAAAGATTAATTGTCAACCGGTTTATGGTATCAAACGGATTAAAATATATAAGATCATTAGCCCTACGTCTTGGAACGGCCTTAACTAGTCTGTCTGCAAGATCACCGTGAGGATCTATAACCATCACCCCTTTATTATTTTTAATATCTTGAGAAATCATATACTCAAGCATAGTTGTCTTACCGTTACCGGTTCCCCCGATAATATACATGTGCCGGCTTCTTTCGTCTTTTGTTAACCCAATCGGCGTTACTATTCCGTCATGAATATTCTCACCAATCAGGACGTCATTTTTTCTATTCTTATAGGATTTAGTTATTGGTAGCGTGCGGCTTTTATAAGTGCTCATCATTTCGGTACCAACGCTACCGCTGTCAGGGAAGTGAAACAGACTTACCAGCTCGCCGCTTGAAAGTATCGGCTTGTTGAAATTAATTAGTCCTGGAACACGATTTATAAACTCATGGATTAATAAAGGCCTTAAAGGGTGAACTGTTTTAACTAGCTGTTGTCGACCAGGATTAGCTAAGACCGACAAAGAAGATCTAAATACTCTTGCGCGGGCATCAACACTAGGGACATCGTGACCCTGTACTACCAGTCTTATGTCGGCCGTAAATAGATCACTATCCAACTTTGCTTTTGTTGCTTCTGTAATCAGAGGCAACCTCGGGCGCCCCTGAAGTAAACGTACTACAAACGGAACTAATCCCCGTGTCCGGTTATTAGTGAGAAATTTATGTAACTGTTTATTATTAAACCGGTGATTCTTAGCCGATAAATTTATTTGCAGGGTTAACCTTTCGGCTTCTTTCATATCCATAAATGCCGGTTGGTAGGCAAGGGCACCCAGCAAATTGGTTTTAAGCGGAATGTAATAAGGTTTTTTAAGTTTAAAGCTGTATATGCGTGAAGTGTTTAAAATATCTTTTTGCTGTTTTATTGCCTTAGGAAGTGTACCCGGCAGGCTTACTTTTATTAATCGCTTAATCTGCTTGAGCTGATCCGCCGGGCAGGCAACCATAAACCGAACCCCTGTATCACTACTTGCGTCTATTTCTATGCTTACATATCTTCGTTGCAATAATAGTTTTTCTGGCAGAGAACGCTCAAGCAAAAGACCATGTACTCTAGCAAAAAAGTCATTATATGCTTCATAGCTGAAAGTAGTGAATGCCGGGATTTCTAATTCTAGAAAGACCTGATTGGAAGGGTTAATTAGGCCTCTTAATCGAATAATTGAGGCTACTAGCAAATAAACAATGAACAAAAGTATAGCTAGATTAATAAGGATAGAGATCGGTGATTCCCCAAAATGCATTAAGCCTATCGTATAACGATGAAAGTTAGAGCTAACGATGAGCCAGACGTCCATTACCGCCTCACGCCTTACATAAGCCTAATCTTAATCCAAAGTTATTGCCGTTGCTAGTAGGAAATTATTCGTCCTCGCCAAAAAGACCACTTTTGTACAAAGCGTAAGCGCCAGCTAGTATTATAGGAACACCTACATACACATCAGCTTCTCCCTGAATAATAGTAAAGTAATTAGTGCTGGTTACTTCATAAATGGCATAACAAACTGCCGATAGTCCGCTAGCTATACTTAAGCCCCCAAGCGCTCGTAAAGGTAATCGGGACTTAAAGTTGTTTGGTGTACTTTCCGCGTCATATTCTCGTTCCTTAACGCCCATTTAAACAAGGATAGCATGTGTTGATCAGGGAACCATATTATTCATCGGGCTCTATCCGAATAACATGTGACTGCAGTTCTGATGACCGGTAAATAACTAGGGCAACAGCGATTGCTGCATGAAGCATCGCGTTAGTTTGCCCAACCGTATTATCGTTATACTTTATCTCAGTAATTATGGCGCTAACAATACTGTCTAATAAGTTTTTAAAGAGAAGAATATTGTTAACTGAGTTAATGACTACCTGATCTTCCTCGTCAGCTTTAGTGGGTTTTGTGGCGGCAACTAAATCTTCAGGAAGAGGAGTATTCATGTAATAATCTACACTGGCTTCATCTATTACCCAACTCACTTCTGCTGCTCTCAAATATGATTGCGCTAAAACAGAACCTAACAGTTCTCGGTCAATATTCTCTATAGCCTGGCTTATTTGCCGACTAGAATTAAGGCTATTCAGCGCCCCAAAACAGACTTCGGAAAAGCTCTGCAAATGGACTGAATTTTGATTAGCATTATCCTCGTAAAACCTATCAGTTAAATCCTGAAATATAAATAACGAATTTGAACCTGGCATAAAATAATCTTCAACATTGAAGTCGTATCTATTAAATGGCTGGTAAGAAGCATCGAATGGGATGATACGGCGAGGCATGTCGGCACGTATAACCTTATTGACATTGGCTCCAGGAACTTCTAGTTTTTCCGTCAACCCTAATGCACCCGCCGCAGCCAGGGCAAGCATAATTCCAGGACGCCTGAAACCCTCGACGTACAGACCAGACTTTACGCTATATCCTGCGCCGACTACACTATTTAAACCGTTTCGCTCTGTAGTTTTATTTCTTAAGAAGTCAAAAATGAAGGCATAGGCTGGAGAATCGCTCTTAATTTCGCCAATCACCTGGTTTAATTCATGTGTATTCTTCCGATCTGTTAGCGTAAATGCGTCTATTAATCGGTCGGCAATCGCTTCAGATGGTAGTTTTTTAATTTCCGCTTTTAATGCATTTAGCCTGCTTAAGGTTATTGCTACCGTCCCGGCTCCTGCCATAACAGATTTACTCAGGATGTGCCTTTGGCTTTGTGCTAAATCAGGATCTGATTCATATGGCACAATAAATGAGTCTACTACTTCTTGACGCGCTAGGCCGATTTGTGGATTTATAGCATCAAACCTATGGTACGAAGTAGACCAGACCGGTGAGCTGGCCGATTTGGCGGCAATTCGAAAGCTTTCAGCGGCCAAAACCTGTACATCACCTTTATTTAAGGCAACTAAATTATCTGCTCCTGGTTCTTCAGCCCCGGAGCCACCGCCGACAATTTCACCACTAAACATATTTACAAATATTATACAACTTTACTAATATTGTAGCAAGGCTGAGCACTCTCCTGTCAAAGTAACGTACCTCTCAAATGATTCGGCTACGTATTATTTGAGGCTAAGGGCAGGGTAAAGCTAAAAGTTGTTCCTTTGCCTTCGGCTGAACTTTCTAGTTTAATTTGCCCATTCATCTGTTCAACCAGTAGCTTTGATATATATAAGCCCAATCCTGTGCCGCGGGTGGTGTCACGGGTTAATAGGCTACTGCCAGTTTGTTGAAACTTATGGAAGAGTAGTTGCTGAGCCTCAGGACTCATGCCCCGGCCGGTATCGCTAAATAATACTTTTAAGGAGTCGCTAGCATTTTCTAATTTTATTGTAATCGATCCTTTTTCTGTAAATTTAAGAGCGTTGCCAATTAAGTTATAAATAATCTGCTTGGTCGCATTTTTATCAGCATAAATCATCGGTGGATCAACTTCTTGAGCAAATAGAATTTCAACACCCTTATCCTTACCTAACGTCGCGACTTCGTGTATTACGGACTCTATAAGGGGAGAAACTTCAAATGCTTCCAGATGGTACACCATTTTACCTTGTTCAAGTCGTGAGACGTCTAAGAAATCATTTACAATCTCTATAAGTCTTAGGCTAGATTGGTAGATGTCTCTAATCATCTCTTCTACATTATTGTCTTTAAGCTGATCGCCAAAGTAATCGAGAATCATTGAAGTATTACCTCTAATAGCAGTCAGGGGGGTTCTAAGTTCGTGTGATGCAATAGAAAAGAATTCTTCTCGTGACCGTTCCAGTATCTTAGCCTCAGTTACATCCTCAATCATAACTACTGCACCATGGTACTCCTGACTATGCTTTGAATCATTAATTGGGGCAATGTAGAGAGTTAGGACTCGACCGCTGTAATTCAGTTCGTTTATATGAATGGCTGTGCGCTTAGAGGCAACTTCTTTTAATCTCAGTGTGAAGTCAAAATCATCTGTTAGCAGATCATTAATAACATCTGTAGTCCAATGCTTAATTTGCCGATCAATAATCTTTCCATCAGCGTTCAGTTCATGATTCAAAATTGACTCGGCAACGCTGTTAATCAGAACTACTTCATTATCGGGACCAGTTAATATAAACCCGGCATCTACGCTATTAATCGAGGATATTAACCTGGCCCGCTGTTCATTAAGCTCCTGGGTACGTTCTACCACTTTATGCTCAACATTCTTTTTTTCCAGACTAAGTTCATTGATGTTGTGCTTTAAGTTATTAAGCATAATATTAAAAGCGTTCGCTAAACGACCGGTCTCATCTTGTCGGCTTAACAAATTATGACTGATTGCGATCGACATATCGCCAGCCGATATAGCCTCTGCCGTAGAAGTTAGCTTATCAATCGGATAAACTATTTTTTTAGATAAACGCAGAGCATAAAAGACGACAAACATAAGGACTAAGAAGTAGAGCGAACTACCTGCGACTATGCTAACCTTGTAAACCTCATCAACATGCCCTTGAACGTCTGAGATGCGCTGGAGGGCAGAATTAATAAACTGAGCACTATCTGTAGCTACGAAGCCGTACAGCTGATTTGCTTGGTTGTAATACGAGGAAGCATTATACGACCCTTGACTGTAGGCGGCAATACCAGACTGGATCTCGCTAATTAATGAATTAATAGTATTTTTTAGCCCTATATAATTATTTTCGGAATTAGGATCAGCTACTAACACCGAGCTATCGAGTAGCTTCATTGTCGAGTGGATTTTATTAATAGTGGCTTGAATTTGTTTAGAATCATTTTCAGCGAGTGACTTAGACGACTCCTGGGAAAACTGATTAAATTCGGAAATAAGTCTATAAGATGAATCGGTAAGGTGGTATTCGTCGACCATATTTATAGTCAAACTTCTATATTGCACAAAGGAAGTATTTTGGAGAAATAGCAATATCAAACCCGTCATGAAGAAAACTATAAGTTCGGTTAAGAATCCGCCAACTAATCTTGTGCGAAGTGAGACCTTATAAGATGACAGCTTCATGGCTTATCTTAATGTTTACCGTAAACGTCCTGAGTGGTTAAAAAGCCATCTTTTATAACTGTCGAACCTATATTATTTTTCGTTACAGCAGTCGGGTTTAGCAAATAGGAAGGCACGTTTGTTTGCCCGTTATTAACTGTTGCATTAGTAGGCGGTGGCAAATTCTTTGTTAAAGAGTAGGCCGCCAATATCGCGTAATAAGCTTCGACATTTATCGGCTTATATACTGTTACAGTTTGCGTTCCGGCAACTAATCGCTGGACCGCTGCAACATCGGCATCTTGACCAGAAAGCGGGATCTTGCCAATTAAGTTAGCCTGCGTTAGCGCAGAAGCAATACCGGTCGCCATACCATCATTAGCGGAAATAATAGCATCGACATGGTTACCAGCATCCAAGAAGTTCTTGACGTTGGTATAGGCGATATCTGGATCCCAGTTATTGGTGTACTTATCGAAAACTATTTTAGCTTTTCCAGCGTCCACTAG